>JAZAIZ010000378.1:0-2794 GCA_036230545.1 Myxococcota bacterium
TGTGCTTGGTGATTTCGACTTCGATTATTGTGAAGACCCTGAACTTCCTTGTACAACCAGAGTTCAATTGCAGCAGCTTGCACACGGGAGGATACATTCATGTCAGATGACAACAACACCGATGGCGGACTCAGGGCAGGAATAGGCTTTGTAGCGGTGGTCGCTTTACTCGCGGTCATCGTTGATTTTCAAGGGCTGGGGATTACAGGACAAGGCACCGGCTCAGGCGGAGGGTGCGGCGGAGGCTGCGTTGACCAGATCCATGTGCTCTGCACCTGGAACAGCCCCGCGCGAGAGTGCCCAAAGGATGACCCCGACTGGAACTGTGAAAAAGTGGAGACCAGCGGGTTCTCAGGAACAACCTGGTACAACTACCCCAAGACCTGCGAGCCCATTAAACGCTACGCCAAAAGCCAGGCTGAACTCGACAAGCTAAAGTCCCAACACACCAACGAGGCCCTCGACAGGAGCTGGTGCCAATCAACCCAACAATACAAAGGTCGGGACATGCCCTGCGGGGGCGACGTCACCATGCAGATTGAGCCGCAATCGGGCTTCCCCACCGCCAGCCCCCAATGGGACTGCGGATTCCGTATCGAGTAGACCCCCTCACCGGGCCGGAAAAACCCGATACTGCACCCCTTCCGGGAGCCCTTGGGCATAAACCTCAAGATCATCCTCAATCAGCCTCACCGGTGCTTCACCAGGCTCCTCTTCCTGAATCAACAAGAACCTCCCCGCAAAGATTTCCTGAATAAAACGCAGTGCTTTCTCAGCAGGCTTCCCGGAATCGGCGGCCTCACCCAGGTCGTCGGTGCTGATATGCCAGTCCTCTCCAGCCAGCCCGATAAACCCCTCCTCCTCATTCAGGTCTGCCACCTCCAGGTCCCCAAAGCCCCCCGGTAGAGGGACTAAGAGAGTCTCGTGGTCGATGCGGTGCACAATCCCCTCCGCTTTCAGCAGAGGCGCCAATGTCGATACAATGCTATTCATAAGCAGCCCCATAGCACGTGAGACCAAGGGCTTAAACCCGCTTAAACAAGGGGGCATTGCAGCAACTTCCGCCTTGGCTTCCCCGATACTAGATACAGACAGACCCTTTGGTCACAATCCATGATACCGCCCTTGGAAAAAATTCCAGCCGGCCATAAGAATAAGGAAGCCCCCCATGAAATGCGCCTGTAAAGCAGACCTCTACAGCAAATCCTACCCCGACGGAATCGGCCAAAGTGCAAGCCCCGGCGGTTTTTGGAACGTCTTCAAAAAACACACAAAAATCGAAGCAGAATACGAGTGTGTAGCCCCCAACGGCAAACGAGAGACCGTCACCGGCACCCACACCGCCTCCTATTGGACTGACAGCGACGACACTCTGGTCGCCAAAGGAGTCGAAGTTTACTCGCGCAAGAATCAACTCCTCGACGTCATCAAGACGGCAAAAGCCAACTGGTTTAACCCCGCAACATCAGACGTCCCTGAGTTGCAAGAGTGGGCACGCAAGAACGGATAACCTGCCCCTCCCCCCCCTCAGAGGCCCGGTTCACAAACGTGAACCGGGCCTTTTTTTTCGCCAACAATGACGGCTCCTCCAACAAAGCCCCTCTTTTGCGACAACTCCCTCCGTCGCTTACCGATAATTACTGGTAGGACCTATAAAACGGGACCAATCACGCCGCCAACAATGAGGAGATGAGCCACGTCGCCAACAATGAGCCAACGTTCTCCTCAACCAGGCTCTCCGGGGGAGGCTTCCCAGGAAGTAAAAAACCCCGAACGCACCCTATGGACGGTGGCGCCTTAAGCCACGAATAGAATATTCCCTAATAGGATAGAGGCCTGGGCCGGTAACCCGGCTCAGGTCTTCTAGAATTCCTCCCTCTCCCCACCAAAAAATTGCCCTCTCCCTGCCGAATCAAGTAGGAAACCCTCTGGCACTTCAAGGAAAATCAAAGCCGGTCACTTAAGACTTCACCCCTGAAACCACTCAGGGCCGCGGGGACGCCATGGACACCTCACCAGCCACGCCCACACCTGCCCCCTCTCACCAACCCCAGGCCCACTCTGCGGGCCCCTGGGCCCTTGAAGAGACCATCAGCCTCGGCGCCACCACCCACGTCTACCGGGCTCGCAACGGGTTGACCGGGCAGGAGGGTGCCCTCAAGGTCTTTATCGACGGGACCCTCGGCCCCCAGGAGCTCCAAGCCCTGAGCCTCGCCCACCCCAACCTCCCGGTGCTCCTCGACAGCGGCGAAACCCCGGAGGGCCTGCTCTACATCGTCACCGAATACATCCCCGGCCAGACCCTGGAGGCAGTGCTCGCCACCCTCGGGCCCCTGCCACCCCGGGACGCAGTGACCATCACAGAGCGGCTCACCTCGGTCCTAAGGTTAACCCACGGCTCGGGCCTCCTGCACCGAGACCTCAAGCCCAGCAACGTCATCATCCCCGATAAGAGGGGCCTCGAGGGGGTGATCCTGCTCGACTTCAGCCTGGCCGGCCAGCTTCAGACCGGGACCGACCAAACCAGCACCGGGGGCCTCTTTGGGACACCCAACTACTGGGCCCCCGAGCAACTCACCAACGCTCCCCACACCCGAGCGACGGACATCTGGGGACTGGGGGTGCTGCTCCACGAGATGCTCACCGGGCACACCCCCTTCAAGCGGGACGACTGGCGCGAGACCCTCCTCGCCATCCAAAGCGGCAGCCTCGACCTCCCAAAGAGCGATCCCTGGGGCCTCAACCCCATCCTCGCCCGCTGCCTCGCGAAAGATCACCACGAGCGCTTTCAAGA
>JAZAIZ010000379.1:0-5055 GCA_036230545.1 Myxococcota bacterium
TTGCGGCGGCCCATCTGATTATCGAGATGAGCCTCATTGAGGAAGGCGCACTCTCCCCCAGCGGGATTTTGCGGCGACTCGACCGCGAGGCGCTGGACTTTAAATTTAGAAGTCGCTCCGATGACAAGCTCCCGGAGGCTCAAGTCATCATTGCCGGCATCGATGAAAAATCCATTCAGCGTTTTGGACTGTGGCCTTGGAACAGGAGCGTCATCGCGGACTTTGTGGACAGCGTCACGACAAGGGGCCCCGGAGGAGAGCCCGAGGAAGGAGCTCGAGTGGTCGTGTTTGATGCGGTATTCAGCGACACGGCCCAGCCTCGAACCGGCCCCGGGGGCTTGAACCCCATACAGGAATCCTTTCAGAACCGAGCAGAATGGGACACTCAGCTGCAGCGGATTCAGCAGCAGTACGACAGCGCGGAGCGGGCGGTCCAAACCCTCGCCCGCCGTTTAAAAAGCCAGCCCTCCGAGGCCATCCTCGAAGCGCTCACGGGAGCTCAAAAGGCCCACGCTGCTGCACGGGAGATACTGGAGAAAGCCCGACAAACCCTCAACAAGAGCACAACAACCCAACCCGCCCCGTCTCCGGAAGCCCTCCTCGCCGCAGCCATCACCCGAAACTCCAGGACGGTCCTTGGCTATTTCTGTTTCTTTCGAGAGCGAGATTTGCTGGGCGTCAGCCCCGAAAAGCACGGAGAAGGTCTCGCGACCCTTCAACGCTCCGCGCTTAGCCAACTCTTTTCGCGGGAGGAGCAATCCCTCGAAGACACGCCCCTCTCGTTGATCAAACCGTTGCCGGACAAACACATTCGAGATCTTCAACTAAACCACGAAGACCTCATCGCCGTTCGCGCTCCCCTTCCCATTCTCAGCGAGGGAGCAGCGGCCTTTGGTCATTTTAACGCCGCTCCCGATCAGGATGGGCCCATTCGGCGCCTGGGGCTGCTCTATCGCTACGGAGACCAACTCTACCCGGCTCTCAGCCTGGTCGCCGCGGCTCAATACTTTGACTCGGAGATACGACCACTCGACGGCGAGATTCTTCCTCACACTCTCTCTGGCGTGGAGTTTGGTGGCCCCCGTGCTGCCCCCACTACCCCCGACGGAGAGCTGCTCCTCAATTATTACCAGGCACCTGAGCGCTACTTCCCCACCTATTCGGTCGCCGACTTTATTGACGGGACCGTTTCTCCCGAGGTCTACCGCGCTAAGATAGTGCTCTTTGGGATGACGGCTCAGGGCCTCTACGACCTGCGCCCCAACCCCTTCTCTCCCACCACCCCCGGGGTCTATATCCACGCGATGGCCATCCAAAATATGCTGGACGGGCGATTTATGCAGCGCTTCTACGGTATGGCGCTCCTGGAGGCGATTCTCTACCTGCTGGTGGGGCTCTTGCTGGGCCTGCTTTTGCCACGGATGCCGCCCTGGAGCGGGGTGCTCGTCACCCTTGGGGTGGGAGGCGGCCTTTACCTATACGACTCCCTGGTTCTTTTTCCCTCGGGCAATTGGTTTCTCGCGGTGTACCCACTACTCGAGGTGGTGTGCATCTTCATTGGTATTAACGTGTACGGTTATCTGACCGAGGGCCGGGAGAAGCGGAAAATCAGAAGCGCCTTTCAATTTTACCTCACCAAGAGCGTGGTAGACGAGGTGCTGGAGGAACCCCGAAAGTTAAAGTTGGGAGGCGAGAAACGCATCTGCACGGTGCTCTTCAGCGATATTCGCGGGTTTACCAGCATCAGCGAGACCCTGGAGGCAGAGAAGCTCGTTGCCTTGCTGAATGAATACCTCACCCCCATGACCAACATCGTGTTCAAACACGACGGCACCCTCGACAAATACATGGGCGACGCGATTATGGCGATTTTTGGTGCCCCCATCGCCCACCCCGACCACGCCGCGCGAGCCTGCGAGACCGCTCTCGACATGATGGTCTCGCTCAAAGCCCTGCAGGTGGATTGGGAGCAGCGGGGGCTGCCCCACCTGGACATCGGCATAGGAGTGAACACGGGGCCCATGTCCGTGGGCAATATGGGCTCGGAGGTGCGCTTTGACTATACGGTCATGGGCGACAACGTGAACCTGGGTTCAAGGCTCGAAGGGCTTAACAAGCAATATGGCACCAACATCATTATCAGCGAGTCCACCTATGAAAAAGCGGGGGGCGGAGTTTTCGCTCGGGAGCTCGACAGCGTACGGGTGAAGGGCAAACTGGAGCCAGTTCGAATCTACGAGCTGCTGGGGGTTGGCGAGCCCTCGACGCAACAAAGGGCGCTCATCGATGGATTTGACGAGGGACTCCAACACTATAAAGCGCAACGGTGGACCGCAGCCACCACATGTTTTTCACGGGTACTCGAGGAAATTGCCCCCGAAGATAAGGTCTGCACCCTGTATCTTGAGCGCTGCGAAGCCATGAAAGAGCAGCCCCCGAAACCTGGGTGGGATGGTGTCTTTACAATCACCACCAAATAGGGTTGGTAACCAGGTCTTATGACCATTGAAGCGCATCCCTCCTACTCTGCAGCTCTTGAGCATCTTTATCCCCGCACCAACGGGGGGATTAAGCTCGGCCTGGAAAACACCGCACGGCTTCTTGAGGCGGTGGGAAACCCTCAAAACAGCATGCAGCATGTTGTGGTGGCGGGAACCAACGGCAAGGGCTCCACCAGCTCGCTCCTTGCGCACGCACTTGAACGAGCGGGTTATCGAGTGGGGTTGTATACCTCCCCCCACCTGCTGCGATTTACGGAGCGTGTTCGCGTCAACGGAGTGGAGATTTCTCAAAAGCAGGTGGTGGAGCACTATGCAACCCTCTGCGCGGCAGAGCATTATTGTGACTATCCTCCAACCTTCTTTGAATGTGTAACGGCCATGACCCTCCTGGAGTTTCAGCGGCAGGAAGTGGACATCGCGGTGATGGAAGTGGGACTTGGGGGCCGGCTCGACTCGACCAACGTCGTGCCTAAAAAGCTCTCTGTCATCACCCCCATTGCCCTGGACCACCAAATGTTTCTTGGTGACACACTGGCCGAAATCGCAGCGGAGAAGGCGGGGGTAATTCCCCATGAGGGGTGGGTGGTGTCGGCTCCCCAGAAACCAGAGGCAGCGCGCGTACTGAACGAGGTAGCGAGGCAGAGGGCAAGCACCCTGCGCACCGCGACGTTACCTGGCTTGGTCAGTGACAATGCGCGACCCGAGTTTCAGGCAACCAATGTTGAGACTGCCAGAGTGGCTTGTGAAGTGCTTGGGGAGCTAGGATTCCCTCTAAGCGATACCCACTTTGAAGAGGCCCTAAAAACCTGGCGCTGGCCAGGGCGCTTTCAAGAGCTCTTGGGACAGCCTCCGGTGCTTTTGGATGGAGCCCATAACCCCCACGCCCTTAGCGCACTCTGGGACACCATTAAGAAGCGGAAAAAGCCCGTGCATGTGGTGTTCTCCGCGCTGGCCACCAAGGCATCAGGGGAGATGCTTTGCCTGCTCGACCAAAAGGCAGCGTCGATTCACCTATGCCCCAGCAGCGTCTCGCGAAGCCTGTCCCATTCGGAACTCCTCAAGCTTAGAGAGCCGGGACATGCAGTATATCCCTCCGCATCAGACGCGCTTGAAGCAGCGAAAGAGCGTGCGCTAGAGGATGCCGGCATGGTCTTGGTGACCGGCTCTCTCTTTCTGGTAGCAGACATTCTGCATAGTGAGACCGGCGAAGAGCGAGATCCAGGCATCGTTAGTTAAAACGCCCCGTCCCACCATCCAGCCCGGTTGATCCTCATCACATCTTATGCCACCGTAGACAAACACGTCATCGCTTCCTGGGGACTTCCCGGCTGGAGGCCGGCTGTTTAGAGGGGAATTCATTGTGGCAACAAAGAAGATTGTAACGGTGGTTGGAGCCCGCCCCCAATTCGTCAAGGCGGCGGTGGTCAGTCGGGCAATCTCAAAGGCCAATCAGGAAAATGGCGCGGCACTGACTGAAGAGATCATTCACACCGGCCAACATTATGACAATGGAATGAGCCAGGTTTTCTTTGACCAAATGGACATCCCTGCACCCGCGGTCAACCTCAATATAGGCTCTGGTCAGCATGGAGAAACCACGGGCAAAATGCTCCACGGCATCGAGCAAGAACTTTTGGCACGCTCCCCTGATCTGGTGCTGCTCTACGGCGACACCAACTCGACCCTCGCCGGCGCCCTCGCAGCGGTCAAACTGCACCTCCCCGTCGCCCATGTTGAAGCAGGCTTGCGAAGTTATAACCGCACCATGCCCGAAGAGATTAACCGCATAGTCACTGACACGATCTCCACGCATCTCTTTTGCCCCTCCAGCAGCGCGGAAATGTTTCTCCATCGAGAGGGGATCACCAAAGGGGTTCATGTGGTAGGGGACGTAATGGTCGACGCCCTTCTCTACTATCGCTCCAAAGCCATCGCCCCCACCATCGACGGTCCCTTTGCACTCGCCACGCTGCATCGAGCTGAAAACACCGATAACCCCGCACGCCTTAAGGGGATATTAGAAGGTTTTAGGCAGTCTCCGATCCCCATCGTTCTTCCTATTCATCCAAGAACAGAGAAAGCACTTAAAACGATAGGGCTCTCTCTCCCCGACACTGTCGTCACACAAAAACCTGCGTCTTACTTTGAGATGCTCGGCCTCCTAAAAGACTGCAGATTTGTGCTGACCGACTCCGGCGGGCTTCAGAAGGAAGCCTATGTTTTGCAGAAACGCTGCGTCACCCTAAGAGATGAGACCGAATGGAATGAACTGGTCGAGGCGGACTGCAACCGCCTCGTGGGAGCCAACACTTCTATGATCCTGGAAGCCCTTGAATGGGCCGACACCCCACTTAAGGTATCAACCGCTTTCTATGGCGACGGAGAGAGCGCAGCTCGCATCGTCGAGATTCTTCAGGCAGCGTGATAGGGTCTGCAGGCCTTCAAGCTATCGACCTCAGGGGGAGCTAGATATGAAAAAGCTATGTTATATTTACCCCTCGCGGCATTCTCCAGGAATTGCCATTAAGGTCCAAGGACAGACTAATGCGCTAAG
>JAZAIZ010000380.1:0-2689 GCA_036230545.1 Myxococcota bacterium
CGGCCCGGGAGGGGGATAGAAGGTGGGGGGCCGGAAGGCAAGCAGCGCGCTTGAAGAAAATGGGTTTTTGGGGTGCAAAGCGGGGGATTTGTGTTATCGGAATTGAAAGTTGACGGAGTTATTGCCATGGGATTGATGAAGTTTTGGGGAAAGGGCCCCCTCTCAGAGAAGAAAATAGGGAAGGCGGTTAAGCTTGCTACCAACCCCTATGCCCAACCGGACGTTAGGGTGCGGGAGTTGGAGCGTCTTCTTGAAGATGGAAGCGACGAGGCTATCACGGGAGCGTTGAAGCGCTTTTCGGTCAACGCCAACAGCACTATTGTAGATGAAGAAGAGAAAAAGTGGCTTGAAGATCAGGTGGTGGACTTTTCGGAGCAGGACGCGATTAAGCCCTTGGAGGCCTATATTCGGGTTGAAAAGCAGCTGACCTACGCTCTAAGGGCCTACCGGCGTTTGAGCGGGGACTCGAAGGCGATCGGCTTGTTTATCGACGCCCTGGAGGGGCATGGGCCTGACGCTTACCGGAGCGCTGATGCAAAACTCCAGTTAGTACGTGGACTTGGGGAGAGTCTGGGGGACGAACGCGTGTTGCCGAGCCTGGCGCCATTTTTGTTCGACCACAGTGATGATGTTCGTTGGGCGGTGATGGATCTTCTGGAGCAGGGGGTGGACGCCCAGCAGGTCTCTGATGAGGTGCTGAGTGTCTTTGTGGACAAGATCAGCGAGCTCATTTTTGACGACGCGACGGGGCCTCGAATCTCCCGGCGAGCGCTGGAGATCCTCTTCGAGCGGGAGTGGACCCTTTCCGGGGAGTCGACGGTGTTGCCTTCGTTGCTGGAGGATGAGTTTTTTGTGGATAAGAAGCGCTTTATTCGGATGCGCTTAAAACGCTCGATCTCCTAAGGCCTCCATTTCTTTTTCCCTTTTCGCCATTTTTCTTTTTTTCTTGACGTTCTTCCCTTCTTCGTGCGAAACCGCCCTTGAAGTTATGGCTTTCCCGCTGTGACTTGATTCAAGCAGCCAGGATGGCGAGCAGGTATTCGGGGTTCATTTCCCTTTTCCAGATAAGTTTTCGAACATAATCCAATTAGAGTAATTATCTACCAGGGCTCGCGTGAGCGGGCACATCCCTTACAAAGTCAGAGGCATTTCCATGAGCGACAGTGAGCTTATTAACCTGAACCAACTTAAGAAAATGAAACCGCAGGAGCTGGCGAAATACGCCATCAAGCTCGACATCGATGGTGTCGCGGGGATGCGCAAGCAGGACATCATCTTTGCCATTCTGCAGGCTCAGACTGACAAGGGCGGTTCCGTTTATTCTGAAGGGGTTCTGGAGACGCTCCCCGATGGATTTGGCTTCTTGAGAGCTCCCGACTACAACTACCTGCCGGGCCCTGATGATATTTATGTTTCGCCCTCTCAGATTCGACGATTGCACCTCCGCACCGGCGATACGGTCGCGGGATTGATTCGCCCCCCTAAGGAGGGTGAGCGTTATTATGCGATGTTGAAGATTGAAAAGGTGAACTTTGAGGCGCCCGAGAAGTCGCGCCAGAAGATTCTCTTTGACAATCTGACTCCCCTTTATCCGACAGAGCGCTTTGTCATGGAGCATGATCCCAGCGATATGTCGACGCGGATTCTCGATCTCCTGGTTCCCATTGGTAAGGGACAGCGCTCTTTGATTGTATCGCCTCCCCGAGCTGGTAAGACCGTGTTTTTGCAGAACGTGGCCAAGGCTATCTCCACCAACCATCCTGATTCATGGTTGATCGTGCTGCTCATTGATGAGCGCCCCGAGGAGGTGACGGACATGGCTCGTGGGGTTCAGGGTGAGGTCATCAGCAGTACCTTTGATGAGCCTGCTCAGCGTCACGTTCAGGTTGCCGAGATGGTGATTGAGAAGGCCAAGCGTCTGGTGGAGCATGGTCGTGATGTTGTTATTCTACTCGATTCGGTAACTCGACTTGCTCGCGCATACAACACTGTGGTTCCTCCCTCAGGAAAGATTCTCTCCGGTGGTGTGGATTCCAACGCGTTGCACAAGCCCAAGCGCTTTTTTGGTGCGGCCAGAAATGTTGAGGAGGGCGGGTCGCTGACCATTATCGGGACCGCTCTGGTGGATACCGGAAGCCGAATGGATGAGGTCATCTTTGAAGAGTTTAAGGGGACCGGAAACAGCGAGCTGCACTTGGATCGTAAATTGATGGAGAAGCGGATCTTCCCATGCATGGACATTAACCGCTCAGCGACTCGAAAAGAAGAGATGCTGCTGGCCATGGATGTGTTGAATCGAGTGTGGATTTTGCGGCAGCTCTTACACCCCTTGAACGTCATTGACTCCATGGAGTTTCTCCTCTCTAAGATGAAAAACACCAAGACCAACAAAGAGTTTCTCGACTCGATGGCGGCCTAAAGCGCTACCGCGCTGAAAACGTCTCGTTTTTGACGCGACGGGTTGGTTAAACCGACTCGTCGCGTTTTTTTTTGTGAGGGGCGTTGGGTGTTTGGCCAAGGCGGGCCGAGATGCCGGGGGAATTTGGAGTTGTCCCTCAGTCGGGCTACTATGGGACAGGTTGAACGACGACGGTTTGACCGGATTGTGTGGCGCAAGGGCGTTGATTCTTATCCTCGGGGGACAAGATGAGAGCGCTTCGTTGGAGAACATTTGGTTATTGGGGGGCTC
>JAZAIZ010000381.1:0-1969 GCA_036230545.1 Myxococcota bacterium
AAGTTTTTTGAGCTCCTCCAGGAGCTCCCTCCGGGAGCTCAAGTTGGCATCGGCGACGATCTGCAACCCACCCAGGATATCACCCTGGAGACCGTCTCCCTCCACGCCGCCGACATGAAAACCTCCACGCATACCTGGACCCTGGGTGCCTCTATCCCCACAGCGGACGCTATCCAGCTCGGGCCCGACCTCGCAGACCTGATTCATCGATGGATAGGCGCACTAATTCCCCTCTACCGCTTTGCCGCTTGGACACGAGAGAATGACTTCATTGAGGTCAACAAAAAGATTCAAGAAGAAAAAACGCAACGACGCCACCAAGCTCAAAGCCTCAACCAGGGAGACAAAGTTCGGGTCACCGCGGGGCTCTTCTCTGGCAAGATAGGCGTCATCGAGTCCGTGGACACCAAAGGAAAGACAAAGGTCAGGGTTGGAAAGATGTCCGTGGTTGTTCCCAACGAAGAACTACTCCCTGCACACTAAGCCCCCATCAGCGCTTAATAAGAGGCGGCTCCCCCTTGGGCGGCTCAGCCCCAACCCACACCCGACAATCCGCAACCCTTCCCCTTGTGGTCGCCGTAAACGACAACCCCGAACGCTTCGGCTCAATCACCATACTTAAACGCAAAGGCTTCTTGATCTTCGGCAGGCGCCACGCTGTGGTGATAGGACAGGCGCACCGGATAAATTTTGGTTCGTCGGTCTTCCAACGATAGCGCAAAGCGCTCTGCCCACAATGCATCACCCCACCGGTATAACGACGAATCGCCCGCATGATTAGCTGAGCATCCCGAGGCCTCTTGCTTAGCTCCGGCTCCACCTCAAATCCTTTTTTGTTTGAAACTATCTTCGCTGGAGCCTTCTTTGGAGGCATCGTCGTCGTAATGCCCTGGGCCCGATACAGCTTATCTCTGTATCGAACGCTAATGGTCACGGCTTGATTCTTCTCCACTAAATCAAGGGTCGGGGTCGCCACAAACTCCCCCAACTCTGTCACCCGGGCCGATACCTTACTCACCAAAAACATCGTCTTAATATCCGCCAAGGCGAAGCCACCCTCAACGACGCTTAAGCGCAACAAGCGAGCCGGAACCAGGACCTCGCCGAACCGGGCGGGCTTGGACAATTGCAGCGTCAGCTGCTCCGCATCCCGGCTGCCCTCACGCCTCCCCGCCTCCGCCTGGATCTCCGGCAAGCAAATAAAAAGCATAAACGCGAGGATACCCCACGCCGGATAATGTTTCTTGAACGCCATTCAATCCCCCCCCCTATATTTTCGGGCGGGGACTGATTTTAGGCAAGCACTACGCGATGAAATTTCTTTTTTCCGGCCCGCACTAAGAGAATCGAGTCATTAAAATCCCTTAGAGAGACCTGATAAGCGGTGTCACGCACTCGCTCGTCATTCAAACGCACCGCTCCCTGCTCAATCAAGCGACGGGCCGCGCTCTTGGATGCCGAGAGCCCCGTGTTGAGCATCAAATCCGCCAATAAGATCCCCGCCTCAAGGGACGAGAGCTCCACCTCGGTAGTGGGGATCTGCTCAGCGTCCGCGGCCGCCTCACGAGGGACATCGCTCGAAGGCAAGATCCCCGCCGGAATCGCCCTCCCACCAAAAGCCCCCTGAGCCGCTGCGTGGGCGCTGGCAGCCTCCTCCGTCCCATGAACCACCGCCGTCGCCTCATAAGCGAGAATCGACTTGGCGACATTCAGATCTGCCCCCTCGAGCTGAGCAACCGCCCGAATCTCATCCATCGGGAGAAACGTGAAGAGCCCGAGGATACGCTCAACATCGTCATCGTGGGTATTTACCCAATACTGATAGTAATCGTAGGGTTTGAGCTTGTCAGCCTCCAGCCAAACCGCACCGCCTGCGGTTTTCCCCATCTTTTCACCCGTGGCGGTCAGCTGAAGAGGAAAGGTCAGCCCAAAAACGAGCTCGCTGTTTAGCCGTCGGGTCAAATCAACC
>JAZAIZ010000382.1:0-12578 GCA_036230545.1 Myxococcota bacterium
GATGGGACACCTGTTCGCTCAGTCAGAACACAACTGTGTAAAAGTACTATTTAGACAGGGGTTTAGGGGGGATGCCTACGCTTGCAGTGGGCGCGGGAGAGGTCTCCGAACTTTCGCGAGCGCGTCCTTTTGGGCGAACGCGGCTCGGGGCCACGTGGGCTCGCTAATTTAACGCAACACCTCGATATCGAAGCCGACAATCGAATCTGCACTATGGAACTTGTTGCGGCCGACGTGAAGAAGGGCGCAAACCAATATGAATAGCAATAGAGAATAATTATGCCAAAGACCCCTTTGACCAACGATTCCTTCCTCCCACTGACCAGCATTGTATCAACAGCCGCTGAATCTTCTGACTCGCCTGCGATAGAAAGCAAAAGATCTGGATCCCTCTTCTCTAAGGAGGCGGAAGCAAAGAGGTTACCCACCATCGAAGAGGTGGACGAGACGCTCCCGGAAGCGGGGGTCCCTTACACGACCCACGGTGGAGAGACCCTTCGTGAAATAGCCCGGGAGGCCTACGGCGACGAGAGCATGGTGCTGGCATTGGTTGCGATTCACGGCTGCGGCGCGGACAGAGTGCTCGGGAAGGGAGTTCAGGTGTTTCTACCGGCGCCTGCAATCATCGACACTGAGGACCTCGAAGACTCGGCGCTTCTCGAAGAGAAGGCCAGCCGCGCTTCCATGGCGAGGGTTGTCTCTGGCACCACCTCCCACACCAACATCATGAACAAAGCCATGGAGGCTTTGAACAGTTCAACCACGCGAAATATCGATAGAGCTACTCCTTTCAACCTCGCCGAAACCGATCCCAACGTTCGACCCGAGACCGAGCGGACTACCGTGCTGGGGGCTGAAGTAGACCGGGAGCTGGGTGGTCTAAAGACCACCGGTCGCGAGATTTCGACCCAAACCGAGGGTGACGCTGAGGTCCATTGGGAGACCATCAACACCACGACCATCGGCAACCCGGATCGCGAGCGACCTGAGTTGACGTTGGACGCTGAAGGCCGGGACGCCGACGCAGACCCCGAGTTGATGGATGCTTTTACGCCCTTCAAGGCAGACGACGTTCAGAACCTTCAGCTTGACCGTATCAAGGACCAGGCCAAACTTGACGTCTCGAAGCTCGAAAAGAAAGCGGTTAAGCGCGCTGACGGGTCGTCTCTGCACATTGAAGATGTGACCAGCACCACCGTCAACCGACTCGGCACGACCACGGGCCAGAAGAAGACGACAGTAACCGAAAGTGCGGCAGACGGCTCTTCAGAGTCCACCACCACCAACAACAAGACCTTTATCTCCGGGTCGGGGAATGTGACCTTGACTGGTTCAAGTGAGTCCACCTCCACGGGAGCAGATGGGGCTTCTACGACAGCAGGTGGGTCTTTCATTCATGGGAAGAGTTACCTCGCGACCTCTGGCAAACGTGCAGAGACCACCGTGGCTGAGGACGGCTCCACTCACAAAACGGCCCAAAGCGGCGGGATTGATCTCACTTCGTCAAACATCCTGGCCAAGGGCCGAGTCACCGTCAGCGACACTGCCGCCGATGGCACCTCCACCTCCGACACCCTTGGGGGCAATATCCGCTTCGAGAAAGATGGGGCAATTAGTGGGGTAGGCGCAGACCATGGTAGCACCGAGAAGACGGCTGAGGGAACTGAGTCCAGCTCACAGGCTTTCAAATACGATAAAGGGGTGGTGGATGTTGGCGCAAAGTCATCCAGCACCAGCGGCAACGAGTCCACCAGTCACGTGGGCAATATTAAGATAGACACCAACAAAGGCACCATTGGCCTCACCGATTCACACAAGCACACCGTGAAAGATGACGATGGCAGCTCGCTTGGTCTTACCAGCAAAAATACTCTCGATGTAAATGTGATGGACTCCTCCGTCAAAGGCTCCACCGAAGAGAGCGTGACAGTCACCAACGCCGACGGCTCCAAGACTACAGGTCGCGGTGCCTTATCAGGTGGAGTGACCAGCAGCAGCTTGAACGCTGGCATCAAAGGAGGGGCGACCCTCGTTGAGGCCAACGGTGACAGTCTTACTCAGGATCACTCCCTTGGGCTTGACCTGAGTGCCAATAAAACGACCCTCTCCGCAACCACGAAAGCCGAAAACATGGAGAAGGATACCAAGGGGGGCTACCAGAAGATTGGTGGGTCCGCCGGAGGTGGTGTGAGCATTGAGGACGGAGAGGCCTCCCTAAAAGCAAACGCGGCGGTGTCTGGTTCGAAAAAGACGGTGGAAGACGGCAAAACCACGACGGTTGGTGGTCGTGGTGGTGTGGCGATTGACACCTCCAAAAGAGATATCTCTGTGTCAGCGGGGGTTAGCCACGACCAGAACGTCAAAGGGCGATCATCCAAGGCTATGGGCAAGATTGGGATCTCGCTGCAGGATGGTGTCCGGGCTGAGGCCACCTATGCGGTGGCAGACCCAGAGGACGGGACCAGCGCCCTCGCTTCCGGTGGTTTGCACATTGGAAGGGACGGCAAGCCCGCGCTTATCGGTGATATTGAGTTTAGCGAGACCAGTGAGGAAAGCGGAGTTAAGACAGGGCACGGTGTTGGAGGTGGGATCTCTGCTAAGAACTTCGATATCGGTTATCGTTACTCCATCAGCCGGCCCGATGGGCATTTGACCACAGCTTATGTGGACGTTGCGATCACCCGTGATAAGGCCCGTGCACTGGCAGGGGTCAGCGATATGCAAGCCACGACCCTTGGTGAGATGACAACCCACGCTGGGACAACTGGCGCTTTACTCGCAGGTGCAGACGACGTTACCGTCGTCGCGCGGGACAATCAGATTATAACCCAGGGCGGGAGCATCCTGCCAACCTCGTTTACCACCTATGGCGGTTTCGCCTCTTTCCGAGGCAAGCAACTCACCACCGTTGGAGATAAGGTTGTCGATGAGAAAAGTCCGAATTTCGGCGAGTACAAAGTGGAGACCTCTCGAAAGGCAGGGGGATCCGCGGGGGGAGACTTCATTCATACGCTAGCTTCGGTTAGCGGTGTTCCCTTTGGGATTGGTGGAAGTCTCGCGGTCTCGGTGGACAAGGAGATTCAGTACAGCACGCACCTTAGCGAAGACCGCACCAAGACGCTCGCCGGTCTGCAGGAACGAGCAAAATTTAAGCGTCACCTGGTTGGAGTGACGTTGATTGATGCGCCTCTTAAGGTACCGGATTTGAGTGAACCCAGCGAAGTTCAGGTGGGCGACTGTATTAAGGTCGACACTCGAGGAAGCATTGACGCGGGAGTGTTTGGGAGCATTGCCCTATTTGCTCAAGCGGGAGTCCGCTTTAACCTCACCGGCGATTTCGAGTTGACCGTAGAGAAACCCTCTGAGAACATCATGGAAGTGGAGTATGTGCCCACTCGGGTTGTGGCGGCCAAGATTTTTGCCGATGCATTCATTGCGGACGCTTCGCTCTCCCAGGCACTGGCCCAGCAGATTGGCCAAAAATTTCGGTTTGACCTGAGCACCGAGGCTGGCCGGCGTGGGTATCAGCAAGCTCTGAAAGGAAAACTGCCTGGTGGGCTCAGCGCCTCCAAGCTCGATCCTGCGGAGCACAACCTGCGTAAGATTGACCGGGAGTTTGCGCCTGGTGTTGAGCGGCTTAAGGTAAGTCGTATGACGAGCCGACAGCGTGCCGCCGCCGCGAAAGCAGGCTGGCTCTTTCTGACCAGCGGCGTTCGACATACGCGAACTCGAAGCATGGGAATGGTCTCCGATGGCAAGACGACGGCAAATCAAAAGACATTTAATCACTCCACGGAGCGACGTACGGTTCTCAGCGGCAATGAAGAGAACGGGATCTCAGGCAGTCTTAACTTTTCAACGGTGACCAAAGCCCCCAAAGAGTATGAAACGTCCTTCGATGGTTATACGGCGACCGCTTACTTCTCGGACACTAAAGTGCGTGGTGATGAGTACGCATCCAATATGGTGCGCTTGTTGAACAAGGACCTTGGGGCAGATTTGGTAGAGCCAGTGGTGGAAGAGGCCAAGGGGCTTCGAGATTCGCTCTTCAACCTTCGAAGTCGTCGGGTAGAGGCAACCGCGAGGTTTACGCCTCAGGATATCGTGGACATCAGAGACACCGATGCGGACACCGTGGTGGAGACTGCCAAGAGCTTTGGTGTCTCAGAGGCTAAGATTAACGGCCTCATTGCAAAGATTAAGGAGAGTGGCAAAGACGTTGAGGCGGCGACTTACCTTGATCAGTTTCTCGCGAGCAATGGCCGCGCGGGGCTTGGGGTCCTCATAAAATTGGCCAAAATGACCAGTGACGAAGTCCTCTTCAACACGGAGAGTGGGTTTTACGAGGGAGCTATCACAGACGCAGGGACCTACCTCCTTGCAAATGGAGCACCAGCCACTGCAGGCATGAGCAAGAAAGACCTCGGAGCTCGGTACAAGCAGGGGGAAAAGGCGCACAAGGACCTTATCCATGGGTTGGACCTCGCTGAGGATGACCCCATTCTGGACCTCGATTACAACAAAGAGCGCAAGGACAAATTGGTTGCGGATCTTAACGGCAAAAGAGAGGCGATTGAAAAGGCGATTGACTTTGAGCATCTCAGTGCTGAGGACGCTCTCTCTCTCTGGTTGACTCTTGATAGAGGTTGGACGAGCGGTCCTCAGGGACGATGTCAGGAGAAGCTTCTGAAGGATGCAGGCATCACGCTCCACGACCACAAATATCAGTCGGTTGTGGCGACCTCGGTGAAAGAGGAGGCAGGCTCGAGGCATGAGGTCAGTATGCGAACGCGTCAGAAGGCGGTCCCACTCTTTGGTGATGAGCGTACCCAGGTGTCGGCTGCGGTCGACAGGATCGTGAACAAGGATGGCAGCGTCGAGTTTAAGGAGCTTACGCTTGAGACTCGTATCATCGATGAGGAACTGCGCTGGAAAGGGATGAATAGTACTTTCGTCAAGCAGGTGAACCAGGCTTACGGAACGGAGTTTAGCGAGAGTAAGGTTGCCCAGCGGGGTGATCAACAGCTGATTCTTCGTCAGGTGCTGCAGGCCAGCGACCTCGTGGAGATCGTTGGGCTGTCGGAACAATCGGTTGTGGAAGCCTTGAAAGCGGCTGGTTTTAATGAGGAGAAGTCCAGGAAATATGGCTCCTTTATTAGTCGCTCAAGTGACGCAGGAACACTCGTTAGGGTGATTGAGCACTTTATTCAGGATGAAGGTGTGAGCGCTACTGGGGCTCTCCATCGTATCGCGGGGCTTGGGAGCGCTGCACCCAGGCTCTTCGTTGATTCTGTCTCTGGGGCGGTGAAGAAAGGCCTTGGGGCTGTTGACGCCGCGATCAGTTCTAGCGCTTCACAGCTGGGCGACAAGACTGCTCGAAAGGACGTCAAGGCTCGTTTTAAGAAGGTGTCCAAGACTGAGAAGTCCGTTGAGAAGTTGGGTGAGAGGGTTGAAGACTATCCTTTTTATAATGAGGAGCAGAGAGCGGAGCTTCGTAAGGACCTGAAAGGGAAGAAGGAGGCGTTGTCGAAGAGTCTCGACCTCAGTGCCATTGGGCACCCTGCGTCAGTGGACCTCTACTCGGGTCTTGACAGAGGATGGACGCCAGCGTCTTCCCGAAGAGCCATGGAGGCCTTGAAGAAGGACACGGGGCTCCTGGGGGTTTCCACCAACCTGAACGGAACGAAAGTGTTTGGCGAGACATTGAAGTACGGTGATAACAACACGAGCGTTTTCAATTCAAGTATCGCGAAGCGTCACTGGAACAGGCTGGCCGATCGAAAGGACAAGCAGCGTGTGACAACGACACTCGAGAGGAACTCCAGCAACGAGGTTGAATCCATTAACGTTGCGATCGAGGTTTCCGAGCAGAAGGTGACACGCGAGAAATTACAAAACCATTTTATCAAGCCCATTCGGGAAGGGTTCAGTGGATTGGGAGATGGAAATGAGTTTCCCAATAAATGGCACGATCGCTCGGTCAAGCTTGAGTATGGTCTCAAGGCTGGTGATATTGTACGTCTCCGCGAGATTCATGAGACTGAGGTAGACGCAGCTCTTAAGGGCACCGGCTTTGGAAAAAGCAGTCTTCAGGATTTTCTCTTCTCCTTGCGGGTCGCAAACAACAGCCTTCAACAAGGACGGGCTGTCGCTGAGTTCATCAATAAGAAGGGCTTTGAGGGGCTGGGAGTGCTGGCTGTTCTTCTAAATGATGGCTACCACAAGCTGGAGATTAAGACTGTTAACGGTGCGCTTGAGCAATTAATGGACAAAATCGCGGCGACCACGGCCCTCTATGAGGGGACTCGTATCTCCGGGGATATGACCAAAAAGGAACTGACTCTCCGGTTTAAGCAGCTGGAAGTCGCTGAGAAGCGCTTGGACCTCATGACCGAGATGGTCAGCACCGATCCGCTGATGTTTGATGAAGAGAGAAACTCCCGTATCAAGGAGTGTGAGGCTCTTCGTCCGGTTCTTCGTAAGGCGTTTAACCCCGATGATTTGGACCGCGAGGGTCGTAGTGACCTCATCAAGGCTCTGGAGAAGGGCTGGACCAGCAGGTGTCAGCATCGAATTATTGAGGAACTAAAATATCGAAATGTTGAGGCTTGAGAGAGGCTAAGCGTTTCAAATCTGCTCTCTCTGGTCCTTCGAAAGTAGCGGCCAGGGAGAGTTTGTGAAAGTTGTCTCCAGAGGGTGAGCGGCGTTAGACGGCGTGGCTTCTTTGGGGATGACTCCTCCCCATCTTTCTGCAATAGGCCTTCGGGGTGTTCTCCCGGAGCACATTCAACTAAAGAATCCCTTGGATTTGGGCTCAGGTTTCGTAGAGCATCCAGTGTTCATCGTTGCGTACGAGAGTGATCTCTGACTGATCCTCGTGTTCGGTCGCGCCATCTCCTGGTTTGACGGTGAAGCTTACAGTAGCGAATCGGCCGTCAAACTGAATGCGGTCCAGATCGAACTCAAAGGCGTGGGCTTTGGCTCGATCGCTGTTGCGCGCGAAGAGGTCTTCGCTAACTCCCGCGGCCACCTCGGGATCATAGAGGTTGAGGTAGGAGGAGAAGTCACCAGCCTTGACCGATTGAATAAATGCGTTAAAGGTGGTGCGCACGGCTTCTATTTCAGTTTCGAGTTCCACAGGTATCCTCCCCTTCAACGGAAAATATAGATATCTCTCTTGCTTTGAAAAGAGCCTAGCAGCACTTGGCGGAGGGTCACAAGGTCCCGTGGGAGCAGGAGCTCTTTTTTTCCCAATAACTACCATTTTACATGGACTTGTGGAATTCTTGGAGAGGGAAGTACCCGTGGCGCTGCCTGCGCTCGGGGTGGCACTCGTGTCAAGAATGTGGGGAGATCATGTCTAAAATCAAAGACTCGTCAAAGATGCCAACTCTACCAACGATTCCGGAAGAGAATGAGGTTCTTCCGGAAGCCGGGGTTACTTACGCCACTCACGGGGGGGAGACTCTTCGCAGGATCGCGATGGAGGCTTATGGTGACGAGAGTATGCTCCCGGCGCTGGTTGCGATTCATGGGTGTGGGGCGGATAAGGTGCTGCCTGAAGGAATTCAAATTACGCTCCCCGTTCCAGCGAAAATAGACTCCGAGGGGCTCGAAGACGAAGCACTCACCAAAGACCAGGCGAGTCGTGCGGAGATGGCCAAGACTCTTGCAGGAACCGATGCGCATAAGGAGCTGGTCAGCGGCGCTCTGGACGGTTTAAATGCCCCCACGGCCCGTTCTGTAGATACTTCTGCTCCCTTTACCCTCGCCGATACGGCGTCCGACGTCCGCCCTGAGGTGGAGCGAACTACGGTACTTGGGGCCGAGGTAGACCGTGAGCTGCGTGGCCTGAAGCACACTACCCACGAGATCTCGACTCAGACTGAAGGGGACGCAGAGGTGCACCTTGAGCGGGAGACTACCGCCACGATTGGAGATCCTGATCGAGAAAGACCGGACCCTACCCTGAATGAGGCGGGCAGAGATGCTGATGCAGCCCCAGAAAAGATGGGAGCTTTTACGCCCTTTAAATCGGATGAAATTGATAACTTGGAAGATCAGCATATCAAGGAGCAGGCGAAGCTCGATGTGACGACGATCGAGAAGAGGGCGGTTAAGCGGGGAGATGGCTCGTCTCTTCATATTGAGGATGTTGCTCGGACAGCCCTGGATAAGGTTGGCACGCTCACAGGGGAGAAGAAGTCCACCGTTGCGGATACCGCAGCCGACGGATCATCCTCATCCACCACCACGACGAACAAGGCCACGATTAAGCCCGGCAATGTCACGCTCGCGGGGTCGACTGAGACTACTGTCACCGATGCGGATGGCAACTCCACAACTGGGGGCGGTGGATTTGTTCATGGCAGGCACGACCTTTCGGTGTCGGGAAAGACCGGAGAGACTACCGTTGGTGAGGACGGCTCCACCCACACCACCGCTAAGAGCGGCGGGCTGGACCTAACGAGTGGAAACATAGCCGTAGCCGGAACAGCTACCGTCACTGACAAGGCTGCGGATGGTTCTTCGACATCCGATACTATTGGGGGCAAGGTCAAGTTTGAGAAGGACGGTGTCATCAGCGGGCTAAGCGCTGATCATTCTCGTACCATGAAGGAGGAAGATGGGACCAGCACGTCAGTCTCTGAAGCGGTCAAATACGAGAAGGGGGTGGTGGATGTTGGAGTGAAGGTAAGCACCACCACCGACAACGAGGAAACGACTCATACGGACAATTTAAAGATCGACACCAATAAAGGCACCGTGGGGCTCACCGACACCCACGCCCACACCGTGAAGGACGATGAGGGGGGATCGGTGGCGACGACGGCCAAGAACGTTCTGGATGTTAATGTGGTGGATCCGGCCATTAAGGGCACCACGGATATGAGCAAAACCGTCGGTAAGGAAGATGGCTCCAAAACCACAGAGCGGGGTGGTTTATCAGCAGGGTTCACCGACAGCAGTGCGAGTGCCGGTGTTAGAGGTGGGTCCACTGTGCTTGACGCTGATGGCAATGCCCTCGCCCAGGATCACTCTGTAGGGTTGGATCTCTCCGCTGACAAGACGACCATCTCAGGGACTACCAAGGGCGAGAAGGTCGACAAGAGCAAGGATGGGGGACACGAAAAAATCGGGGGTGACGCTGGAGCTTCGGTGACCTTTGATGATGGAACGGCGACGGTTAAAGCGAGTACCGGGATGTCCGGTGAGAAGAAGACGGTCAAGGATGATACCTCCACCACGCTGGGTGGTCGCGGATCGGTGGCCGTGGACACCGCGAAGAGAGACGTCGCGGTCTCTGCGGGAATCAGCCATGACAAAAGTGTTAAGGGGCGCTCCCGTAAGGCGATGGGGAAGGTTGGGATCTCCCTTCAGGATGGTGTCAGAGCTGAAGGCACTTATCTGGTGTCTGACGCAGACGATGGCACCGCGACCCATGCGTCCGGTGGATTGCACATTGGTCGGGACGGAAAGCCTGCGCTGGTTGGTGATATTGAGTTTAGTGAGACGGATCCTGAGACTGGCGTGAAGGTGGGACACGGGGTCGGTGGAGGGATCTCCGCTAAGCACCTTGACCTCGGATATCGTTACTCGATTAATCGGCCCGACGGGCACATGACGACAGCGTATGTTGATGTGGCGATTACTCGTGACAAGGCTCGCGGGATGGCCGGGATTAGCGATATGCAGGCGACCACAGTGGGGGATGTGACTACTCATGCCGGAGGAACGGGCGCCATTCTTGCGGGCGCCGATGACATCACCATCGTCGCTCGTAACAACCAGATCATCACCCAGGGCGGGAGCATTCTGCCGACGGCGTTTACAACTTATGGGGGCTTTGCGTCTTTTCGGGGGAAGCAGATCACCACGGTGGGGGATAAGGTCGCCGATGAGCAGAGTCCCAACTTTGGAGAGTACAAGGTTGAGACATCCCGAAAGGTGGGGGGCTCTGCGGGGGCCGATTTTATCCACACGCTGGGTTCTGTGAGCGGTGTTCCCTTTGGGATTGGGGGAAGTCTGGCTCTCTCCGGTGATCGTGAAGTGTATTACAGCACACACTTGAGTGAAGATCGCACGTAGACACTCGCCGAGATGCAGGCTCGTGGAAAGCTTAAGCATCATCTGGCGGGGGCGACGTTGATTGATGCGCCCATTAAGGTACCCGATTTGAGTGAGCCCAGTGAGATTCAAGTGGGAGATCACATCAAGGTGGATACGCGTGGGAGCATTGATGCGGGGGTCTTTGGGAGCATGGCGCTCTTTGTGCAGATGGGGACGCGTTTCAGTGTGACGGGAGACTTTGAGTTAACCGTGGATAAACCCTCGGAGAATATTATGGAGGTGGAGTATATCCCCACCCGTGTTGTCGCGGCGAAGCTCTTCGCGGACGCGTTTATTGCCGATGCCTACGTCTCCCAGGCATTGGCGCAGCAGATTGGGCAGAAGTTTCGCTTTGATATGAGCACCGATGCGGGGCGGCGGGGCTATCAGGCTGCGTTAAAAGGGCAACTTCCTGGCGGCTTGACGGCGGGTAAGCTCAACCCCGAGGAGCACAATCTGCGCAAGATCGACCGAGAGTTTGCATCTGGGGTGGAGCGCCTCAAGGTTAGTAGAATCACCAGTCGACAGCGGGCAGCGTCTGCGAAAGCCGGGTGGCTTTTTCTCACGAGCGGTATTCGAAGTGCTCACACCCGAAGTGCCGGGATGGTGTCGGACGGGAAGACGACCGCAAACCAAAAGACCTTCACACACTCAAGGGAGCGACGAACCATTCTCAGTGGGAACGAAGAGAACGGCGTGTCGGGAAGCCTTAATTTTTCAACGGTCGCAAAAGGTCCGAAGAAGTTTGACACGACCTTCGATGGTTATACCGCCACAGCCTATTTCTCGGACACGAAGGTGCGAGGTGACGAGTACGCTTCCCATATGGTGCGGCTCTTGAACAAAGATCTGGGCGCAGGCCTGGTGGAACCGGCGGTGGAAGAGGCGAAGGGGCTTCGGGACTCCATGTTTAATTTGCGGAGCCGACGAGTTGAGGCGACCGTTCGTTTTACCCCGCAGGACATTGTGGATATCAGAGACACCGCTGCGGAGAGGATTGAGGAGATTGCCGGTGAGCATGATATTCGGGCGCGAATAATCAACGCGCTTATCGCAAAGATTAAAGAGAGTGAAACCGATGTTGAGGCGGCGACACACCTCGACGCGTTCCTGGCTGCCAACGGTCGTGCGGGGCTTGGAGCCCTTATCCAGTTGGCGAAGATGACCAGTGACCACGTGGCGTTCAGCACTGAGAGCGGCTTCTATGAGGGGGTGGTTGCCGATGCTGGAAATTACCTTTTGGCCAACGGCGCTCCCGCCACGGGGGGAATGAGCAAGAAAGATCTCGGTCTGCGCTTCAAGCAGGGAGAGAAGCTTCATAAGGACGTCCTGCATGGATTGGACCTGGCCGCGGACGACCCGATTCTGGAACTCGAAGCTAACAAGGAGCACAAAGAGAAGTTGATCGCAGACCTCAACGGTAAGCGGGAGGCCCTTGAGCAGGCTATTGATTTTGAGCATCTCAAGCCCGAAGATGCGCTATCTCTTTGGCTCACCCTCGACCGGGGCTGGACCACCGGTCCGCAGGCGAGATGTCAGGAAAAGTTGCTAAAGGATGCGGGGATTACTCTGCACGACCAGAGTTTTCAGTCTGTCGTGGCTACTGCGATTAAAGAAGAGGAGGGCGGGCTACATGAGGTCAGTATGAGAACTCGCCAAAAGTCTGTCCCGCTTTTTGGAGATGAGCGCACCCAGGTTTCCGCCGCTGTTGACCGGGTTGTGGATGCGGAGGGGAAAAGTGAGTTTAAGGAACTCAGGGTTGAGTCTCGAATCATTGACGAGGAGTTGCGTTGGAAGGGAATGAACAACGCGTTTGTGGCTCGGGTAAACAACGCCTACGGGACGGAGTTTCATGAGAGTGAAGTGGCCCAGCGGGGTGAACAACAGCTTATTCTCCGTCAGGTGTTTGGGGAGGAGGAACTGGCGCAAATTGTAGCTCTACCGGAGGAGTCTATTGTTGACGCGATTGAGGCCGCAGGGCTCAGTGTAGACCAGGCTAAGAAGTATGGGAGATATATTAGCGACGCCGGGGAGGTGAATACACTGGTGCGAGTAATTGAGCACTTTATTCAGGATGAGGGCGTTCTCGCGACGGGAGCGCTGCATCGGATTGCGACGATGGTTGTGCCCGAACCGGAGCTTTATGTCGACTCTGTGTCCGGGATTATTCGCAAGCATATTGCGACGCTGGATAAGGTCATCGCTGAAAACTCGACTCCGCTTAGCGACGCGACAAGCAATAAGGAGGCCGCTGCACGTTTCAAGAGTGTTACGAAAGTTTTAACCACCCTTGAGGACCTTGGTGAGCGCGTCGCTGATTATCCCTTTTTCAGTGATGCTCAGCGGGAAGAACTCACCGGCGAGGTGGCCGAGAAGACCGAAGCTCTGGCGAAGTCTCAGGACTTGAGCGCGCTTAGTCATGGCCGTGCTGTGGACCTCTATGTTCATTTGGATAGAGGGTGGACCTC
>JAZAIZ010000383.1:0-26601 GCA_036230545.1 Myxococcota bacterium
CGCTATGATCCCCCACCCGAAAGCTCTCGGTGATCTGAATAGTGATCGCCTGTGCATCTTCTGATTTATGAACAAAAACAGCCACGCGCCCCCCAAACTTCTTCTTCCTCAGGATAACGGAATTCCTCAACCAATTCCAACCCCCTCCCCCCCCCCGGTGGGCTTGCGTCCTACATAGCTGCATCTGGTATAGTTGAAAGGATGAAGATCCCCCAAAAAACGCCTACCCAGCTCATCGACAAGAAAGAAAGCACACCCGAAGCTGAGTCCCCCCCGTCGCCCTCCGACACTGATACACTCAGCTCCACTTCAACACGGGACGCAAGGCATCAACTCGCAGGAGAAGCGATGCTCCGCTCTTCTCCGCAACCCGCAGTCCCCCAAACAACTCAATCCGCCACCAGCCCCGCCTCCACCCCCAAACTGGTGACCACCAACCACATCCAATCCGGTGAGTGGAAACAGATTCGCTACAACCTCTCCCTGGATGCTATCGCCAGCGACTGCCTGAACACACCAGAGGTCCTCCAGGCGCTCAAGCACCTCGAAGAGGCTTCATCCTCCCACGACGACCAGCAACTCCACTCCATAGTCTGCACCATCATCGCGGAGCTTAAACAACTCCATTATGGCAAAGCCACCCCCTCCGAATCCCCCAGGGAGCGCTACAAGAGCTTCCTCGAAAACCTGCGACTGGCCACCCACAAAGTCAACCAGGCCGAGACCAGCCCTGACATCCGTCAAAGCACCTTAAGCGTGCTGCAGGCGATCGCGCGGTCTTTCTTTACAGGCATAACAGACACCACGTTTCACCGAGATCTGGTTCACGCCACGAGAGTCCAGGCAGATCCAACAAAGAAATTTCTCCCCATACGAGACAGCAGCGGTCCCGAGTTAACCAAACGCCTGAACCAGTCCCAGGCTCTGATCTTCAGCCAGGCCGACATCCTCGAAAATGCGGACAACACCTTCACCCATATTCGCAACGTCTTTGGCGGCATCTTCGGGGGAGAGCTCGGGCTCCATTATGACCCCTACATGCAGGGCAACACCCCCTACAACCTCTTTGAACTCAGCACCTCGCAACAAAAAGCCACCTGCATCCGCATGGGCACCACCACCATGCAGGACAGCCCCCTCACCCCCAGCGTCACACCAGAGTTTCGTCAATTTGTCTCGGGACTAAAGGAGGGGGAACACCACCTCTATATCAACCGCCAGAAGCGCTCCAGCGTGGAAGGAGGCCGCTCCTATGTCCTGGAGCTTGTGCAGGAAGAAGAAGCCTTCGAAGATTCCCTAACCGTGGTGACTATCCCCGCCGACGGCTCTCTCTACAATCAAAGCGACCAATACGCAGAAGACTGCGACTTCGCCACATTTAAGGGGCACCTCATTCAGGCGATGGCAGAAAACCACGAAGGGTTTTATTTTCCCCACAGCTTGCGTGAGCGCTTTGACACCACGACCGGCTTCACCGAGGCGCTTAACGAAGCCCTGGATCTGACCCACGAGGAGCTTGAACTCAATAGTGGTGCCTCCTTTAATCAGAAGGAGCGACGAGCCATCCTCTTCCATTTCCTCAATTACACACTGGTGGGCCTGCTGCTGGACACCGTTCACGCCACCACCTACAACAATACTTGCACGGAGGACATCGACCGGGGAGGCATGGCCAACGCCTATATGTACGCTCTAACTCACCGCCCCCCCCGCAACGCCTCCCCCGACGTCCTCGAAAATTTCGCTCGCGACCTTGAGGGGGTCACCTTTGCCCCAGCGATGATCGTTAAGAAACGAGGCGTCATCACCCATCGCTTCCACGACCTCACCAATGCCCTCACCAACCTCGACTTCTGGAACTCAAGCTCTCTCTAAGACAGCCGCTTAAAAATCAGCTTAACCACATTGCGAACAATCCGTTGGGGCATCAACCACAACGCGAACACCGCTAGCTTATTCATAAAGCCCGACACGACCGAAACCCGTCCCGCATGGGACGCCACAAGCCCCACCTTCGCCACCGCAGAAGGCTTCATAAACCCAACCTCTATCAAACGCCCCACCTTCATGTCGGCGACCTCCATGAACTCCGTCGCCGTCGCTCCTGGATGAAGCGCCGTAACGCTAACGCCCGTCCCTCTGCACTCCACCGCCAACGCCTCCCCAAAGCTCCGCACAAACGCCTTGGTGGCACTATACACCGCAAAATAGGGCACCGGCATAAACGCGTTAACCGACCCCACCAGAAGAACGCTCCCGCTCCCGCGCGCGATCATCCCCGGCAAGAGACCGTGAGTAAGCGCAACTAAAGAGCTGATGTTCACCTGCACCATCCCCAACTGCTTCTCAAGGAGGGACCCATTAAACTCCCCGGCACCACCAAAGCCGGCGTTGTTTACCAGCACCTCCACCTGAACTCCCTCAGATCGAACAAAATCCAGAATGCGTGCGACACCGCTGGACTCCCCAAGATCCGCCGCCACAAAGCGCGCCTCCACCCCGTGCTCACTTGAGAGTTCCTCCGCAAGCGCCCGCAAGCGATCCTCACGGCGGGCGGTGACCACAAGGTCAACCCCTGCGCTCGCAAGTTCCCGAGCGATGTGCTCACCAATCCCCGCGCTGGCTCCTGTCACCAGTGCTGTCTTTCCTCTCCACTTTGCCAAAGCCATCAGCGTCCTCCATCCCTGCAGCTCATGCCACCCCATGAATCATAGTACGCCTCTCACTTTCATACACCTCCAGCCGCAAAGGACATCATGTCAATTTTTTCTGGAGCAGCGAAAAACAACGAACCACAGAGTCAAAAGCAGAGAACTCTGCCCCTAAAAAGCGAAACGTTGAGCCCAAGAACCCAAAGAGTGACTGGATGGCGGCAGAACTGAAGTTAAACCAAAGTCTCGCAGCCCCCAGAACAACCCTCCGCCCGGGGCCACATCACGGGGCCTCTACGCTCCCGAAGGCGTCCTTAGATTCTCCCCAGGAACAACCGAGCGCTCCGCGCTGGCTTCTCCCGAGTTGTATTCCCACAGAAACGCAGATTTGGCGAAGGTGTAGAAGGTGAAGGCGAAAGCCACTGAGAAGCCCCCAAAACCAAAACGAAACAATCCCTTGGAGACATAATATTTCAGAAAGGCGGCCACCATACGTACAACCGTCCGCGGCAAAGACACCGTCTTGCCCTGGCCATGAAAATGCCTTCCCCCGCTCTCCCCATAATAAAGTTGCTTCTTAAAGAGGTGCATCATCGAGTCATAGGAATGATGCATCAATCCCTTGTTCAACCGCCCTGAAGGCCCCGAATGCAGAGCTGGCACATGCACCCACTCCGACTCCGCCCAATGCACGTCCCGCAAATTCAAGAGGCGCTTCTGAGAGGTCCAAAAATGGATTGGCCGCGGCCAATGCTGGGGCAGGATGTTCTTTTGCGGCACATGATACGCAGTGACAGACTCGCCGGAGCTCAAGCGAGTTAAAATCTCCTCCCCCATTCCGGGCAAAGCCTCTTCATCGGCATCCACCACCAACACCCAATCGGTGGTTACGTGAGAGCACATGGTGCGTCGCTGATTGGCAAAATTGTCCAAACGACGTTGTACTCCCCTCACCTTAGGGGCGAGGCTCTGCACATACTCCCAGGTGCCGTCCTCCGAGAAATCATCCATCACGACGATTTCATCACAAAACTCAAGGGATTGAAGACACGCCGGGAGGGTCTCCATACTGTTTTTGGTCATCACCGCCGCGCTTAGACGCGCTGCGCTCGATTCACTGCCTTGCATACCCCGGCTCGTAGCGAATCCCTTCCCATTGGGCAAGGGCTCTTCCTACCCCAAAATACTGCCCCTTCCAACGCAACTTCCCCAGTTGGTCCTCGATAATGGGACCAAGAGTGTATGTGCGCCTCGGCGGCATTCGCCCTCAAAACACATAAAGTTGTTAGAAATTAAACACTTACAAAAAAAGGACCTATTATGAGCGTCACCGCACTGAAGCCCGTCCTGCGAGAAATTCGCGCCGACGGCAACATCACCCTCGCAGAAGCCCAAAAGCTTGTTGCCCCCAAAAACGGCTTGGGCGCCTTTACGGACAAGGACGAATTTGAGATCTTTACCCGCTTGGCTAAGGACATCAAGAAATCCGAGCCAGCGGCACTCCCGAGCAAGCAGAAAGTTGCTGACGTCAACGCCAACAACAAAACCCGCTTGATCAACAAGGGGCTCAAGATTGCCGGCATCGCCAGCCCCATTGCTGCGGTTGCCACGATTGCCGCGGTTTTGACCCTGGCTTTCGCTGCCCCAGCAACTCCCTTTATCCTCATGGGCGCACCCCTTTTCATCGCCGTTTCTCTGGGAATTGGGGCACTTGCCGGGTTTCTTCGCTCCAAGAGCCACCCCGTCAGCGCCACTGACATCAAAAACCAAACTCCCACGGCTGTCGCTGCTGAGAACTACAAGCCAAACCCCGGCGTTGTAGCAACCGGCAAAGTCAGCGCCGGAATCGCTGCTGTGCTCGGCGTAGGTGGAGTCATCGGCTGTACCGGCTTTGCCTTTGCATTTGCCGGTTCAGGCGGCTTGGGAAGCGTCGGAGCTGCTTTCGGTTTGGGAACCTTATTCTCCTCGGCTGTCATCGGCTTCCCCGCTCTTGCCCTTTGCGGCATTATGATTGGAGTCGGAGCGCTGATTGGCCGAGGCATCACCAAGGCCCGCGAGAAGCGCCTCGCAGGAACCCCTGAAGGTGCCGTTACTGCCTCTCCAGAAGCCAAAGCTCTTATCAACGAGGTCATCGCCAAAGGCGTCACCACCCCCGACCAAGTAACTAAGGGTGCTAAAATGGGCCGTAAAATTGCTGGCATCACCTCAGCTGTGTTGGTCGGCATCGGAGCTCTCGTCGCTACCGGCGCCGCTATCACAACAGGAAGCGGAGCCGGAGTGGCAGCAGCTATGTGGCTCTTCGGACTGGGTCTTGGCACCGCTGGTGTCTTGCTGGTTCTTGGTATCGGTCTTGCCGGTGGCATCGGCGCCCTGGTCGGATACGTTCAATCAAGAAAAAACAAAGACTAAGCCTCTGCAAATAGAGACTCAATCGGGGGGCAACTTTTAAAGTGGCCCCCCGATAACGTCTCCTGCAGCCGCCTCTATTTACGAGGAACCCTAAGATGAACGCTCGCCCCCTCATCCGATTCAAGCCCGCAAATAACGTTAGCGGTAGTGGATTAACCAAGCTGCGTTTTCCCAAACTTCCTCCTAAAATGACTTCTCTAATGAGCGCTCAAGGAACTCCATCATGACCACCATAGACAACCGTCTCATCGCCTCCTTTGCCCGATTTACGGAAAACTCCGACTCAGGCTCCAAGGTCGTGGATACCTACGAAGCGGTATCACTGATTGAAACCGCCAAGAAAATCGACAGCGAAAAGCACAACGCCCTTGGCGCTGCCATCATCACCCGCATAACGGGCTTCACCGATGGGGTTATCAAAGGCAAAGGCGCTGCCCAATTAGAGAAACTCTACAGAAACAACCCCGAAGGCTTCTCCCCTGTCGCCAAGACCATGATCGAAGAGTTTGTGACCAAGGGGCGAGAGCTCGACCCCCGTCTGGTGCGCGGATACCTCAAGTACACCAGCGACACCGATGACACCCCCGGAGTTGTAGATCGCAAAGAAGCCCTTGAACTCATCGGCTTTGCCAACTCCATCAATCGAGACAATCAGGTGCTCCGCATGCTCAATACGCCTGTTGGCAGTGAGCAGCTTAGCAGCCTCTTCAACAACGCGCAGCCATCCTTTCGCGCCTCGGCACAATCACTCGTCGAGGACTTTCAAGACGGCGTCAACATCGCAGAGCCTGTCCTGAACTGGAAGACCGAGAAAGACACCTGGCATTGCCACTGGTTCCCCATGAAGGAGACCAGGCCCGGAGGCGGTGACCCCTATAACAACCTCTATGCCCCCGGTGGGGTTCTTGAGAAATACGACGAGGCGTTTGGCGCCAAGAGCAGGAGCTATGAGTTAAAGCACCACTTCCGCTCCCACGACTCCGACGAGTCGGACGCAAACTGGTCGGGTCACTGCAACAACGCCTCCGAAGTCGCCTGTCTATTGGATGAACCGAAATACGCCGTTACCTATAAGGGCGCAACCTTCTCACCCCATGAGGTCGCAGGACTTCTCGTCAAAGTGAGCCAAAGCCTCAGAACGAACGTTGACTTTGAGGGCAATCGCTACAACGGTGGTTTTCTCAGTGACCCCGGTGACCCCAAGCCCCATGTCTTTCTTGAGAGGGTTCTCAAAGCCTGGGGAAGTGAGCCCGACAAGGCCATTCCCTTTGTTCTGGATATCGACCGAAAAGAGCAAGTCTGGAACTATCCCTATGATCAAGGAGAGGTGGTCGAATTCGGAAACCCTCCCAAGGACTTCGACCTCAACACACTCCCGCGCGATGGTCGCGTCTCCTTCTACGAAGCCAGGCTTAAAGGCACCACCTTTGACAAGCAGGCACAGACATATCGTTTCTGGGTTCAATACTCGGAGGATGGCAGCGCCCGTGAGAGTGGCTGGATCGAAGGAGGCCCGGGTCGTCAAACCAGCCCTGACTTTGCCTGGAGGCCCCACCCTATTGGTGACCTTGAGAAAAGGGAGAATTGGAAGACCAACCGATTTGAGCAAAGCAACCCCCATGTGAAAGCGGAAGACGTCTATGAGATCTACATTCGCTCCATCAAGAAAAATTACGACAGCTTCGGCGCCAAGGCTGGCAGATGGCTTAAAAACTTTTTTGTCGGCTAAAGTTCCCTCCCTTCCGACTCGTTGAGGTTCGGCACGTCCCTGCGACTGTAGGCTTTTTATTCTACGTCCTGGACGCGTGCCGAGCCTCACGTTGGACCGCCCCCCTCCGGCTCCTTCCCCCTTTTTTCTCTGACAACGCTTCCCCAAATGCCCCGCATCGTTTTGGTTTCTTATCCCGAACGGGGTAGAAGTAGAGCTGCGGAGAAAAATCATGTTAAGAGAAAATGCCCCATCCATTCGGCCATTCCTACTCGCCACCGGCCTCCAAACCCTACTGACGGGAACTCTTTGCTTTGTCCCGCTCTTCAACCTGCTCGGCTACGAGTATTGCTTCGCGGTCACCCTCCTCACCGCCATCACCGCCCCCCTCCTGGGCTTTCACGGGGACTCACCACGGCAATCGCTGGGCACCTCCATTAAGATCACCTTCGCCCGGTCCCTGGCTCAACTCCTGCCCGGGCTGTGCTTAATCTCCCTGAACGCCCTCCGCATACGCAACTGCGACTTCAGCGCGGGGCTGCAGTTTTTTGCCCTCATGCCCATCGCCACCGCGCTCTACGGTGCCACCCTTGGGGTCACCGCCTCGCGCCTGTCAAGTTCGTGGGGCAGCCGAGTTCGCCGAGTTCTAATCGCTCTGGTGATGATAGGGCCGCTCTTCTTGTGCTTTATGAACCTCTACCTTCACCCTCCGATCTTTGTCTGTGACCATCTGTGGGGTTATTTTTCGGGAAGCCTCTACGATGAGGGGATCTCCCCCAACCATCGCCTCCCCCTCTTCAGGGCCGCCACGCTTCTGCGCATGATCCTTCTCCTGGGAGCTCTGGCCCTTTGGGAACGACGCCACTCTCCACTGCTCTCGGGGCGCCTGCTCCCTGCGGCGTTGGTCGTGGGAATACTCTTGTGTGAGACGTTTCTTGGTCCTCGCTGGGGTTATCACGTCAAGAGGAGCGACATCCTGCAGCAACTCTCCGTGCAGGTGGAGCTCCCCGGGCTTGTGCTCCATTTGCCTCCTGGCCTCGCCCCCTCGGTTCAAGAGCGCGTCGTTGAAGACCACGCCTTTCAATGGGAGCAGCTTGCAAGCACTCTGAAGCTCCCTCTCAAAGAGCTCCACGCCCACCCCATTCACAGCTTTGTCTACAAGAACTCCGCACAAAAAGAGGCTTTAATGGGGGGGGCCACCACCATGGTCGCCAAGCCCTGGCTCCATGAAATTCACATCCACGGCACCTCCGTTCCCCACTCGGTGATGCCCCATGAACTCGTACATGCTCTGGCCGCACACTTTGGGAGCCCCTTGCTCAAGGTGAGCGCGCGCTACGGACTGCTGGTGAACCTGCCCCTCGTGGAGGGTCTGGCAGAGGCCCTGGCCCCGCGTCACCGGGAACTCGACCTCGACCATTACGCCAGAGCCATGCGCAACCTGAAGATGGCCCCCGACCTCCGCGCGCTCTTTGGCCCCGCGGGCTTCTGGAGCCACGCGCCTCAGCGCGCCTACGCCATCGCCGGCTCCTTCGTGCATTACCTCATCCAAGAGCACGGCGTCGACAAACTCAAAGAGGTTTATCCCCACGGCGATTTTGCGTCAGTCTACCAGGTCCCCCTGGACACCCTGGTGAGCCAGTGGGAAGCGCACGTCGATAGTCTCCCCCTCCCCGAAGAAAATCGCGCCGAGACCCGAGAGCGCTTTCGCCAAAGAAGCATCTTCAAGCGCCCCTGCGCTCACGTCATCTCAGGACTGCGCCAGAAAGCGCGGCAGGAAGCTCCCGGCAACGCCGTCAAGCTCTACGAGGAGATCACAAATCACCTGGGAGGCTCCCCTTCAGCGCGACTTGAGTTGGCTCAAGCGCAGCTAAGAGCGGAGCGCAGAGAAGCGTTTCAGGCCAACGCGGCGACCCTCCTGGCCGAAGGAGGGCTCTCCCGCTATCAGAGAGCAAAACTCCTTGAACTCCAGGGCAACGAGCGCTGGAGAGCGCACAAAACGCAGGAGGCACGCGAAGCCTTTGAAGAGGTGCAGCAAATTCGCATGGATCCCAACTCCCGCCGCCTGCAATGGGTTCGCCTCTGGGCATTGGACCAGCCCCGAGAACTGAGCACCTTTATTCAGCGCTACCTTGAACGCGAGGTCCCCACCAACACCGCGGTGTTGCGCATGAAAGAGTTCATGGACACCTACCCCGGCGAGGCCACGCTCCCCTACCTTATTGCGCGACAGCTCGCCGGCTCCCAGAGCTGGGACAAAGCCATCGACTACCTGGAACAAGCAAGGAACCACCCCGCACCAGTGATCGAGGCCGAGCGCATACGACTCCTTGGAGACTGTCTGTGGAACGCCGAACGATACGCCGCAGCAGCCGAAGCCTACCGACGCTACGGCGCAATCGCTCCCACCACCGGGGAAACGCAAAGAGCCGCCGAATGGGTCAGGCGTATTGAGTGGAAGGTAAAAACAGAGGCCCCTTAGGCGCTCACCTGACGCTCGCGCACCAGGCGCAAACCAAGGGCGGCCTGCAGGGAATAATGCGCGTTGCGCACACCACGCACAAAACGCTCGCGCTCCTCGGCAAATGCTGCCCGCTCTTCCCCCTGCGCGTGCTCCAACTCACTGGACGCAGCATCCAGATCCTCGGTGGCCCCAAGGCCCATCTCCAACTGCACCCGCTGACGGGTCTGATGACGCAAGAGTTCACGCTCACGAGCGTCCAGAGCCGCATGAAGCCGCGCCTCTGCAGAGCTTATTTCGTCGTCGAGGCGACCATCCACCACAACTTTGGCTTGCTCGTAATTGTGTTCGATGAGCGCTCGCCACCTGTCGACGTTGGGGCGCAGCGGCTTCGCGTCCATCCGAGAAAACTCCCGATCGGGGTCATCCAGAATATCTTCCAACTCAGGCTGGCGCTTGCCGGATTCGTCCAAAACAACGGTCACCGAGCCACTGTCAAAATAAGCCAGAACATCGGCAGCGTCATCGGGGACCGTCAGTCCATAACGCCACAAGAAGGCCGCGCCTTCTTTGCCCATGCCTCGAATCACAGCCAAAGCGGCGCTGTTGTCAAAGGACTCTTTGGCCCATTCCAGAGCATCCTCCACCAGGGGGTGACCAAACGAGAGCAGCTCCACATCCTCGTGCCCCAAGGCATGAGTGCGAGAGAAGGTGGCCACATAGCCTGTCATGCCACTCTCCCCGGCTGCACCGGGCGCTCCCTCTACGGCGTAGAGGGGCCCCGTTTTGGGAGCCACGTCCAAACGACTGTGGCTCGCATAGCGCTTGATAAAGGACTCCATCCTCGCTTCAAGATCTTCAGGGACCGCCTCCAGGATCGAATCCGCCCGCTCAGGGGAGAAACTCGCGTTGTCCAGAACCGGATCGGCGGCCTCGTTAATGGTGGCTCGCGCCTCGCTAACCAGCCTCGACGTGTCTCGATAGAGTTCTTTCCACTCATCGACCTCTGAGCCCTCATAGATGAGCCCCGCCAGGCGATCGCTAACATACTCAAGAGCGTAGTCGATTCCACCGACGGTATAATCCAGCACGCCGATGGACTGCTGCATCACCTTCAGAATGGCCGCCTCGTATCCCGACTTGAAAAAGGGCACCAGCACCTCAACATCGTGCTTCTGACCAACTCGGTCCACCCGGCCAATGCGCTGCTCGATGGTGGCGGGGCGCCACGGCAGATCGTAAAGCACCACCCGATGACAGAACTGAAAATTACGTCCCTCACCACCCGCCTCCGTAGAGAGCATGATCTGAGGCCCGCTGCTGTCACGGAACCACGCCACCTGACGATCCTGATCCCGCGGTGGCAGCTCGCGGTAAAAGACCGCGATGTCGGCGCCAAGAACCTGGTCAAGAGCCTGCTTTAGGGCCCGCACAGCGACGGAACTCTCCACAAAGACCAGCAGCTTCTCATCGGGATGACGTCGAATCGTCTCCACCAGCCAGCGAAGTCGTGAATCGCCGGTGGGGAGGCCCTGATCGTCAAGGGGTGCACGTAGAACCTGCTCAATGTGGGGCGCGAGCTGCTCCACCAACACGGGGCTGACGCTCCTTACGATCTCCATCAATGCGCCCGGGGTCGCCCACAATGCACGCAGCAGCCGTCCCATGGTGCGGTTGCGCTCCATAGGATCGGAGATCCCGGACACCATCTCAATGACGACGCTTTCGCCAATATCGATTAAAACACTCTGCAGCTCCGTGGGCTCAAGCCCCTCCACACGCGGAAGGCGCTGAGGCAATCCGCCCACAGGCCCCCGTCGGTTTCGTACCACGTAATCAGCGAGACCGTGGCGTTGACGCAAGCTGGTGATCACATCCTCGGCCTCCACCTCACGCTCGGGAGCTCCGGGGGCGTGGGCCGCGAAGACCTTAAAACGGGCCTGGTCTTCAGGATCGTCGGCCAGCACCTCAAGCGCCCGCTCCACCAACTCCGGAGAGAAGGGCTTGGACTGGTCAATGGCCAGGCGCAGCTGCTGCGCCACCTCACGAATGGAGGTCACCCGGGATCGAATCACCTCAAAGGCTTTGGGCTCATCGAATCGTTTGGGATCCAGAAGCCGCAGGAGGGCGTGGTATTCAGCCGGGTCCAGCGCCATGGGCGTGGCCGTCAGCAGCAGCAGGTGTCGGGTGTTTTTGGCCAGCCCTTCCACCAGTTGGTAGACATCGTTGCCACCGTCCTCCGCGCTCCAGCGCAGGTGGTGAGCCTCGTCCACGATGACCAGATCCCAAGGGGCCGCCAGGGCCTGGTCCCGAAGGCTGAAGTCGCCAGCCACGGACTCGATGGAGGCCACCACACGCTGGTGGGCCTCAAAGGGGCTCAGATCGGGAAAATCGGTGAGGGCGTCGCTCAGGCGTTCATCGTCCAAGAGCACGAGCAACTCGTGGGTCTTTCGGTAGAACTCCCCCAGCCACTGAATGCAGAGGGCCTCGGGGGTTAGCACCAACACTCGCTTTGCACGTCCTTCGTGACGCAGGCCAGCGTAGATGAGCGCCGCCTCGACGGTCTTCCCAAGCCCCACCTCATCAGCCAGGAGTCGGCGAACCGGATCACTGTCCAGCGCCTGGGTGGCCACGTCCACCTGGTGAGGGAGCCACTCGACCCGCGCCCCCAAAATAGCGGAGATGCCCGGACGACGAGCCACCTTATCAAGCTCAAGACCCCGAATCTTGGCGCGAACCACCTCGGGGTGCACCAGATTCAGGTTGGCCAGACGGTCTTTAGGACCCACATCCTGAACATCGGGAATGAGCTCGCTCTCGGGGATGGACTCGCCATTGTCGAGCTCGTAGACCGCCACGCGATCTTCGTTGTCCCCAACCAAATGGGCCACCTGATGCTCGTTGTTGTCATGATCGTGAACCTGCTCGCCGTCAGCGATGGTGTAACGCAAAAGGACGCAATCACTGCGACGAGTGGTGTAAACACGCTCCTCTTCGAGGCGCAGAAACTTCACTCGAACCCGGGCACCTTCGACTCCGGTGACCATCCCGATGCCAAGAGTCGGGTCGGCGGGACACCACACAAGCTGGCCCCGCGCGTTTGGCACTTCGATACGCTGACTCATCATATTGGTTTTCCTAAAGCGTTAAAAAGTGGGCGGTATCTGCCAGACCCGCCCCAATTGCGCAAGCCAACAAGTGCCCCATCAACGCTGTTTTCACCCTCATCAGCCTCCTCTATCGAAGGCGTCTCCTCCCAAGAGCTCAATCGCCTGTCACGCTTGCCCCGCACTCCCCACCCGGATAGGCTTTACACATTATGCCCCACATTGACTTACTCGAATTGCCCTATTTTCAAGGTATCTCCATCGAATCGCTGGTCAGCCTCATCGACATTCTGGAGCCTGTCCAATTTGAAGCGGGAGTGGAGGTCATCACACAGGGGCAACCGACGCCTCCTCCCCTCTACATCGTCACCCGTGGCAGCGTAGGGATCCGAAAAACAACCCCCGATGGGGGCCAGCGAACCCTCGCAGAGCTCACGGGGCCGACTCTCTTTGGAGAAATCGAGCTCTTTTGCCAGCTTTGCCCGGTGGCCAGCGTCCAGACCCTCAGCCCCGTCGAGGCCTTTGTGCTGAACCGCAGCACCTACAACAAGCTCTTTCGAAGTCAGAATCAAGCCGTAATGCAATTTACCTTTAACGTCGCTCGGGTGGCCTGCCACCGCCTGGCCATGGCCCACGAGATGCTCGCTCAACACGTCGGAGATCATGATCTGGCGCAGCTACGGCATTCGGTGTCGGCGAAGATGTCCGAGGAGCAAAACCTCATGACAACCACCGGGGCCTTCAGAGTCCCCGACGTCCTAACTTAAGCCCTCAAGCCAGCTGGCTGGCAATAAAATCCCCCACCTCACGGGTTCCGAGGGCCCCACCCACCTCTTCGGTCAGCTGGTTGGATTGAACCGCGCTCTGAACCGCCGCCCCAAGATCCAACGCCGCCTCCCCAAAACCAAGGTGCTCAAGCATCATCTCAAGAGTGAGCATGGAGGCAATGGGGTTTGCTTTGTTTTTTCCGGCCAAAGGAGGCGCAGATCCGTGCACGGGCTCAAAGAGAGAGACGCCCCCCGGATTGATGTTGGCACTTCCGGCCATGCCCATTCCCCCCTGAAGTTCGGCCCCCAAATCGGTCAGGATATCTCCGAAGAGGTTGCTGGTTACCACCACGTCAAATTGACGGGGATCCCGCACCATGTGCATCACCGCCGCATCCACAAAGAGGTGCTGCTGCTCGATAGACTGATACTCCTGACCCACCGTCTCAAAGACTCGCCGCCAGAGACCATGGGCATAAGCCATCGCGTTGCTCTTATCCACCATCGTCACGCGGGCGCGATTGTTTTTTTGAGCGTATTCGAAGGCCGCCCGAATGATGCGCTCGACGCCCTTGCGGGTGTTGACATCCTCGTTAATCGCCACCTCGTCGGCAGTACCCTTTTTGAAGTTTCCGCCCATCCCCACATAAACCCCCTCGGTGTTCTCCCGAAACACGCTGAAGCGGATGTCATCGGCTTTCCAGTCCCGCAGGGGGCAGAGGCGATCGGCCAGGCAGCGAACCGGTCGGTAATTGACGTAGAGGTCCAACTCAAAGCGCATGGCCAACAAAATCTCGCGCCCATGCCGCATGTCGGGGATGCGTGGATCTCCCAGCGCCCCGAGATAGATAGCGTCCGCCTCGTTGCGAAAGCGCTCCATCTCACCGGGGGGCAGGGTGGTGCCATCCCGGAGGTAGCGCTCAGCGCCATAATCAAGCTCCTCGATATCTAAAGCGAGCGCGTGCTTTTCGTTGAGAATTCGAAGCACTTTCATGGCTTCGGCGGTGACATCAACGCCGATACCGTCCCCTGCAATCACACAAATCTTTGGCATAGTGCCGCGGACTATGGAGGCAGAGCCCCGGCATGTCAACGTCTCCTCGGGACACGATCCCGCCCCCCACGCGGGGCCCGGTGGTCTAAGAGGAAAAACCTTTTTGATTTCAGGCACATAAATTCTTTTGTCCCTAAGGAGGCCCCCCTAAGCCTCGCCCCCCCCATCCGCCGCGGACAATAGTTCGCCGCTACAAACCTTCGATGAAATAAAGAGAGCCCTGGGCACGTTTCTATCAAGAGCGCTGCTTGATGCATGAATCTAATTGCGATACCCCCTTAGGTGCACACTGAACAAGGACTCACGGACATGACCAACCACACTCGACTCCTCCCTCTTCTGCTCGCATTGACCATGAGCCAGGCCTGCGCCCACACACTCGTAGAAGGCACCCGGATCGACGACAACGACGACAATCGCGAAATTCTGGCCATGCTTAATACAGTGCAAAACGCGATGCAGAATCAGGATCAGGGGCTCCTGCTCACCATGGTCTCCGAGCTCTACTTTGAGGACATGGGCACCCCAAACCCTCAAGACGACTACGGCTTTGAGCATCTTCGCGATGTCATCCTCCCCACCACCATGAAGGTGGCTGGAAAGATTGTGCTCAATTTCACCGTCCACGACATCGTGGTGGAAGCAGACAAGGCCCACGCCGACATCCGATACAACTCCCGAGCCAGACTCGATCTGGCGAGCGGCGCGCTCTGGGACAGCCACAAAGAGTTTAACCGACTGCAGTTTCAAAAAGAGCAGGGCAAGTGGCTCATCACTCGCGGTCTTTGATTTAGCGTGCGCTCGCGGTCTCCTCGCCGCGACGCCACTCCCCTCCCCAATAAGCAGGATTATGCCATCGTCGATGGCCCGCGAGATGGGTTGCAGGGTTCGGATCCCAAGCCAGCAAATCCTCAGGATTAAAATACACCCCGGCGAGTTTTGTCGCAAAATGAAGATGGGGCCCGGTAACCCGTCCGGTCTGGCCGATAGTCCCCAGGGAGTCGCCGCGTCGAATGGTTTGGCCCTCGTGCACCGCCAGAGAATCCAAATGAAAGTAGAGGGTGAAGAGCTTGTGTCCATGATCAAGGATGACGGCGTTGCCCACGTAGAAAAAATCCTTAGCCGCCAGCACCACCCGTCCGTCGTTGGCCGCGACCACAGGGTCTCCAATTGCGCCATCAATATCCAAACCGCGATGTCTGCTCTTCAGGGTCTGGTTAAACTCCCGCCGCACCCCAAAGGGACTGGTAAACTCCCCTTGAGCCGGTCGCAGAAACGCCCTGCCCCAACCTCGAAAGGGTGTCACCACCCCCAGGGCCTTTTTAATCGCCCGGCTCTCGCGACGTACTCGAGCCGGGGGCTTGCTGACAAAACGAGAAGCAACGGAGAGCTCCGAGACAGGGTAGTTGCCCTCTTCAACCTCCACGGCAAACACCGCCTCCAGACTTCCACACCGCACCCTTAGCCACCTCTGCCCCAGCTTGCCTCCCAGGGCGATAGGCACCAGAGCATGTCGAGTCGCTCCCACCGCCTGGGAGGGAAACTCCCTCGTGTGAAAAAGGACAACGGGGTTGATGCACGCAGGAGAAGCGTTAATCTCAACCACCAGAAGCTGGCCGAGCACCACCGGGGTCTCGTATGAGATCTGAACCCGGGCCCCAGAGGGCACCCCGGCTCCCCCAAAGGCTGCAGGAGCTAGCCCCAGCAGGCAAAAGACGATTAAAGCGCATTCAGTGCAAGCGCGCTCCCCCCTCATCACTCCCCCCTTGATTTGTGGAAAAAACCGATTAACGTGATGTATCCTGATCTGCAAACACGGCTCCGGCGAACTCCTCAGCGCTCATTTGGGCCAGGGAGACCATGCGCGCCATGAAATGTCGGTAGTCTTTGTAGACACGCTGCGCCTCCGGCCGGGTACGCACCTCAAAGTCGTAAAAGCGCGTTATGGTAAAGCGGCAGATGGCATACCTGCAAAGAGCGAAAAGAGCGTCGCGCTCGCCCTCGCTGAAGGCACGATTGGTCAGATAGCCGCTCACCAGTGCCCGCGCACGCATCGGCATAAACTGGTCATGGGCAAAGCACCAATCGGCGATGGCCACAGCCACGTCGTAGGCCAAGGGCCCCATGGAGGCCATCTCAAAATCGAGGACTCCACAGAGAGTCCCCTGGTGAAAACGGGCGTTATCAATAAAAAGATCGCCATGAATAATGCCGCGCTTGAGATGACGAGGCCAACTGTGGCGTTTGAGTTCATCGGAAATCCGCTCAAGATCAACAGCGCGCGGATCTCCCTCCATCGCCTTAATGCAACGTTGTAAAATCAAAGTGACCCGCTCAGGCGAAAAGCGGTTTCGACGCCGTCGACGAATTCCTTCCGCGGCGACGTGCATCCTCCCAAGAAATTGTCCTATCTGCCTCGCATGATCTTCACCCACCTCAAACACCGCAACCTCCCGACCGGGGAGATATTCGAAAAGTGAGAGCTGCTGGCGTGGCGTGATCGAGATGATACACCCATCCTGGTTAGTCTCGATCATTCGCGGAACTACAAGACCCCGATCGGAGAGATGAATAATGAGGTTCTCTTCAAACCGAGCGTCAGTAACACTCCGATCTTCGAGAATTCGCAGAATATAACGACCGCTGGTGGTGTTAACATCGTAGATCGTATTGATGGTACCCCCGCTAACACCTTGAGCGTCAACAAGTTCTCCGACGTCAAATTGCCGGAGGTGCTCCCGGAGATCCTGCTCCGACAAATGGGTGTAAACGGCCATCTCTGCCCATAGATTACGGGCGATTTCTGTCAAGAATCAAGGCCACACCACAAATTACTGTGCCTTTCCTCCCTATCCCTTCCACCAGAGTGGTCGAGACTTAAACCGATAGGTCGTTTTTTTTATCCCCAGCAACATTTCGGGTTGCTATTATGAATCTCAGAGAATAACAGGCCCCGAACTGGAGAAAATAGAATGAGCATCCACAAGGCAGGACAGGACATCGACTCTTATTGCGGCAAGTGTAAAATGACACTCGCCCACGTGATTGTAGCCATGGAGGGGACGAAAGTAGCTCGAGCTCAATGCAAAACCTGCTACGCCACCCACGCCTATCGAAAAGATCCTGCACTCAAGGCCAAAAAAACCACAACACCACGAGCCTCCAGCAAAGCAAACACCAAGCCCCGCTTTAGCGCCACCGAGTTTGACGTCGTCATGAGCCAACGCAACATCGCCAAGGCCCGACAATATGGCATTCGTGAGACCTTTGTGGAGAGCGACGTCATCGATCATAAGAAATTTGGTCTCGGCGCAGTGACCAGCTGTCTTGCCGATAACAAAATCGAAGTGCTTTTCCGCGAGGGCCCCAAAACCCTGGTGCATTCGCGCTGATTTTCGCCCTTCGCTGCCCTCAGCCTAGCGCTGACAGGCCGTGCAATAAAACGTGGTTCGCCCCCCTTGCAAAAGACGCCTGACTTCCCTGGCACATCGGAAACAGGGAAGCCCCTCCCTCCCATAAACCTGCAGCTGCTTCGCAAAATAACCCGCGCTGCCATCAAGATCTTCAAAATCACGAATCGTGGTTCCCCCTTGGTCGATGGCACGCTGCAAGGTCGTCTTCACTGTCTCCGCCAAACGCTCGCACCGCTTTAAACTTAACCTGCCAGCGTGCACTCTGGGATTGATACCAGCATCAAAGAGGGCCTCACTCGCATAAATGTTGCCCACACCCACCACCCGACGGGCATCCATAATAAAGTTCTTAATCGCTACCCGGCATCCCCGACTCAAACGATGCAGCGTCTCTCCGTTAAACTCATCAGAGAGGGGCTCGCAGCCCAAGTGGCTCAAACGAGGGTGAGTGGTCAGCTGTCCTCGCTCAACCACCTCGATCATCCCAAAACGCCTGGCGTCGTTAAAGCGAAGCTCTTGCTCCCCCTCCACGGCGAAGACCACATGGTCATGCTTTTGTCGTGGTACCTCCCTCGAATAGAGTCCAATACGACCACTCATCCCCAGATGAATAAGCACCGTCGCGCCGTTTTCTAAACCAAGCAGAATGTATTTGGCCCGGCGCCCCACTTCCTCAATGATTTGACCGCTCACAAGGCGCGATAGAGCGTCCGGTTGAACCGGCCACCTTAACCGAGCGTCAAGAACGTTCACGTCCTCAACACGACGACCAACGACATTCTTTCTCAAACTGACACAAACTGTATGGACCTCAGGCAACTCGGGCATCATCTTCCTTCATCTTGAGTTTGGCCCTCCTTACCCCGCCCCCTTCATTTATTCCAGACCCTTTTCGCCCTCGTTAAGGCCTGACCACGCTTTGCGAGCCCCCCCCTGCTTAATCGGCACAAAGCATTTCGCATTTTGCAACTAAGAAACATTTATGGTTCAGCAATCAAACGGAAGTCTTTCTTAATTTAGTTAATAATTCTGCGATATTGTGGATCTTCACTGAATGTTCATGATACCCAGCTTAGAGGGACAATACTTTTGGGGAAGTGGTGGCTGCGCAGCAGCGTCACATTGGGAGGATTTATGAGTATCCGCAGTGGTAAGCAATCCCGCGAAGCATCATCACCAGAGGCCTTTGAGGGCTTTACTGACACTGACTTCAGCGATCTGATTGGACTCGTCGAAGACAACACCCCTCCTCCCGAATCCGACGTCCAAGAGACAGCGACTAAATCCTCCGCCGCTAAGAGTGCAAAGAAAAGCAAAGAAAAAAGCAAAAGCAAGGGCAAGGGTAAGGGTAAGGGCAAAGGCCGTAAAAGTTCTTCCCGCTCTGAGAACGGTGACGAAACCGGCCCCGATAAGACAGCTGCGGACGCGGTTCGGCTTTACCTTCGCAAAATGGGCTCCACCCCCCTTCTAACCCGAGAGGGCGAAGTGGAGATCGCCAAACGCATCGAAGCAGGGAAGCTGGAAGTTCTGGAGATCATCGCACGATCACGAGTCGCGATTCAGCAAGTCATCAATCTTCGCTCCAAAATGCAGGACGGTACCGCCGACCTCCCGGACATCATCAGTGATTTCGGTGATCAGGAATCCGAGAAAGCCGAGCAACGCTACCTCGATAAGATTATCAAGCGGCTTGGGCAAATTGAGACCCTTCAGGAAGAGGTCAAGGGACTTGAGCACGCCCTCGGGCGCAAACCCAACAGCAAGGTGCGGGAAGCAGACCTCCAAAAAAAGCTTCTGACATGTCAGGACAAGAGCCACCAACTCTTAAAAGAGCTTAAGCTCTCCAAGAACCAGATCGACCGCATTATCTTCACCCTCAAAAACCTGGTGCAACAGGTGGACGCCGCGCAAAAGGCAGTTCATCAAATCCAACGCAGCTTTGGACTCGATAAAGAGCTTCTGTGGAAGTACATTGACACCCACCACAACTCAAAAAACCACGAGCGTGATCTGCGTAAGTATTTTGAGATGCGACCCGACGAGCTTCACATGCTGACACGCTCGGTCAGAAACTACGTCCGAACCGTCACCCGTATTGAGTTTGAGATAGGGGTCCCCCTTGATCGACTTCGCAAGACATACCACACCATTGTGGACGCCGAACACCGCGCGGAGAATGCCAAGAGCGAGCTGGTGGAGGCCAACCTGCGACTGGTGGTTTCTATCGCAAAAAAATACACGACCCGCGGGCTTCAACTTTTGGACCTTATTCAAGAGGGCAACATTGGTCTCATGCGAGGCGTTGAAAAGGTTGAATATCAGCGCGGCTATAAATTTTCGACCTACGCAACCTGGTGGATCCGTCAGGCGATCACCCGTGCCATCGCAGACCAGGCGCGCACCATCCGCATCCCGGTTCATATGATTGAGTCGATCAACAAGGTGTTAAGAACCAGCCGCTATCTGGTACAAGAGCTTGGCCGTGAGCCCGTGCCGGAGGAGATCGCCTCAAAAATGGATCTCTCCCTTGAGAAGGTACGACGCGCTCTGAAAATCACAAAGGAGCCGGTGTCTCTGGACACCCCCGTTGGCGAAGAACAGGACGCCTGTCTTGGTGACTTAATCGAGAGTAGAAACTCGGTGTCTCCTTCCGATGCCGCGGTGTCAGACAACCTCTCCCAGCAGGTTCGCAGAGCCCTTGCGACCCTCACCCCACGGGAAGAGAAGATTCTGCGCATGCGTTTTGGTATCGGCGAGAAGAGCGACCACACCCTTGAAGAGGTGGGACATGATTTTAACGTGACCCGCGAGCGCATTCGGCAGATCGAAGCCAAAGCCCTGCGTAAGCTTCGCCATCCTTCACGCAACACCATTCTGGACGCGTTCATCGAGTAGATGGAGAAGCCCTCAAGGCTCCCTTAGACCGCAAGAAACCCCCGCTCTTCCAACACACCGATAATCCTGGCCACGCACTCCTCAACGGCGTCCTCTTCGGGAGTTACCACAAGATCAGGGTTTTTGGGCTCTTCGTAGGGCGTGGTCACGCCGGGAAAATTCTCAAGCTCACCGGCCTCCGCTTTCGCGTACAACCCTTCGCTGTCTCTGCCTCGGCAATATTCCAGGCTGGCGTTGACGTGCACCTCAATGAAGCGCTCTGCGCCGATCGCCTGCTTAAATTTGGCCCGGATCTCCTCATGGGGCGCCACAAAGCAACAGATGCAGAAAAATCCCGCATCGTTAAAGAGGCTGGCAACCGCCGAGACACGACGGAGGTTTTCGGAACGGTGGCTTGGGGAGAACCCAAGATCCCTGGAGAGCCCAAGCCGAATGTTTTGCCCATCGAGCACTTTAACGGCGCGATTTTCATCAAAGAGGCGCCGCTCAAGGGCATAGGCCACGTCCCGCTTTCCAGCTTCACTGAGGCCGGTTAACAAAACTGTAGCGGGCTGATGCCCAGTCCTCTCTTTGCGCTCCACCAGAGAGACCTGGCTGTATTGGGGCTCAAGGTATTCGCTACTGGGGATCTGATCCCAATGCCCCACACCGGTGCCGGCACTCATCCCGGCTGGTCCGATGATCATACCCGCCCCAACAGTGTTGTTGCTGACTCTGTCGATCACAATAAAGGAGCCGGTCGCAGCATTCTTTCGGTAGGTGTCATAGACAAGAGGCTGATGCACCCTCATGGTACAGCGGCCGATCTCATTGAGCCCCAGGCCATCTGCATCACGACGGTGCAGCGTGTTGACGTCTACCTGGTAATGGAGCTTCGAAACACGACCGTTGATCGTTCGGGTGGCGTGCTTAATGATGTAGGGCCTGCCCGGCGCCATGAACTCCTCGTCCATCCAAACCAACATCGCCTCAAACTCCCGAGAGACGGAGGGCTGGTTGCCCACATGCACAAGCATGTCACCACGGCTGATGTCGACCTCATCCTCGAGAACCAGGGTCGTGGCGTGCGGTGGAAAGCTCACCTCCAGGTCACCGCTGACTCCAAGCACCTTTTGCACCCGGTTAGTTGTGCCCCCAGGCAACACCACCAACTCATCGCCCACCTTTACCGTCCCCGAAGCGACGGTGCCCATGTAGCCACGAAAATTTTGATCCGGTCGAGACACGTATTGCACCGGGAAACGAAAATCGATGAGGTTGCGGTCACTGGCGATGTGCACAGTCTCAAGGTAATGAAGAAGGCTCGGACCGCTGTACCATGACATCTTCTCGCTCTTTGAGGTGACGCCTTCTCCCTCCAGAGCGCTCAGGGGGATAAACGCCATGTCGGTCAACTCAAGCTTGGCGGCGAAGTTGGAGAAGTCGTCAACAATGGAGCGATAGACCTCCTCGCTGTAGTCGACCAAATCCATCTTGTTAATGGCCACCACCACGTGCTTCATACGCAGAAGCGAGGCGATAAAGGAGTGACGCTTGGACTGCACCAGCACTCCCCTGGACGCGTCAATCAGGATTATCATCAAACCGGCGGTGGATGCGCCCGTGACCATGTTGCGGGTGTATTGCTCGTGCCCTGGAGAGTCAGCGATGATAAATTTTCGCCGGGGGGTCGCGAAATAACGATAGGCCACGTCAATGGTAATGCCCTGCTCACGCTCAGCCTTGAGACCGTCGGTGAGCAACGCGAGGTCGATTTGGTCACCAGCCGAGCCCACTTTTTCCGAGGCCTTCGCGATGGCGCTGAGCTGGTCTTCGTAGATTCCCTGAGACTCGTAGAGCAAGCGCCCAATCAGGGTGGACTTGCCATCATCTACGCTCCCCGCGGTCACCAGTCGCAGCAGATCTCTCGACTCGTTCTCTTCTAAAAGCTCTTGAACGCCCATCCTAGAAATACCCTTCGCGCTTCTTGATTTCCATCGAGCCTTCTTGGTCAAAGTCAATGACTCGATTCTCTCGCTCCGAACTTCGGGTTCGAATCGTCTCCTCGATTATTTTTGGCAGCGTATCCGCCTCTGAGGAAATGGCGGCCGTAAAGGGATAGCAGCCCAGGGAGCGAAAGCGCACCATGCGCTCTGTTGGGGTTTCGCCCGGCTTCAGGGGGAGGCGCTCATCGTCCACCATGATTAAGAGACCATCCCGCTCAACCACGGGGCGTTTCGCAGCGTAGTAGAGAGGGACGATGGGGATCTGCTCTTTGTAGATGTAGAGCCAAATGTCGAGTTCGGTCCAATTGGAGAGGGGGAATACTCGAATGCTCTCACCTTTGTTGATGGCACCGTTGTAGAGGTTCCACAACTCAGGACGTTGATTTTTTGGGTCCCACTGATGATGATCGTCTCGAAAAGAGTAGATGCGCTCTTTCGCCCGAGACTTCTCTTCGTCCCGACGCGCCCCACCAAAGGCGGCGTCATAGCCGGCAGCGTCGAGTGCCTGAAGCAAGGCCTCGGTTTTGTAGGCGTGGGTGTATTTTTCGCTACCGTGGTCAAAGGGGTTGATACCCGCGGCGACCGCGTTTTGGTTGGTGTGCACGTTCAGAGCGAGGCCGTGCTCTTTGCAGAAGGCGTCTCGGAAGGAGATCATCTCACGAAATTTGTAGGTGGTGTCGATGTGCAGGAGCGGAAAGGGAACCGGACCAGGAGCGAATGCCTTCATGGCCAAACGCACCATCACGGACGAGTCCTTGCCAATCGAATACATCATGACCGGGTTGTCAAAATCCGCCGCGACCTCTCGGATGATGTGGATGCTCTCAGCTTCAAGCTGCTCAAGGTGGGTAATGCTGTAGCTAGACATAATCCACTATGACTGACATAAACTTAAAAAAAGAGAAAGAAACTTTTGCAAAAACGTCACGGAAAACGAGACGGAAAAACCAACCCATCGATTAAATTCTTATCGCGTTAATCCACCTCGAGCGGATCGATCTGCAAATAGTCGCTGAGCCATCGTGAGCCCAGGTAGAAAGGGACCGTATCGACCGCCGCACAGGTAACCTTAAACACATAACCAGAGCCGATAAATGTCAGCAGCTGGGGCCAGAGATCGGCGCCACTATCAATGGGCAGCGCGTGGGCGTAGAAGTGAGTGATGAGAATGACCGCGGAGGTGTCGACCAACTGGCTCACCACCGTGGAGCCGTTGTTGCGCAACCAGAGGTGCTTTCCGCCGGTGAGGCGCTTCCAAAAGTGGAAGAGGTGAACGTCACAGAGTTGAGCGGCGAGGTAGGCGATCATGCTGGCCATGACAGCCCCGAAGGTCAGCAGCTTAACCTCGAAGAAGACTCGACCGGGGGTGCCCACCGGGGGGAGACCGGTTTGTGAATCGAGGGGGACCTCCGGAGGAAGCGCGCCGCCGAGCCACATGATAAAGACAACCCAGAGGTTGAGCAGGACCCCCACCCACACCAGGAAGTTGGCGCGCTTTCGGCCATAGAACTCCCCAATGAAGTCAGTGCAAAGAAAAGTGACGGGATAAGGCAAAACCCCCACCGCAAGGACGAAGGGGATCTCCATGCCAAAGAAGGTGAAGGAGAGATCGATGAAGCGGGTGATGCCCAGGATGTTGAGCATGGTGAGGGTGCCAAGGAAGATCCCGGCCAAAACGAGAAACACCCGCTCTCGCCGCTGCGCTATGGTTTCATCAAGTGCGGGAGAGCTTCCGGACGAATCAAACATAGCGACCTCAGAGGGGTTGGGGGTTAGGCGATCTTGAGGGGGGCCTGGGGTCCGGCCCGCTCGGGGGCCAGACTCACAATTTGATTGTTTTCGTCGACCCGAACCACCGTGGGTTGGTGTTGCCTGGCTTCGTGGTCTTCGAGGTCCACAAAGGTGGCTAGAATAACCATGTCACCGGGCTCGTGCAGGTGGGCGGCGGCGCCATTGATGCAGATCTCACCAGAGCCGGGCTCACCTTCAATAATGTAGGTCTCAAGACGGGTGCCACGAGTGATGTTCCACACGTGAACCGCCTCAAAGGGCAGCATGCCAGCGGCATCCAGAAGGGTCGCGTCGATGGTGACGCTGCCTTCGTAATGCAGATCGGCCTGGGTGACCGTGGCCCGGTGAATTTTGCTTTGAAACATTTTACGACGCATACAACTTCTCCACGCCTGGTCCCACCAGCACAGGCGCTTAGGTCATACCCCCTTCTGGAATCCCCGGCAAGACCATGCTGGAGGTGGAAGATCACTGAACAGACAAACAGGGGATGGCCCTGGTGCTCTGTGGGTTGCAAATGGGGGGTAAAAGTGGGAATTCGTCGTTGTGACTGAAGAAAATCGCCCCATCTCCGCCCCGAAACGGGTCGCCGTTGTTCGCCTCAGCGCCGCCGGTGACGTGGTGTTGACCACTCCGGCCCTTGAGAGCCTGAAGGCAGCCTGGCCGGAGACGGAGATCATCTACGTCACCAAGGCGCTTTATCACCCCCTGATTAAGCATCATCCCGCCGTGTCCCAAGTGGTCCCCTGGGGACCTGAGGACAGCGTGGGGGTGGTGCGCTCCCGGCTTTTGGAGCTGGGGGTGGACGCTCTTTTGGACCTGCACAGCAGCCAGCGGAGTCGACTCCTGCGATGGAGTCTGCCGGGCAAGCCGGCAGTCGTCTGGAACAAGCGGCCCTGGTTGACCAACCTGACGGTTCGTTCGGGGATTCGGCCCTACCGCCCCGCCATAACCATCGCCCAGCGCTATCACCGTGCGGTGGAAGCCCTCGTGGGCCGGGAGCTCCCTCCGGGGAGGCTCCGCTTTTATGGAGGCCCCGCAGAGTCGGAGGAGGCCGCGAGGGTGCTTCGGGAGGCAGGGCTTGATCCAGAGCGCCCTCTCATCGGAGTGTCGCCGGGGGCCAAGTGGAACACCAAACGGTGGCCCGCGGAGCGCTTTGGAGAGGTGATTGGCCGAGCACAGGCAGCGGGGTTTCAGTGCGTCATCACGGGCAGCCCCGATGAGACCGACCTGGCCGAGGCGATTCAAGCGGTAGCCCCGGAGGCGGTGAACCTCATCGGCAAGGTACCCTTCTCGCTGCTTGGGGGAATTATCGAGCGGTGCACGGCCTTTTTGGCCAACGACAGCGCCCCCATGCACATCTCACGGGGGCTGGGGGTGCCCACCCTGGCCTTCTTTGGTTCCACCGCCCCGGAGCAATTTCATTTTGAGGGGCACGCCCTCCTCTTCTCCAACGAACCCTGCGCGCCCTGCCACTTTTATGGACGCAAGGCCTGTCCTAAGAAGCACTTTAACTGCCTGATGAACATCAGCGCCGACCAGGCGTGGCTGGCACTGCAGCCGCTGCTGGATGGAGAGCGGCGGGGATATTTAAGGGGTTAGGCAGGGGGCGTGGAGCACAAAGAAAAAAAAAACAAAAAGCATCCCAATTTCACTTTGAATCACACCGCCATTCTGTATAAAAATTATTTTTATGAAACTTAGCAATCGAATCCTTTTGCTATGCTTCCTGCCTGCCTTGATAGTTTTCTCAGGGAGTTGCTCTATCGGCACACAAGAGCCACCCCCAATAAAAGAAGCTATTATCCAGGGAAGAACAGCAAAGCTCCTACCTTTTCTCGACAGAATAATCGCATTCAAAAACACCCCGGCATCAGCTTATGCGCTCAGGGTCAAAAAGGCTCTCTCCCAATGCTCCACCAACTTTGTAATGAGCGCCCCCAAACAAAAACTACATGAACTGCCGCATCGAGTTTCCTGCGAAAGTAGCCCCACAACGGCTCAGGCCACTCCCATTCGCTTCTTGCTTCCCTTCGGGGAGGGGCACAGCATTTTGGCCGGTTCGGTCGAAGTCGATAAGCAGGGAGGTGTCATCGCCAAAGGCACGCTGAGCGGAACCGAAACGAATGCGACATCAATGTTGTCGCCAGGCTCCAAAGGGCCTGGGAAAAAGGTGCTCAGTCAAGGGGAGTTAGCACATGCGAGAATCCGCTCCAAACGCGGCTTGGACCTGACCTCTTTGATCGGCAAGGGCGAGCAACTGGACAACCTTTTTCATCTCAAAAGCAAATTATTCACCCAAACCATGCTCGACGACACTGTCGAGTTTGCCGCCTATATTCCCCGGCAAGGGGAACCCA
>JAZAIZ010000384.1:0-2945 GCA_036230545.1 Myxococcota bacterium
CACCGAGCTCCTTCGCCAAACGCACCTGAGCCCTCAGCAACTCACATGGGTCACGAGCATCGATGGCGCAACCCACGCCCTCTTCCAAATCGCGCAGGATATACACCAATTACAGGAGAACCGCGAAGCTCCTCTCTCTATCACCCCCAAGCCCTTTAACCTGTACCAGATTCTTGACCAATACGTGCAGCAACAATCCCCTCTGGCCCAGGACCGCGGACAGGAGTTCACCCTTCAATACGCCCCCGATGCTCCGCAAAATCTACTCGGAGACCCTCGACGCATCCTCCAGATGACGCAAACCCTCTTTGACTACGTCCTCGAGCTCTCCCCTGAGGGAGCATTCCAACTCGAGCTTCAGGACCGCTCCTTTTCAAATGATGGTCGGATACGCCTCTCGCTCCTCTGCCCCGCGTCGGCCCCCCTGCTTGCCCCGGACACCCCACAGGAGTTCGATCCAATCTCCACCCTCCCTAAAGGGGAGACCCTGGCCTTATGTCGACACCTCGCCGAGAGCATGGGAGGCCAAATGGGGGCTACCCGCCAGCCCAACGGAGGCTGCCAGCTCTGGTTTGAGCTCCAACTCCCTCTCTCCTCGCCCCCGCTTCAAAAGGCCCCCCCGGTGGTAAAGCCCACCAAGACCGTCCTCTTGGTGGAAGACGACACCCTCACCACAAAACTCGTCCGAAACCTTCTGGAAAAGCTCCACTGTGAAGTGGATGTGGCCAACAACGGGCGCGAGGCGGTCCAAAAATCGAGCCGTCGCATTTACGACGCGATTCTACTCGATTACAATCTCCCCCTGATGAACGGCATGGAGGTCACCCGGCTCATACGCGCCAACGAAGCACGGGCCCAACTAAACCCCGCCCCCGTGATCATTCTCACCGGTGAGGCCCGACTCGACAACACAGAGGCCTGCTATCAGGCCGGAGCCACCGCCCACCTCCTGAAGCCCTTCGAGTTTGACGACCTCGCGATGACCCTGCATCAAGCTATCATGCGCGCGCCCTCTCTCCATACCCAACCGCAGCCCCAAGGATAAACCCGTGCCGCTCCTTCCCCCCCGCCCTTTTCACCGCTCGGCCGCCCTGATCGCAGCCACAGCTCTCTTGCTCACCGGCGCGCCGCTCTGGGCCCACGGCAACCGCCCCATGGTGCGCAAAATCGTCAACGACGCCCCCGACCAACCCCAAGGGCTCCAATTCACCCGCGGCTTCGCTCAACGCCTCGAGGACGGGCGGTGGCAATTCGTGTGTCCGTGGTTCGCCCACAAGACTCCTTATCCACTTTCCGCTCCCGCAGGGCCCACAAGCATGTGGATCGCCGGCAACACCGATCTCTTCCTTGTGAAAAACGGAGTCCCCACCCCCACCGAGCAACCGGAGTTCAGCGGTGGCCTCCTTCGAGGCCTAACCTCCCTCCATGACAACATTTACCTCCTCCAATCCGATCCACCGGACGCGTCCCGGCTGCTGCGGCTCGACGAAGACGCGACGCCGGTGACGCTCCGCCACTTCGAATCCCCCTGGGAGGCAATGTCCCACAGCCAAGGGCTCCTCTTTCTCGGACGGGCCCAAGCCGACACCCTCTCCATCCTCGTCTACGACCCCGCCAACGACGCCATCCTCTCCGACACCACCTGGCCCACCCCCGGCCTCGTGAAGGTCCTCGGCACCACCCGCATCAACGACACCCTCTTCGCAGCACTTCAATTTATGGACCGCACCAGCCTTTATCGGCTGGACACCGACGCCCACGAGATTGTCTCTGGCGTCTACCAAACCAATCTCCCCCAAAACATCAACGGCACCCTGGTCACTATCGTTGATAGCCAGCTACTTGAAATCCACGGCGATACCGCCGCCCCCATCGCGACCGCCGGCTTTCACATCTATGAAATGTTTCACCCCACCGCCCACGGGATCCTCCTCTCCACCTCCCGGGGTCTCTACCGTTTCGACACCTTCGACGCCCCCTTAGAGCCCGTGTTTGTGTTTGGGCAACTACATCCCCCTTTAATTGACGAGCTGAACGGCCGCGACCTCGATTTTTGTGAGACCTTTTGGAGTGATCTCCACCGTGACTGGGGCCTCCCCGAAACGCCCCTCACAACTCCCGAAGAGACAGCCCCCACCGAGTTCGGCCCCTCCACAAAACGTAAGAAAGCGCCCTCCGGAGGGTGTCACCAGGTCGCACCCGGCCCCACCATGCTGCTCTTTTCAGTCCTCCTTCTCTTCAAGCGCCGACTCCATTCGTGGCGCACCTCCCATCACCGCGTTCCGCTTAGGAAATAAGAATCCCGGGAATCGTATCCGCCACCACCCCACACCCCAGGCCCTCTCTCTGAGCGAGCCGACTCAACCCCACCCCTCCCAAACTCACCACCCCACCGGAGCGGCCTCGACCCCTGGCGGACCTCATTTGCCACTCGTGCTTCGCGAGGTCGACCAAGGCAATCTGCACCCCCGCTTCATCAGACTCCACCAAGCCCCTGAAACAGCGGCTGTATCCATCGCGAAGGCCCTCACTGAACTGATGTTCTTCCAGCAAATCGTTCAGTTCACCCTTCCGCCCTGACAGGAAGAGCCCCAGGCACCAGCAGCGGAACACCTCAAAGATGTGATGAAAATAAAGGTCTGGTTCACACACCAGCTCAAAGAGATCCCGTGCAAGCTCCCACTCCCCGAGCGCCACCGCGGCATACATCGCATCGCCAGTGGCGCTGCTACGACCTCCCAGGTATTCGCTGTTTCGGTCCACCCGGTATTTGCCCGCGCTCAAATCCCGATGAAGCTCCACCAATCCATTAATCGCCCGCAAAATCTCCCCCCGCCAGGCGTCCACATCCTCACCAAGATAAAGATTACAGTGCGCTAACCCGACCCTTGCCTCGAAGAGTTCCACAAACAACCCCGGATTCGGGAGCATCCCTTGCAATTCAT
>JAZAIZ010000385.1:0-1041 GCA_036230545.1 Myxococcota bacterium
AGGATGCCCCGAAACATACGCTCGCGCAGCTCGGTCACCACCCGCTCTCCAGCCACCGTAAAGAGATAATAGCGCAACGCGCCAGCGACACCCTGGACCGCGAAGATCACAAGCATGGCCAGGGCCGCCCAATCGATCATCGCCGGGTTCCTGGCCCCAAGCACCTCGTCAATGATGACGCGAATGGCCTGAGGATAAGCCAAGCCCATAGAGCTGCTGATCACAAGAAAAAGAGCACCCCACGCGAGGGTCCGCCACTGAGGCCGAGCCAGGCTCATAATGCGCCTGAACATCTCTCCTCCCGAACGTTGTCTCTCCGATGAACTCATCTACAAATAACCCCCGATCGACGTTAGACCGCCAAAGCAACGATAAACTGGCCCTTCAAGTCGAGCAACTCAAGCAGCCTCTTCAAGCTGCTCCCAAAGCGCATCCTCAAAGGCCTGAAAGCCCCGTTTCTCCACCACCCGAAGTCGACTGAGGCGCTCTTCCCCCCGGGGGTCCACCTCCTTAATCCGCCGCGCCATCTGACTCAGGTGCTTCGTCTCGTCTTTAATCAATGCCTTGAGCGCGCCCCCAAGCTTGTGTTCCTGAAGAACGACGGCATAATCTGCATAAAAATGTTCGGCCCGCTCTTCAATCAGGAGGCTTGTGTAGAGATAATTCAGCCAGCCCGAACTCTGAGGAGAGACCCCCTCCACACCACAGCCCGCCAACTCTTCCTTTACCGCCGCATCCAGCTCCTGAATATAAGCTTCACCTTCGGCGCCACAAAGCAGACACTCCGGAGCATAAGTGCGGGTGCTCTCCCGATCCAGCTGCCAGGCCAATCGCTTCACCAGCCACGCGTGCCTGCTCTCTTCGCTCACGTGGGTCAGAAGCTCCATGTCCATCTCGTCGGCCTGCTGGCTCTTCATGATTTTACGCGCGCCGATATACTCCAACATGCTCACGGTGTTGAGGAATCGAGCGTGCGTCGATGGCTTCGACGCGATGGTTCGAAGCAGCTCTAGGGTTGTTCTCTCCGGAACTGACAATGCA
>JAZAIZ010000386.1:0-1639 GCA_036230545.1 Myxococcota bacterium
GCCAATCAACTGGTCCACGGGCTTCGGGCCCAGGGGTTTAAGGCAGGCGACACCATCGCCACCGTCCTCAAAAACGAACCCGCCATTGTTGAGATCTACATGGCCATCGCGCAGGCCGGCTTTTACCTGGTCCCCATCAATCACCACCTCATGGGACCCGAGATCGCCTACATCATCGAAGACAGCGCCGCTAAGGCCTTCATCTGCTCAGAAGAGTTCGCTCCGCAATGCAACGCCGCCATGGACCAGCTCTCTTTCAACCCCGAGGGCCGTTTCACCACCGGAAGCCTGCCCGGCTTCCGCTCCTTTGACGAGCTGAAGGAGGGGCAACCAACCGGCATGCCGGGCGAGCGCCGACCCGGCACCATCATGAACTACACCTCCGGCACCACCGGCAAGCCCAAGGGCGTCCGCCGCCCCATCCCCACCGCAGATCCCGACAGCATCGGGGCGCAACTCGGGATGTTTCTCATGCTCTTTGGTATCCAACCTGGCGGCGACGCGGTGCATCTATGCGGCTCCCCACTCTATCACACCGCCGTGCTAAACTTTGTCACCTACAGCCTCCACCTTGGACACTCCGTGGTCATCATGGAGAAGTGGACCCCCGAGGAGATGCTCCGGGTAAGCGAAGAGCACCGAGTCACACACACGCACATGGTGCCCACGCAATTTCACCGTCTCCTCAAGCTCCCCGAGGAGGTCAAGGAACGCTACGACCTCTCCTCCTACCGCCACGTAATCCACGGCGCGGCGCCATGCCCCACAGAGACCAAACGTCGAATGATGGAATGGTGGGGACCGGTAATTTATGAATATTATGCCGCGTCGGAGGGGGGCGGCACCCTCCTGCCACCGGACCAATTCGAAAAGAAGCCCGGCAGCGTGGGACTCCCCTGGCCTATCTCTCAAATCAAAATCGTCGACGACGACCGCAACGAATGTAAGGCAGGCGATGTGGGCACGGTCTACATCAAAATGGGCGACATCGAGTTTGAATATCACGGCGCCCCTGACAAGACCAAAGACGCCTGGCTCTCGGGGTTCTTTACGGTGGGAGACGCAGGCTACCTCGACCAGGACGGGTACCTCTATCTTTGCGATCGCAAAGCCGACATGATCATCTCCGGGGGCGCCAACATCTACCCGGCCGAGACCGAAGCGGTGCTGCACCAGCACCTGAAGGTGGTTGACGTCGCGGTGTTTGGCATCCCCCACGATGACTGGGGCGAAGAGGTCAAGGCGGTGGTGGAGTTGGAAGAGGGGCTGCTCGCCTCAAGCAGTGTTGAAGCAGAGCTTATCGACTACTGCCGTGAAAACCTCGCCCACTTTAAATGCCCCAAAAGCGTGGATTTCATCACCACCATGCCCCGGGACCCCAACGGCAAGCTGCAAAAGCGCAAGCTTCGAGATCCCTATTGGGAAGGCCACGGGGGTATGATCTAAGGCCCCAGGGGCATCCCCAAGGGGATGCCCTTCTAACGTCCCTTAAACTCCGGATAGCGTTTTTCAGCGAAGGCCTTCGGGCCCTCCCGGGCGTCCTCCGTGGCGAAAATCGGCTGACCGATCTCAAGCTCCTGCTTAAGCGCCTCCACCTCACTGACCAGCAAGCCCTCCTTCGCCGAGCGTTTAATCGCCT
>JAZAIZ010000387.1:0-17013 GCA_036230545.1 Myxococcota bacterium
AACGGTGCCCATGATATAGCCCGAAATCTCCTCGACCGGACGCGGCCGGGTGAAACATGTCACCACCACTCCAATCACCGCGCTCACCGAAAGACCAAAGAGCGCCCGGGTGAACTTAAAGGCTTTGGCGTATTCCAGCACCTCCCCGTCGGGCTTCACCCGGGGGATACCGTGGGAGAAGGGCGCGATGAGATCGGGGATGAAGATCGACAAGAGCACCAGGGACGAGCCCCCAAGGAGGGTGGCCATGGCCGCGGTGGGCGTAAAGCGTGGCCACAACATGGCCAGCAAAAAGGTCACCACCATGGGCGGGGTGATGGCCGCGGTGAAGGCCGCGTGAGCACTGTAGATCGAGCCAAAGGTCATAAAGATCGGCACCAGCCCCACCCCGATGAGGGTCACGGTGATGGAGGTTCTGCGCGCGATGCCCAGGTAATAGGCGTCCACTTGCTCGGGCCGAACGTAGGGCCGCCAGATGTCATTCACCCAGATCGCAGCCACCGCGGTGATGAGGGTGTCCACCGTGGACATCAACGCCGCAGTCAGCGCCGCCATCACCAAGCCGAAGATGCCAGGCTTGCAGAGCACCGCGGCCACCCAGAAGAAGATCTGTGAGGCGGTGGGTCGCAGCTCAGGATCCGTGGGGATGAGCCCCGCGCTGTCCATGGCCGCGCCGATCCAGCCCCCGGATGCCACCACCATCGCGGCGATGGGCATCAAGAGCACCAGGGTGGCGATGGCGGCCTTTTTGCCCTCGTTGATGCTGCGCACGGACATAAAGCGCATCATGATGCCCTGATTAAGGAAGAGAAAGACGGCGCTGTTGGCCATGGCGTCCTGCCAGAAGACCCCCACCATGGAATAGGAAGGATCTTCATTGAAGTTGGGGAAGGCCTGCCGATGCTCGGGCTTGAGGAAAGCCCAAAACTCATCCAGGCCCCCCAGGGAAGAGATGCCCAAAAAGAAAATGAGGCCCCCGGCCAGAAGCAGCACAAAGCCCTGCATCAGATCGGTGACGATGACCGAGGTCTGGCCCCCCCAGGTGACATAAACCGCCGACACCGCAGCCACCACCACCGCGGCCATGAAGATATCCCAACCCACCAGGTGATGCAGGGCCACCCCCATGGTGTAGAGGTTGATGCCAATATAACCCACGAGGTAAATCAGGAGCAGGACGGTCATGGCCATGCGCACCGACTTGTTGAAGCGGCGCTCAAAATACTCGGGGATGGACACGACCTTCGAGAAGAAGATGATGGGCAACCAGCCAAAGAGGAAGAGGGGCAGCCAAAACCAGTCGTTGAGGTAGGTCTGACTGGAGGAGATGCCGTAGGTGTAGGCCACCCGGCTATACTTCACAAAAGAGTAGGAGCCCACGGTGGTGGCCACCAGGGACATGGTGATAAACCACCAGGCGAACTTCTGGCCGCCAAAGAAGAAGTCGGTGGTGGATTTGTTGTGCCGGCCAAAATAGCTCCCCACCCCCAAAATGGCGAGGAAGTAAGCCACGATGACCCCATAATCCAAGGGGGTGCCCACGCTCTGTGGGGTGACGGGCTCCAGCCCGCCGCTTTTGTGGGGAGCCAGAGGCGCGATGAACTGCAGGTAGCCCTGCAAGCCCATGAAGAACACCAGTCCCCCGAGCATCAAAAGCAGGTTGCGACGCCGCGGCCCGGCCTCCCATCCCACATAACCATAGCGCCAGGCAGCGCCTAATCCCACCGCCATCACTGTGGCGCCGATCCCGTATTGGTAGATAAAGGGCAATGCGTTCGTGTTCATGGGGACGGAGCCTACCCCAGCGTAAAAGCCTCATGCAATGACCAAAACAGCGTCCTGAGCCCCTGGATCGTCCCCAAAGGGTGTTTTCTTGCCCCATACCCTTGTGGCAACCCGGGCAAGCCTCTAGTTTGATCCTATGTGTATCCCATTCAAATCCAGCCTCTGGGGCGTCCTGGTGGTTACCATCGCCATGTTGGCCGGCTGCGAAAAGACCCCCTGCGAGAACCTGCGGTCTCACGCCAACTCCTGCGACACCCCCGCCAGTCGCTATGTCCCAGACAGCCAATCAAGCTGCACCCTCGCCCGGGAAAAATACGGTGCCACAAACTTCGACTCATTCGCCGAATGCGTCACCGACTCGTCCTGCGACACCCTCAACGCGGTTCAGCAATGTCGCGAAACCCACCTGCCCAGCGCCGCCACCTCCCCCTGCGAGCGCTTCACCCTCTGGGGCGTCGGCTGCGGCATGGAGCCCACCACTCAAGGCCCCGATTGCGGGGGCTTCGCCAACAGCCTCACCGCCCCCGCCTTTGAGACGTGGGTCGACTGCGTGACCCAGGAGGGCTGTCCCACCCAAAACGACCAACGTTATCTCAGGTGCCTGGGGGAGGTCTTTCCCAAAACCGTGGAGACCCGCCTTAACACCTGCAACAAAATCAAACGCTGGGCCGACACCTGCGGCCCCCTGGCCCCCGAGGACTCCCCCATCGGCTTCAACCTCCTCAGCTGCCTTGGGCAGGGGCAGGTGGTCACCGATCAAAGTTTTGTAGACTACGCCGATTGCCTCCTGGCCATGATCGACGCCGGCCGATGCAGCTCCAACACCGACCGGGTGCTGTGCGCGGTCTCCCTGGAGGTCATCACCCTCAGTCAGGAGCGAGAGAACAAATGCGCCCAGCTCATCAACCTCGGAGAAGCCTGCCCAGGTGCGGTGACCGGCAACAGCCTCACCGGCTGCGGCCAACTCTTCTCCCGCTTTACAAACGCGAGCTTTGCTGAATACGTCAGCTGCGTCGCGCAAGTGGGTCAGAACTGCAACGAGAGCGCCGACTTTACCACCTGTCTCCCGCTCTTGCGCTTCAGCCCCTAGCCCCCGCACGCTCAGAGCACCGAGGTGAGCCCGATGAAGTACATTTTGATCATAAGCCTGGTGCTGGTCCTGCCCGGGCTCATGGGCTGTGAGCGCTCCCCCGACGTCAACTCACACCCCTGCCGGGTCAAGGACGGGATCTGCAACGACGCCAACCCCTGCACCGAAGACTCCTGCGACCCCACCTCCAACCAATGTCGCTTCAAACCCATCGAGTCCTTTGAGTGCCTGCCACGCATCGTCATCGAGAGCCCCGAGCGCGCCACCTCCTTCACAGAGGCCGGGCAGGTGCTCGTGCAGGGCTACGCCCGCAGCGGGATCGCCGACATCAAGGAGTTCAGCCTCAATGGGGAGGTTCTTTCCCTCAGCCCGGAGGGCCGCTTCTCCCTCAACGTCACCCCCGAGTTCGGCATGAACCTGGTGGTGTCCACCCTCAAGGATGAGGCCGGCTTCTCCGCCAAAGCCGCCCGCTCGTTTTTTTATTCCACCGACTGGGTTCCGCGAGACCCCCACGACGACAAGGCCAGCGTCATCGACGAGGCGCTCCTGGTGTGGATGGGACGGGAAGCAGTGGATGACGGGCTCCATGACTGGGACCACGTTGATGATCTGGCCACGGTCACCGAGCTGCTGATCGCCCACCAGCCCACCACCGACGACGACATCAGCGATGAGCCCATCAGCGTCATGGAGCCCCCCGGACTCGGCACCTTCAACGTTTTTGTCACGGAGGTTCGCCTGGGAACCCCGAGCGTCGATCTCTACCTGCAGGCCGGTGGCCTGCACATGACAGTCACCTACGCCTTCATCGAGGTAGACATTGAGATTCGCCAACCCGGCCCCACGGTGGGCTCACAAAATATCTACCCCGCCCTCGCCCGCGCGGCCCCCCTCTTCATCGACGTGGACGTGGGCATCGCCACGGCGCCAGGAGGAGGGGTTGAGGTCAGCGTCAGCAACATTGATGTGGAGCTCAAGCTCTTTGACATCGCCCTCGACCTTGAAAATGACTCCCTCGAGAATTCCATGAACGCGGTCCTCGACACCGGCGGCATCAAGCAAATCTTCGTGAGTCAAATTGAGACTTCCGTGGAAGAGCAGCTCTCCGGACGGCTCGAAGAGGTGGCATCCGACGCCATCAACGCCACGGCCTTTGACTTTGAGACCACCTTCCCGCCTCTCTTGGGCAGCGAAACCCCAACGTCTGTCACCCTCCACTCCACGCCCCAAAGCGCCGACTTTAACCCCATCCGGGGAACTCTGGGGCTCTCGGCCTCGGCCCTCTCCACCCGAAGCGTCTACTACCCCACCGCAGGAAGCATCAGCCGGGCGGGATGCACTCTGGGCTCGCAGGAGCCCCTTGAGTTCAGTGCCACCCACCCCACCCAGGTGGCGGTAAGCGATGACTTCATCAACCAGATGCTTTTTAGCGTGTGGTGGGGCGGCGGGCTGCAATTTTCGGTGCCGCGCGACGACGAAGCCATCGCCCAGCTCGCCCGCCTCGGGATCACCGACCTCGAGATAGCGGTGGATCTGCTGCACCCACCGGTTTTAACCTCCTGCAACGAGGACGACGAGCTGCGCATGCAGGTGGGCGATATGAAGTTGAGGGTCCTCCTGGAGATCTCGGGCACGGAGACCGTGGGCCTCGATGTCTTCACCAACCTTGAAGCCAGCGTCAACTACCGAGTCGCGCCTGGAGAGCCCGAGCCACTCATCACCATCGACGTCGTTGATATCCTCCAGCTCGAGACCGAAGTGGTCCTCGACGATCCGAGCATCTCCCGACACCTCGAGACCCTCCGAGAGTTCATCGACGAGTTCTTTATTGTGTCCCTTATCCAGAGCCTAACCCAGGACGCCGTGGCGGGCTTCCCCCTGCCACGCCTCGACCTCTCCACCGTGGAGAGCATTCCCCCCGGCTATGAGCTCTCAGTGAACCCCGCGACCATCCTGCGCACAAAGGGCTATACGGTCCTGCAGGGGACCTTTCGCTAAGAAGTCCCACCTAAGCCCCTGTTTTTACCTGCCCTTTCAACAATCTCTCCCGAATCAATTCTGCATTTGTCAAATCACTCTCCATCCCCTATGTTGCGGGTTGGCCCATACATGCGTTCGTTGGAACGAAACCATTTTAGGGGTAACGACGGCGTTGCCCATGGGAAGAGTCATCATGTTTCATTGGATCCCCCCTGTCCGTCTGTGGCTTAGCGCCGCGCTGGTTGTTTCACTGCTCGGCTGCTCCGTAGCCCCCGACCACACCGCCCTGCAGGAAGTCGACTTTCAAGTCGCCCAGGGCATCCGAGACGGCTACACCTCTCACACCGACACTGCGGTCTTTGGGCTGGTCTCCATCGACCGTCAAACCATGGGCTCCTGCACCGGCACCCTCATCTCCCCCAACACCATCCTGACCGCCCGTCACTGCGTCGCCCCGACCCTTGATCAGGTCAACGGCGGCGTTGACTGCTCTCGCACCAACTTCGGCGCGACCTACATGGCCCAGGGCCTCTACGTCACCAACCACACCCGCTTCACCCGTAATCCCGAGAACTACTTTGCAGTGGCCGAAGTGCTGGTACCCAAAGCCGCAGACGAGTTCTGCGGAAACGACGTCGCCCTCCTGGTCCTCATGGAGCCTGTCGATCCCAACGTGGCTATACCTCGTATTCCCCGCGTGGACACCAAGCTGGCCGCCGGCGAGAAATACTACGCAGTGGGCTACGGCGCCACCGACGATGGCGGCAACGGCAGCGGGCTACGACGACGACGGGACTCCCTGGCCATTGAATGCGTCGGCGACGAGTGCCCCAGTTATTATGTGAAGCAGACCGAATGGATCGGCGACACCGGCATCTGCCAGGGGGACTCCGGGGGACCGGCCTTTGATCTCTTTGATCGGGTCATTGGCATCGCCTCCCGAGGCTCCTATGGCTGCGACAACCCCGTCTACGGCGACGTCTCAAGCTGGGGCGAGTGGATTAAAGAGTCCACTCTGAACGCCGCGCGCTCCGCCGGCGTCACCCCTCCCCCCTGGACCCTCAACTGGCCAACCTCCCCGGCCTACTATTACCCCGTGGGCGGCGAATGCACCGTGGCCGCTAAATGCGACTCCAACATCTGCATCGAAGGCTATTGCTCGCGGGTGTGCAATCAAGACTCCCCCTGCCCCATGGGCTACTCCTGTGAGGGGCAGTGCGTGGCGATCCCGGAGCCAGAGCCGGAAAAAGGCGGCTGCAACGCGAGCGGCGCAGCCTCTTCAGCGATGCTCTGGGTGCTTCCCCTGCTGCTCTTCAAAAGACGCCGTCAGAATTAATTGAGAATATCCAAGGGGTATTTCTCAAGCTCTGAGAGCTTTTTGGCGATGGCGATCAACGAGTCGTCATCGTTTTTGGTCATGCCCTTGGAGTTGGCGCTGATTCTTTTCTTAGCATCAAACGCAAAGGAGTGAGCGAGCTCAAGCTCGAACTCACATTTGTCCACGGAGCCACGCTCCTCGATGATGCGCGTGGTCCTCGCGATAACCGCCGCCAGGCCAAAGAGATCAATGGCGATATCCGCCAAGCGCTTCTGGGCGAACTGCTTTAAAAATATTTTCTTGCCGTGCTTGCGAAGCGTCGCCTCCGTAAAGTCTGCCAAATCAGCTGACGACTGCTCAAAGATGCCGGTGATCTTCTTAAGGGCCGGGTGCGCCCCCTCCACATTGGCTCCCAACACACTGCGTTTTATTTTGCGAACCGCAAAATCAGTCACCGGCCCGAGGCCCTTTAAGGGGTATTTGATCGCTTCGGCCAGCCCTGCCAGCTCTTCTCCTGGACCCTGCATACCTGAGAGCGCAATAAACGCCCGCAGGATCTCGTTGGTCCCCTCAAAGATTCGAAAGATTCGAGCGTCCCGCATCCAGCGTTCGTAGGGGTACTCCTTCATGAAGCCGAGGCCCCCCCATATCTGAATGTTTTCGTCCAGGGCCTCCCACAGGGCTTCGCTGGCAAACACCTTCGCCGCCGCGCTCTCCATGGAATAATCCACGTCACCCCGGTCAATGAGGTGAGCGGTCATATAGGACATGCTCTCGGCGGCGTAGAGGTTAACCGCCATCCTGGCGATCTTCTCCTGCACCATGCCAAACTCGATGAGCTTCTTCTTGAATTGACGGCGCTCGTTGGCGTGCTCAAGGGACGCCTCAATGCAGCCCTTGATCCCAGCGATGCATCCCCCAGCGAGACCAAGACGCCCGTGATTCAAAATGCCCATGGCCACCTTGAACCCCTTGCCGACCTCTCCCACCACGTTCTCCGCCGGAACTCTGACGGCTTCGAAGTGCACCTCATTGGTCCAGGACGCTTTGATTCCCATCTTGTCTTCGGAGGGGCCGATAGTAATCCCGTCGGTGGCAGCTTCCACCACAAAGCAGGTCACCTTCTCTTTGATCTCGCCACCGTCTTCTACATCCACCTTCGCGAAGACCGTAAGAAAATCGGCGATCCCGCCGTTGGTGATCCAGAGCTTGCTCCCGCTGATCTCATAGTCGCCGTCCGCGGTGAGGGTGGCCTTGGTCTTAATGGAGGCAGCGTCAGATCCGCTGGAGGGCTCAGTGAGGCAAAACGCCGCGATCATCTCGCCAGTGGCGAGTTTGGGGAGGTACTTCGCGTTTTGCTCTTCGTTGCCAAAGAGCAACAGCGCCTTATAACCGATGCTCTGGTGGGCCCCCACGGTAACGGTCAGCGAGCCGTCATGTCGTCCCAGTTGCTCAAAAATTCGACTGTAGGCAATCATGGGCAGGCCGAGACCATCGTACTTCTCATCCACCAAAAGCCCCATCAACCCCATCTCCGAGCACAGGTCCACAATCTCACGGGGCATGGCGGCGTCTTTGTCCCACTTCTCGGAGTCCACGTGCTCCTCAGCGAATTTGTTGATGGCCTCGTTGATCATCGAGACCGTCTCATTCACGTCCTCCTCCATGGCTGGGAAGGGGAAGAGAAGATCTTCGCGAATATTGCCGAAGAAAAGTGACTTCATAAAACTGTTTGAATCTTTGCTCATCCTTCAGGTCTCCACCAACGTTTGCGTGTGCTCCCAGTGTACGGTGGAATACGAGTCTATGTGAATGAAAATATTCGACAATTCACCACACGAGCGGGCAAGAAACCGACTGGGCGGACAAATAACGATCCAGAGTGGCCCTGACGAAAAAATGTGCCTGGGACCGGGGTGGCCCCTTGCAAGATCTCCGGGAGTCTGATTTTTCAGACCCTGTGCCCCCAATGGGTGCCCATGACAGGATAGAGTGTGATGACGGGCTCCGCAGAGAACATCCTCGAAGAAACAATCGACTTTAAGCAGTTGCCCATCCTCTATGTGGACGACGAGCAGGACAATCTCGAGCTCTTCTCCATCCACTTTCAGAATGACTTCACCCTGCACACGGCCACCTCCGCTGAAGAGGGCCTGAAGATTCTCGCCACCGAAGACATCGCGGTGGTGCTCACTGATGAGCGCATGCCGGAGATGAACGGCATCGAGTTTCTAGCCCAGGTCGTGGAAAAGTGGCCAGAGGTGATGCGGGTCATCGTCTCGGCCTACAGTGACAGCGACAGGCTGCTGCGCGCCATCAACCACGGCCACGCCCACGAATACATCGTCAAACCCTGGCGCCGCAAAGAGCTGCGGGCTTGCCTGGTTCGCTCCCTGACCATGGCCGAGCGACGACGCTCTCTCTACAAGCGAGCCAGCCTGGCCGACGCCATCACCACCGAGCTGCACCCGCCCCAAAAAACCGACATCGTGGGTGAAGAGGGCGGGCTCCGAAACGCCTTAAGCGTCGCCCGCAAAGTCGCCCGCACCGAAACCAGCGTTTTGGTACGGGGCGAGACCGGCACCGGCAAAGAGGTGCTTGCTCGATACATTCACCAACAGAGCGTCCGGGCCGACAAACCCTTTATCAAGGTCAACTGCGCCGCCCTCTCGGAGACCCTCCTCGAGAGCGAGCTCTTTGGCCACGAAAAAGGCGCCTTCACCGATGCCCGCTCCCGACGGATCGGGCGCTTTGAGCTGGCCTCCGAGGGGACCATCTTTCTCGATGAGATCGGCGACATCTCCCCCCGACTGCAGGTCATGCTGCTGCGGGTGCTGCAAGAGCGAGAGTTTGAACGCGTGGGAGGCACCCGGCCCATCCCCGTCAACGTCCGAGTCGTGGCAGCCACTAACCGAAACCTCGAAGCGGCGGTGGAAGAAGGAACCTTTCGAAAAGACCTCTACTACCGACTCAATGTCTTTCCCCTCAGCCTGCCCCCCCTGCGACAGCGACCGGAAGACATTGGACCACTTCTGCACTTCTTTCTAAAAAAATACCGTCACCTCACCGCAACCACGCCGAGAGTCGCCGAGGGGCTGGTGGAGGCCCTGCAGGTCAACGACTGGCCCGGCAATATCCGAGAGTTTGAGAATATGGTGCAGCGGGCCCTGGTGATCGTGGAGGACGAGCCCCTTGGGCCAGAGCACTTCTACTTTGACGTGATGCCCACAAAGAGATCCACCTTTCGACAGGAAAAGGAAAAGAGCCAGCTGCAGGCCATCCAGGAGGCGCTGGAGCAGAGCGAAGGCAACTGCACCCGAGCGGCCCGGGCCATGGGGCTTGCCCGCACCACCTTCACCAGCCGCGCGAAAAAATTTGGCCTGATTTAATCATCGCGTCCCCTCGGAGTGCCCGGGCGCAGGAGCATGAGACACGCGGGCGTGAAGATCAGATCCGTCACCAACGCCAGAAAAATAATCACCGCCCCCAACACCCCAAACTGCTGGTTCTGAGGAAACGACGAGCTGCCAATCACCAAAAAGCCCGCCACCAGAATAACGCTCGTAATCGCAATAGCCCCCAGGCTGTGCACCACCGCCGCCACGATGGCCTCCCGGTGGGTGTCGTGGCGGGTCAGCTCCTCTCGGTAGCGCGCCAGCACATGAATGGTGTCGTCCACCGCGATGCCAAGGGCCACCGAGAACACCACCGCGGGCCCGGGGTTGAGGTAGGTGTCGGCGATGCCATACCACGCCAGGCCCATCAAGAGGGGCAGCACATTAGAGAGCAGCCCCGCCGCGGCCATGGACACGCTCCGAAACACCAAAACGATGGCTCCCATAATCACCACCAGAGCCACCAACAAGCTGAAGAGCAGCTGCTCAACCAGTCCCAGAAAAGCCACGGAAGCCACCGTGGCGACACCGGTCACCCGGGCCTGAATGCCAGTCCCCTCGAAGGTCTTCGCCAGAAAGGCGTCGAGGTCGTGCTTGAGCTCCAAAAAGCTGTGGGAGCCGATGTCGACGCTGGTGCCAAAGACCCGCGCGTAGGCATAATCGTCGGTAACGATGCGCGAGAGCCCCGAGTCGTCGTTGTCTTCCACGAGAAGGAGGAGCTGCGCCACCGCAGCAGGGGTCTCGGGGAGCACGTCGCGGCCGCTGAGTTTGTGATTGAGATCCCGCAGCAGGGAGGATAGCCCCACGGCGTTTTGAATACCTCGGGTCTTGACATAATCGATCACGCTCTCAAGCCGTCGCAGATTCTCGGGCTGGCGAAACACCCCCTCGTCCCCCACAAAGGAGAACTCCACCGGCACGATCCCACTCATCAACGTTTCGATCTGCGCGTTGCCCTCGGTGTAGCGATGGTCCACCGGCAACGCGTGGGTGAGAAAATTGTCGACCTTCGCCCGCTGGGCAAAGCCCAGACTCACCACCCCAAGCGCCACCCCGAGCAACGCAAACCCAAGGGGACGACGCCCCTGCAACATCCAACGCACCAGCTGCTCAATGCGAGTGGAGATCAGCTCCCCAGGGCGACTGGGGGGAGACTTGCTCAGCGCCAGCCCCGAAGGCAAGAGGGTGATCACGGTAAAAAAAGCGAACACCACCCCAATGGCCACCACCGCACCAAAGTCCCTGAGGATTTGCATTTCGGTCAGCATCAGGGAAGCAAACCCGATGGTGGTGGTGAAGCTCGTCAGAAAACACGCCGCGCCAATGCGCCCGCCGGCGATGGCCACCGCCTCCCGGTAGGTGGCCCCTGCGCTGCGCTCTTCGTGGTATCGACTAAGGAAGTGCACGCCGTCCGCCACAGCAATGACCAAAAGCAGGATGGGAAACACAATCGTCAGCGGATTTAGTTTGTAACCAAGGAAGCTCACCGCCCCCACGGTGCTGAGACAGCTCAGGCCAATGGCCAAAAGGGGCAGAAGCACCGCGTGCTTGCGACGAAACATCGCGTAAAGCAGCAACCCAATGAGCAACACCGTGAGCGGAAAGAGCCGCCCAAGATCATTCATCATGGAAGCAATGGCGCCATAACGGACGAAGGGCACCCCGCCATAGTGGGCGCGAATTGAAGAATCCGCGATCAGCGCGGTCACCGCCTCCTCCACCGCCTGCACCGGGGGGCCGAGGAGCTTCAGGTCCCGGTAACGGTCCTCCAATCGCACCAACACCATGGCCAGGCGGCCGTCCCGGGAGATGAGGCGCTCCCCCCCCATGGCCGCGTCGTGAAAGAGGGCCAGGCGCTCCTCATGGGTGCCGGTGATACGTGACTCGGCGCCGAAGGCCGGTGAGATGAGCAGCTCGTCGGCCTGGGAATGGAGGATGGACGTCGCCGTGACGGAGTCAATCCGCTCCGCACCCTCAATCCGCTCCATCGCCCCGCTCACAGCCTCCACCATGGACACCATCTCGACCGGTGTGGACTCCCGGCCGTCCAGAAAAATCAAGAGGGTGGTCTCATCGGAGCCAAAGAGGGTCTGATGCTCCTCCAAAAATCGCGCGTCATCGGAGTCGTGGGAGAAGAACTGCCGAATGTCGTTGTCAAGCACCGTAAAACGCGTGCCGCTCCCCCAGAGCGCGGTGAGCCCCAATAGCAAGGCGACGCTTAAAAAGGGCCGACGCGTAATAAACTCGGTGTAGCGAAAAAAAGCGTTTGTCCCCATTTCCCCCACTCCTTCATCAATACATGGATAAAACGGTGTCAATCCGGGCGATCTGCTCCCGCAGGTCCTGAATCTCACGCTGCCAATAGAGCAGCGTCCCATAATGGGAAAACATCCGTTTGAAACTGGGGTCTTCCCAGCGGCGGCTTATCCACGCTGTGTAGTGAATAAAGCGCAGCGCCCGCAAGGGCTCAATCAGACGCAGCTCGGTGCGGTTGAACTCGCGGAAGGTCTCGTAGGCCTCAATAAGCAGCTCACGCTGACGCTTCCCCTCATCGTCGTAGCTTGGGACCATCATCCAGATGTCCTGCGCCGCCGGGCCCATCACCATATCGTCAAAGTCGAGAAACGTGGGGCCCTGCGGGGTCACCAGGAGGTTGCCCCGGTGACAGTCACCGTGCAGTCGGATGTTGTTGACGCCTTCAAAGAGGGGCGTGGTCCGCTCCACCAGCGCCTCAACGGTAGCGCGATAAGCCTCCTGCGCCTCTGGATGAATCAGGCCCTGCCCGAGCATGAAGTCGAGGTTGGCCTTGCCATAGCTCTCGGGGTTGAGAACCGCGCGATGAGGCTCCTGCTCCTGCGCCCCCACGTTGTGGATTCTGCCAAGGAGCCTGCCCATCATGCGAATCTGCTCGTCGGAGAGTTCGTCAGGGGAGCGCCCCCCCACCCGCGGGAAGAGAGAGTAGAAGATGCCGTCCACCAAGCCAATGGTCTCCCCCTCGGCCAGGGGCAGGGGCGAGGCAACCGGGATCTCAGCTTCCTCGAGTTGGGCCAAAAAGCGGTGCTCAGCCATGATGGTCTCGCGACTCCAGCGACCGGGGCGGTAGAATTTGCCCACCACCATGGTCTCGTCGTCCAACTCAAGCTGGTAGACCCGATTTTCGTAACTGTTTAGAATAATGAACCTTCCGGTGCAGCGACGCCCCTCCACCTCGACCGCATCGAAGACCTGATCGGGGGTGAGGTTGTTGAATTTTCCCGCCAGGGGGTGCTCGCCAAAGAGCTGCTCCATGCTCATCTCCTCATTCATTCATCGGGACTCTAGCCGACCCTTTTTGGGATTGCGGCGCCTGCCAACCCGGTGTAGGTCGCAGGGACTGGTTAACAGGAGAAATGCCATGATGAAAGCGCTTTACGTCATTTGCCTCACCGCAATCCTCGGCCTTGGGGCCTGCTCAAAAAAAGAAGCCGGCCCGGAACCCACCCCCGTGGTGGATGGGCGAGTGGAGATTCTGGTCAAGGATATGGGTTTTGAACCCACTCTAGTGGTGGCCCCCGCGGGCAAGCCCGTGACGCTGGCCTTTAAACGCATCAGCGACAGCCCCTGCGCCGAGGCGGTGATGATTAAGCAGTTTAATATCAAAAAAGATCTCCCCCTCAACGAGCCGGTGGAGATCACGGTGACCCCCGACGCCAAAGGCCGCATCCGCTTTGCCTGCGGCATGGACATGATGCGCGGCGCGCTTATTGTTCAATAAAGAAGCTGGGCAGGGGATTGGCTTTAAGATGCTCCGCGATGGGGATGTCTGCGGGGGCGAGCTTATAGGTGAGAAGATGGTCTGGTTGAACCCAATGGGCCGCGTCGTGAACCTTCAAGCGCAGGGGGTGCCCTCCCCCCGCTACCCAATAGGCGTCCAGCTGAATTTCAATCCCGGGGTAGCGATGCCTGTTGCCGGCGACAAAGTCCCCCACCACCCCCTCAAGGCCGAGCTCTTCACGCAGCTCTCGGCGCAGGGCCTCCCGGGGAGCTTCGTCCCCTTCCACCTTGCCACCGGGAAACTCCCAGAGACCGGCGTGGGACTCCCCCGGCGCCCGACGGGTCAAGAGAATCTCTCCGCCCCGGACAATCACTCCCGCCACCACATGAACACACTTCATCCCGTCCTCCTTTGGACATCGCCCCCACGCGCGCGCGTTTGGCGAACATCTCCCGCACTTACGTGCGTCACCCCCCACCCGTCAATCCCCCGGAGACCTCACCATGGCCTATGACCTTCAAGACGTTCATGTCCCCCGCATCGCAGGAACCCCGCTCAAGCTGGTGGCCGGCCTGCTTGAGAGAAGCTACACGCGATGGCTCCTCGAGGGCAGCATTTTGAAAGACATGGGGTTTCCGGCCTTTGACGCCGCCCACCTCGAGGAGTCGCCCACGGCCCTGCCCCTGCACGGCGCCGGGCCTGCCGGACCCGGCACGCCTGTCCTCCTCGAAGAGGTCGCCCAGGCCACTGCTCCAATCAACAAGACCCCCTTTCGCTTCTGGACGGTGATGGACTACGCCGCCGCCTACCGGGAGGGCCGCCACACCCCGGTTCAGGTTGCCACTCGGGTGGTGGAGGCCCTCGAGCAGTCTGAGGACTTAACCCCGCCCCTGCGGGCGATGCTCTCTTATGACATCGAGGAGATCATGACCCTGGCCCGCGCGTCCACGGCGCGCTTTGAGCAGGGGGCTCCTCGCGGGATCTTTGATGGGGTGCCGGTGGCGGTAAAAGACGAGTTTCATCAAGCCGGCTACCCCACCACCGTAGGCACATCCTTTTTGGGGCGGGAGCCGCAGTCAGAGGACGCCACCGTGGTGCAACGCTTTCGCGATGCGGGGGCCATACTCATCGGCAAGGCCAACATGCATGAAATTGGCATTGGCGTCACGGGAATCAACCCGCACCACGGCCCGGCCCGCAACCCCTACGACCCAACCTGCTTCACCGGAGGATCTTCGAGCGGCTCAGCGGCCAGCGTGGCCGCAGGGCTTTGTCCGGTGGCCATCGGCGCGGACGGCGGCGGCTCCATTCGAATCCCGGCCGGGCTCTGCGGCGGGGTGGGGCTGACGGCGACCTTTGGGCGAATCCGCGAGCCCGGCGCCGCGCCTCTGTGCTGGAGCCTTGCCCACGCCGGGCCCATCGCCGGAAGCGTGCAGGACACCGCTCTGGCCTACGCCCTCATGGCTGGCCCGGACCCCCTGGATCCCCTCAGCCTGAATCAGCCGACCCCGCGGCTGGACTCCCTGGACAACACAGATCTGCGGGGGATCAAAGTGGGGATCTTCAAGGACTGGTTTGAGCACGCCGAACCCGATGTGGTTCGAGCCTGTTACGATGCGGTGAACGCGCTGGAAGAGCAGGGAGCGATTGTGGTTCCCATTGAAATCTCCGAGTTGGATCTGATGCGCATCGCCCATGGCATCCTCATCACCTCGGAGATGAGCGCAGCCATGGAGCCGCACTTTGAGCACCACCGCAAAGAGTTTGGGTTCGACGTTCGAATCAACCTCGGCCTGGCTCGGCGCTTTCCCGCAGGGAAATACGTCAAGGGCCAGCAGGTGCGAAACCGGGCCATGGCGCAATTTGAGAAGTTGCTTAAAGAAGTGGACGTCATCGCCTCCCCCACCACCGCCTGCACCAGCGGCCCAATTTCGGAAGACGCCCTGGCCCACGGAGAGTCAGATCTGGGATTGCTCACCAAGGTGATGCGCTTCGCCGTGGTGGGCAACCTCACAGGCCTGCCCTGCATCTCAGTGCCGGCAGGCTACGACCAAAGGGGGATGCCCGTGGGGTTTCAGCTTATGGGCCGGGCCTTTGAAGAGCACACGCTCCTGCGCCTCGGGAGGGTGGTGGAGGGCGCGGCGACGCCGCGACGACCGAAGGTTTATTTTGACCTCCTGAGCTAAGGAGAGCAATCACCCTCCAAGTCTTGGATCCTGCGGTCCACTCAGGTGCATCACCTCCACCCCATGGGACTCCAGATACTCGCAGCCGTTAGCCCCAGCGTAACCACCCGACACCACCAGCACCCGCGCAATGCCCGCGTGATGAAGCAATTTAGCACACATCATACACGCCTCACCCGTGACGATAAGCCAGGCCCCCCGGGTTGAGACCCCATTAGCGGCGGCGTTGCATATTACGTTCATCTCGGCGTGGTGACACCCCACCTCCGTCCGGGTCCCGGAGGGGATCTCCATGGTCTCCCGCAGACACACCTCCCCCCCACATAGCGCTCCCCCCCCCCTGGGCCCGCCGTTATAACCATCCATCAGGACAACGTTCCGGGTGGGGTCCAAAAGAAGCGCCCCGAATTTCCGACGGGGGCAGTTGGAGGCCTTCGCCAGCGCCAGGCACTGCTCAATTCGAATACGGATATGCTTGTCTTTCACCCCTCGTTTGTCGGCAAATTCCAGGTCTCTGTCAAGCGCTCCCCCTGGTCAGACACCAGGCCCCCCGATCTCCGAACGCCCTTAAGATCTCCCCCGCGCCCACCGTCGACCTTCGATCCGCGCCCCTCTTCAAATCCCATTGGGATTTTTCCTTTAGTTCATGCTAGCTTCGGTTGAACCCCTCGCCCAAAACGAGGGGCGTTATCGGTGCTTCTTCCGAAGGATGACTATTATGGGACAATACTTGAAAATGTTCACAGTGTTTGCGTTGGGGACCCTGCTCCTCTTGCACCCCGATCTGGCTGATGCCAAAAAACGTCGAGGCAAACTCAAACCCCTCCCGGCGGTGGGCGCGACCTGCACGGTGAAGCGAAAAATTGGAGCCAGAACCAAAATCAGCCGAAAAAAGGGGCGCCCGGTGGCTGTCGCCAAAGACACCTCCCTTGAGATTGTCCGGCACCTCAAGAAATGGGTCAAAGCCAAAACCCCCGACGGCATCGTCTTTGTACGCCGCAAGAAGATTCGCCGCTTCTGCGTCATTAACGAGCAGCTCACACAAAGCGCGCCCGCCCAAGAAGTACCACCACCGGAAGCCCCCCTGGAAGCGACAGCAACACCGGCCGAAAAGCCCACTCCCAACATCGCGCCCCCAGATCAATCCCTCCCCGCCCACAGCCCTGAGAACGACACCGAGAACGACACCGAGAACGACACAGCCGTGGCCGCCACTGACACCACACCGACCACGGGAGCTACCACAGACCCTGCGCCAACCACGGAAACCACCACCACCGAAGCGCTCGTCGAAACCTCCGGGGACTCCAGCGAGTCCATCGCGCCCCCGCTCGCTCCCGATCCCCTGGAGCCCGCGCCCAAGGAGGCCCCTCCCGAAAAGGCACCACTCCCGGATGCCCCCCTCGCTCCCGATCCCCAAGAGGCGGCCCCAGAAACCACACCCACCCCCCCCCCCCCCCCCCCCCCCCCCCAACACGCGGGCCCCCACCCCCCCCCCCCCCCCA
>JAZAIZ010000388.1:0-3746 GCA_036230545.1 Myxococcota bacterium
TTCCCATCCACAATCCCCTTCTCGGCCACCAACTCCGGCGTGTGCACTTGCCAGGACTCTTCACCGCATCCCACCAACGCCGCGCTCACCCAAAGAGCGGTCACAACCCATAGTCCTCGTTGCATGACCCACCTCCGATTCAAGCCATCAACCAAAAGGTCGGGCGCAGCCCCCTGCTGCGCCCGACCGATCCTCGTTCAAGAGGGGCTTAATGATATTGAATGTCGTAGTGCCTGGTGCGCCGTGCGACGGTTTCCACCTTGAGCTTGTAGCTGCCAGCCTGACAGCCGGTGTAGGTCTCGTTGTTGGCGAGCTTGCGGCTGTTGACGATAGTGTGCCACGCACCGCCGCTGCTGTTCTGGTACCAGATGGAGGTCCAGACACGATGCCACCTGGACGTGCGGGTGACATCAGCGCAGTCCCGGTCGGAATAGTCGTAGCGTTTTTTAAAGGGGGCTCGGTAAGCGGGCGCACCGGTCTCAATTAACTCGAAGCCAATGACCCCCTCTCCCAGCACCTCATTAGCCAGGCGGATATCCACCACACCCGCGCCGGCAAATGCCCCGTTTTCGTTGCCAGCTTCAAGGCTCTGGTCTTCCTCGCCCTCAGCCATGATGGGAATGAGTTCAAAGGAGTCTGGCCCGAACTCCCCAAGCACCTCCTCATCCGCCGTGCGAAGCATCACCGTCGCGCTGCTCTGTCCACCCGGATCAACCAACTCAAAGCTCTTCGAAAAGGGCAGTTCATCCTCACTTGAGGCGGCGCCGCCGGCGTTCATGCCAGCTGAGTCAACCCCACATGCTGCAAACATCATCGCGAGCGCCACAGAGGCGCCCCTTTTTAAACGTCTTCTCACTGGAATATCCTTTCAGGTTATGGACTGGGGCGGCGCCCGCACGGTCGTTTATCAACGATGCAGACTCCGCTTTGACACCTGGATATTCGAGGGGAGTTCACCTCTTCTGACACAAAAAGCGTATCACGATCACCGCCCTGCCTTAGAACGCAACAAGGCATCTCCGAGAAAACTTCGGGCAAGCAAGAGAGCAGAAGACGACTAAAGGGGAGATAAAAGCGGGGGCTGAAGTCAGCCCCCGCCAGGGAGGATTACCCTCCCTCTAGAATCCGAAATAGAGGGGACTGCTGTAGGAGGTGCCGCTCTTAACAGCGGTGAACTTCACCGACGACGCGTTGTTGAACACACTGCTCCCAAAGGCGAGGTTGATGTTCGTCCCGCTCAAGCTGCCCAAACCATAGTTGGTGACCGTCCCGGTGTTGCTGGTCACCGAGAGAGTCGGACTGGAGTAGCTGCTGAATCCGTAGGGGTTGTATAGCCGCGCGGTGTCTGAGCCAAAATAGGCGGCGCAGTTGGGACAGGGATCTCCCTCAGGCTGCGGGACCGTAAAGGGAAGCGCGCCATCTCCGTAGCTCTGAGATTCCGGACACTCCGTGCTGGTCACCGTCAACCCGATAGAGTTCGTCAACTCCACGGCACCGCAAATCGGGTCGGTCTAGGGTGCTGTGTCGTACTCGAGAAAATAGCCTTTGGAGTAAGCATCAAAGGTTCCATAATCCAAAGCAGCGATGTCCGCGGGTCTCCGGTCCCAGCCGGGGCAGCGCGCCATGGCTGCAGGACAATGAGGCCCTGCCCCGCCCCAACACGCCCGCCGGACCGCACCACAAACGGTCACTCGCCGAGCCCGTGCGGGACAGCCTGAGGGCCTCCCCAAACAAAAGTCGGCGCGCCGTGGGATATAAGTCCCTCCTCGGTAGAGGTCCATCATGATGTCATGAGCGGACTTTTCGGGGCGATAAAACCAGGCCACAGCTGCTGCCGAAGACACCACCATCGCGCTGACGGAGGTCCCGCTGAGGGTCCCGGTAAATTGCTCATAGGAATCAACCCCCACGCCATGATCGGCGTAGGCCGCAAGTCGGGAGCGTGCCCCATCACGGGAGATGGCGATGTCCCGGCCACGGTAATCGATTCCACTGGCCGCGTAGAGCAAGGGTCGATAGCGAGTTCGAGAGCGGGTCAGGTCCATCTGCCGGGAGTTGCCAATCAGGCGCTTACAGCGGTTGCGATCCGGGGCAGGAAGTTGCTCCCACGCGGCTGGCAAAATGGGGCCACTGTTGCCCGAAGGGCCATTGGTAACGTTGCCTGCGGCGCTCACAATCAAACCGCCACGGCACACAAAGTCTTCAACCGCCGAGTAGACCGCCTGCACATCCAGGGGCCACGAGGAGAAGCCCCCACTGCTGCCACCATAATCGGGGCTCCAGCCAAGGGAGAGATTCATCACCATGTGCCGCTTGCTGCGCGCCGCGTTGCTCTCGCGTCTCCAGGAATCAACCTCAAGGCTGATGGCCTGCGCCAAACCACCGATGGTGCCAAAAAATCCACCATAGTGGGGCTCGGCCACGGTGGTGCCACCATCGTTTAACAAGGGCAGCGCCAATTGGGTGCTGATATCGGCGGCGCAGTTCTCAACGTCATCGCACACAAGCGACTTCGCCATATTGGTCAAGCCGTGCCCGTGAGGAGAAGTGCTTGGCTGTTCGGTGGGGTGGTCGGCGGGTTCGAAGGTGGGAACGCTGTCCAAAAACGACAGGCGCGTGCGCGCGTTCCCGTCGATGCCCTGCCCGTGGCTCAAGGGCAACTCATCCAGACGTCCTGCGTGCTCGAGAAACTCCGCCGCAAAAACTTCCTGCATCACGCCATCGAGGCTTGCAGAACCAAAGGCCGAGAGCGCCTGCCGGTCAGCCTCCAAAGCGAGCAAAGGCGGCCGCCCACCGGGCTGGCCCGGTTGCAGCAAGCGCGAGAGTTCCTGGGGAATTCGGCCGTTGCCCTCGTAGTCGGTGGGAGCCTGGTAAATGCAGTAGCGACGCAGTCCAGGAGCCACCGCGCTGGGTTCCACGGTTCGGTCGGGACTGGGTGAGAAGAGGTGTCGAGTAACGAAGGGCTGACCTCCCACAGGACAAACATCACGCACATTCGACTTGATACCAATCCAGCGCCAGGCCACCCCGGCTGCCTTGGGGTTAAGGAGGGGGTCCGGGGTCATCAGAGAGGACTCCGCAGAGCCCATGAAGATCTCATCCAACTCCGCGTCCGTGGCCTCGCCACATCCCACTGCAATCAAGGCGAGCCCAAGGAGCGCACCTTTCCAACATCTTTGCCCAGCTACCATCTCAATCATCCTTTCTTTACATACAAAGCGGCTCCCCTAAGGAACCATTAATCTAAAACTCGACCAGTCCTCATCGGAGCCCCCCGCACGCAGAGCCCGCTGGGCCCTCGCAAAGCGACTTACCAGGGTGTCTCCCGGCGCAGCATAAAGCTGCTTGGCGAAAGCTCGACCGAGGGTGTCCTTAATGGGGCGGGTGGACGCTACCACCGCCTCGGCCCCCGCCGCCAGAAAAGCCTGCGCCAGCCCCACAGTCTCCATGGGGCGGTCCACGGTGGTCCGGGCCGTCTCGCAGCCGGTCAACACCACCTCGCTCGGGACTCGCGGCAGGGCCAGAATGTCTCCGATGGTCAACTCGGTGTCGTCCCTAAGCGCGAGCGAGGCACCCCAGGGGTCGTCCTGATGAAAGGCCCCATGGCCAGCGTAATGAAAGTGTTCCGTGCGCTGCAGCTCCGCCCGCAGTCCCTCCACGGTGGCGTCCTGGCCGGCGAGAAGGCGCGCCCCACGACCGGAGAGGGCACGCATCACCGCGTCGCCTTCCTTGCGCGCGCCGGGCAG
>JAZAIZ010000389.1:0-2233 GCA_036230545.1 Myxococcota bacterium
TCGGGGCTGGGTGCTCGTCTTTTGGGCGTGGTGCTGGTCTATGGGGTAAACTTATGTTGCCGCCGGTTGGGGGGGATACCCGCAAACCGGTCAGCATTAGGAGCGCTTGCGGGGCATTTCAGCCCTCGAAATTCGATATCACCAGAGTCAAAGAGGATTAGTGTTTGGGCGCGATTTTCTCGGCCCCAAAATAGGGCACCAGTGCGGGGGGGATGGTGATGGAGCCGTCCGCCTCTTGGTAATTTTCGAGGATGGCGACCAGGGTTCGGCCTACCGCGAGCCCGGAGCCGTTGAGAGTGTGCAGCAGCTTGGGCTTGGTTTTTTTGTTGTCGTCGCTGATGGGGCGGTAGCGCATCTTTCCTCGACGGGCCTGAAAATCGACGCAGTTGGAGCAGCTGGAGATCTCACGGAAGGTGTTTTGAGAGGGGAGCCAAACTTCAAGGTCGTAGGTTTTTGCTGCGCCAAACCCGAGGTCTCCGGTGCAGAGCGCGACGACTCGATAATGCAGTCCAAGGCGTTTGAGGACCTCTTCTGCGTTGGAGGTGAGGCGCTCTAGCTCGTTGTAGCTGTCTTCGGGCTTGGTGAAGGCGACCAATTCTACTTTGTTGAACTGATGCTGGCGGATTAAGCCCCGCGTGTCGCGCCCGGCTGCGCCGGCTTCGCGCCGGAAGCAGGGGGTGAAGGCGGCGTATCGGATGGGGAGTTCCGCCTCATCGATGATCTCATCCCGGTGCAGATTGACCAGTGGGACTTCTGAGGTGGGGATCAGAGCGTACTCGTTGTTGAGGGTCTCGTAGCTCTCCCCTTGAAACTTGGGGTATTGTCCTGCCGCTGTCATGGATTCGGGGCGCACAAGCAGCGGGGGGGCGATCTCGGTGTAGCCGTTCTCCCCGGCGAGGTCGAGCATGAAATGCGTCAGGGCACGCTCAAGTCTTGCACCTGCACCTCGATAAACCACAAAGCGGGACCCGCTTAATTTAGAGGCGCGCTCGAAATCAAGAATGTTGAGGCGTTCGCCAATGTCCCAGTGGGCCTGGGGCTCAAAGTTAAAGGAGGGCTTCTCTCCTACGACACGCTCAATCTTATTTTCGGATTCGTCCTTGCCGGCGGGAACAGAGTCGTGGGCGAGGTTGGGGACGGTTAGCAGCAGCTGCTCCATGTCTTCCTGGACCTGCTCCTGCTCTGTCTCTTTGGATTTGATATCGGCCTTGAGGAGCTTGAGCTGACCACGGGCCTCGGCGACGGCTTCCATTTCGCCAGCTCGCGCCTTCTCTTGGACACTGCCAGAGGCCACGTTGAGCTGCTGTCGCAGGCTCTCTACCGCCTGAATCGCGGAGCGTCGGGCGTCGACCAGCTCGCTCAGCTGGTGCACGATGGATTGCTCAACCCCACGATTGCTGAGATTGGCCAGGACGGTGTCCTGATCGGAGAGGAAAATACGATGATCAAGCATGGCGCTACTTTAGTTCCTGGGGCTTCTTTTCGAGCTCTGCCAGCGCCTCTTCAACCTCCTGGGTGTGTTCACCGTCCGGGGTGATTCTGAGGTAGGCAGCAAACTCAAGCTTGGCCCTTTCGAATTGGTCAAGGTCCTTAAGAGCAAACCCTAACATATAATGGGTCTCCGCATGTTCGGGATTAATCTGGAGAACCCGCTCAAAGTTCTTCACTGCATGCTTGATTTGGTTTAATTCGTAAAGCTCTAATCGCGCGGATTTTAATAAAAGTTTCTCTGTGGGCTCGGAGACCTCCATAGCTTGCGTGAAGGCGTCGAGGGCTTTTTGGTGCTCACCCTGCTCAAGGTAGGTGTCCCCGAGGAGCTCGTGGGCCAAGGGGTTGTCGGGCTCCTGCTTTTTGATGATCTCAAGGTGGGTGATGGCTTCATCAAGCAGCCCCTCTTTCTTGAGGAGTTCCACCAGAGTAAATCGCGTGGTGATAAGGTCGGGAGCCATCTCAAGCGCTTCTCGGTAGGCCGCGAGGGCGTGTTCGGGGTTCCCCTGACGGGTTTTGAGTTCGGCTAGGAGGATGTAGGTGTCCGCAGAGGGCTCGTCCCGGAGGGCTTCGAGCAGGAGCGCGCGGGCCTTGACGTCATCGTAGCTGGCCCAGGTGCGCGCCAGCTGCCGGGTGAGTTTTGCGGTCCTGGCCTGGGGCTTCTCATCCAAGAGGCGCATGATGACCGTTCGTGCTTTTTCAGGGTCATCGAGGTCGAGCCAGGTTTTGGCCATTTGAATCGTGT
>JAZAIZ010000390.1:0-14810 GCA_036230545.1 Myxococcota bacterium
AACGATGGAATAAACTCCTACTCATGCCAGTGTGTACCAGGGTGGACAGGGAGTACATGTGAAACCAACATCAACGAATGCAACCCCAACCCCTGTCAAAACAACAGCGCCTGCGCTGACCAAATCAATGGGTTCACCTGCCAGTGCAGCAGCGGGTGGACAGGCAACACCTGTGCCACCAATATCAACGACTGCAACCCCAACTCCTGCAATAATAATGGAACCTGCGTAGACGGAATCAACTCCTATGCCTGCCAATGCAAAGCAGGGTGGACCGGCAGCACCTGCGCCACCAACATCAACGACTGCAGCCCCAACCCCTGTAAAAATAATGGAACCTGTGTGGACGGGGTCAACTCCCACACCTGCCAATGCGAGGCGGGATGGACGGGGAGCACCTGCGAAACCCAGGTCAACAATTGCTCCGGTGCCAACCCCTGTAAGAATAACGGAACCTGTATCAACGGGGTTAACTCCTACTCCTGCCAATGTACAGCGGGGTGGGAGGGCGTTCACTGTGAAACCGATATCGACGACTGCCAGAACCACGACTGTAAGAACGGCGCGCGCTGTGTGGATGGTCTCGACACTTATCGTTGCCAGTGCGAAGCCGGGTGGGAGGGACAACGCTGCCAAACCAACAAAGATGAGTGTCTTAACCACCACTGTCAAAATGGTGCGACCTGCGTAGACAAGGTGAACGGTTACGACTGCCAATGTCCGAAAGGGCGCTCAGGGCGCTATTGCCAGTATTCCTCCGGCACGCCCAAGCCCCCTCCCGCCGGCCCCACGGACCCGGAGATCGCCCAGGGGTGCATGGGAGGCTGTTCAGCACAACGCTCCGACTCCTCTTTGCCCATACTGAGCCTCTTGTTGTTCTGGTGGGCTCGACGGCGGCGCCACTTCACGCATCACTGCTAAGTCGCCAGGCGCGGCGAGCAGAGGGTTCAGTCGAGGTCCAGCCTGTCAACGACGCCGGTCTCCCCATTCATGCGAATATTCTCCGCGTCGCTCAGAATGCTGGTCAAGCCAGGCACCCCAACCACCGCGGGGATTCCCAACTCGCGGGCTACCACTGCCGAGTGAGAGAGCGTGCTGCCCCGCTCTACCAGAATGCCGCTGGCGGTGGGGAAAAGGGGCGCCCAACCAGGATCTGTTCGCACCGTGCAGAGAATCTTGCCATTGAGAGAGAGTTCATCTTCCGGGGAGAAGATGAGGCGAATGGGCGACTCGACCACGCCAGGATAGCAGCCGGTGCCTTTAAGGCTGTTGGCGTCCAGATCGAAATCAATCTCGCCTTCGTATTTGTATTGATTGCCATGATAGACGGGCCCCAGTGTCTCAAAATGATGCGGGAGTTCCTGGTGCTCGTAGGAGGCGTACTCTTCTTTGCGGACCTGCACCAGGGGCGCGAGGCTGGTATTGATCGAGCGCCCTTCGTGGTATGCCTCGATCTCATCTACGGTAAGATAGAAGATATCCCGTCCATCATCGAGTTTGCCCGCCTCAAAGAGGCGCTCCCCCAGCGTCCGAAAAATGTCCAGGGACAGACCAAAAGCACGTGTACGGGTCAGCCGCATGTTCTCACGGTTCTTGACCGCCTCACGGGCCTTGCGGGCCGCCGAGGCGAAGCGTCGCCGACCAAGCCAGCCTAATCGGGAGCGCACGAGAGCCTCAGCGTTGCTGCGAAGCTCTTTCTCCTTGGCGCGAAGAAGATCAGGATCCAGATCGGGCCGGACGATGTAATTGCGCATGACCTCGATAACAAAGCTCGGATTCTCCCGAAGCGTAATGGTCTCAAGCTTTAACTCCCCCATCACCCGGTCACCGTAACGCTCAATATATTCGTCAATTTGGGCAGCGAACGCCGGGTAGCCCTCTCGAATCCCCGCGAGAGAGTCCAGAGGGGAACCATTTTGCACCAGAGACGCCAGCCCCTCGTCCAAACGGGCCTCCTTGGAGAGACGCATCAGAAAGTGGGTGGGCTCGGTCGACTCGATGCCGTCCTCGCCAGCCAGCAGGTTGTTTTGCACCGAGATGGGGTTGTCTACGCCGGTGTTGGTGACCAGGCGGCGCAGGCTGCCGTTGGTCATCATGACATAGAAATCATTAACGATGGGGGTGTGCCAGTTCTCCTGAATCTCGACCCGCAGAACCTCATTCAGCTCCATCAACTGCGAGAAGGTCATCTGCTTTAAATTGTCGCGGTCAACGGTTTTATAAACTCGATCAAAGTTGCCTAAAAAAGCCGGCACCGTGATGGGCAGGCGCCGAAACTCCCGCAGCATAATCAGCAGGGTCTTGAGCATCCTCGGAAGCCTGGCCAGCTTTTCCCCCAGGGTGAGGACCGTGTCTTCGACGAGGTCGACGGGGTCCTCCAACCCCATCATCTTTTCCATATCGGATTTGTTGGTACCAAAATTGGGAAGGGCCAACAGGCCGCGGTACCAGTTGTTGATGTTGTAATAGACACGCCCCCGAATTAACCCGAGGAGGTTCTTCAACATGGGCCTCGCCTCTTCGATCTCCTTCTGAGGCACCCGCATAGCCTCCATGGTCTGCCGGTAGGCGCTCTCGTAGCCCCGCACGGCGTAGGAGAAGGTCAAGGGCGTGGTCACCCCGCAGTAGCTCTCCTGAATATTGCTGTTGTCCCAGACTACCCTTGGTCCATCGGTGTTCGGCTCAGCAGGCAGCGTGGTGATCGGCCGCGACTGCACAAAGAAGAGCTGCCCCTTTTCGATGGTCCACTCAATATCCTGGGGTTTTCCAAAGGCAGCGGCCACACGCTTGCCCTCTGCGCCAATCAATTGAACCTCGTCCGCGGACAGGCACCGACTGGTGCGTTTGTCGGAGCTGATCTCCTCTTCCACGGTACCCACTCCCGAGGGAGCGCGCGTCACCATGATGTCCTTATCGGCGACGGTCGCCGAGAGTTCTTCATTCCCATGGGCCCAGATAAACTCGTCGGTGTTGCACAGCCCCGAGACGATACCCTCTCCCTGACCCCATGCCGCGGTGATCAAGCTCTGGTCACGGTGACCGGTCATGGGGTTAGCGGTGAACATCACCCCGGAGACATCCCCGTCAATCATCCGTTGAACCACCACGCCGACGCGAATATCCAGAATCGAAAGCCCGGAGCGCAGGTGGTAGGCCACGGAGCGGTCCCCAAAAGCGGACGCCCAGCACTTCTTGATGGAGCCGCAAACATCCTGAACGCTCTCCTGAAAAAGAAACGAATCCAGCTGCCCCGCGAAGGAGTGGTCATCGCTGTCTTCTCCCACCATGGAACTTCGAACCGCAAAAGGCCCCGGAGAGATCGGGGGCAGAGACTCTTCGATTTGACGGGTCAGGGCATCGGAGAGGGGCGCCTCCACGATGGCCGCCTGAATTTTTCGGCACTCGACCTGAATGGTTTTGAGAGACTCGCCCACGGTAGGGTCGAGGCTGGCCATCCGCGCGAGGGAGTCATCGAGGAGTTCACTCAGGGCCTGACCGCTAATGTGCGCGCGAAAAAACTCCATGGGAACCGCAAACCAGGGCGGAACGGGGGCATCCACCGACGAGAGCCGCGCGAGCCCCATGGACTTTCCACCGATGCGCCCTTCCCCTGCCGCCATGGCATGGGCCGAGTAAATAATCTCCATCAGCTTCCCCCTGCCATCTTTGACAGCTCAATGGCGGTAGCCACCTTGGTCACCGCACCAAACAAGATGAGGTGGTTGACCACCAGCACCAGCCCGGCGGCTCCCTCCATGCGTTTAACCAGCTCAATTCGAGGCTCCGCTGAGAACTGAAGAAAAGGGATCGCCATCAGCACAAACAACCCAATCACCCCATAGGACCACCACTCGCTGATGGGAGCTTTCTCCCCCAACTGCTCAAGGAGCGCCAGCATCACCAATGACGTCAAGAGCAAGAGGATCAATGCCATCCAAGGGGCCACCGTCGTGCCAAAAGCCTTGGTGTAAGTGTCGATGGTGTTGCGCTCCTGCTCCGGCGTCTTCATCTTGCGGCTGATCTCATAGGCGAAGCCTCCGAAGAAAGAGAGCACCAGCAACCAGCCAATGTCACCGAGGCCCATGAAGCCCTTGCGCGCTCCCATGCACACCACCCAATAGACGATCAAGGGAGAGATCAACTGATGCGAGAAGGCGTAAATAAAGATGTGCTGCTCAAGCCACTCACCGCAGAAAAACTCGATGGCCATCAGCAGCGAGTAGATAAGAACCAGCACCCAGATGTTGGTGATGGAACCAAACTCCTGGTCAAGTGTCGCAGAAACCACCAGCTGGTAAACAATCGCGATGGCGCAGACGATGCGTAGATCCTTCAAGGTGATAAGCCCCCGCTGCAACACGCGATCGGGGTGGTTGTGCATGTCGATGGCGTAATCTTTGTGCTCATCAAAGACCCGCAGCATGAAGGGCACCGAATAAAAAGCCAAGAAACCGATGGTGTCCCCAAACATATCCCACTCAACGACGTCGGTCCCGTTCATCAGACGAGCGAAGTAGAGAACGGTAATGAAGATGATGAAATTAATCACGATCAACGCCGGGGGGAAGCGCTCGTTCATCCAGGCAAAGAATCGTCGAATCCAGGCACTTCTGCGGGTCAGGGCCATGTCTCTCTCCTGCTGAGGTTGCTACGACTTAGCATTACTCGCATCATTCTAGGAGAAAACCGAAGTCAGGTCATGAAAATCTTGCGAAATAGTGTTTAAAAATGAGAGACTTGGCACCAATTATTATGCAGTATTTGAACACAGGCAATATCGCTGAGACCGTCTTCCGCTTTGCCGAAGAGCGCGGTGACCAAACCGCCCTGGTGATCCCCCGAGAGTGGGATGACCAAGGGGTTCTTTCAGACGACCGCATCACCTTTCGGGAGTTTGCCACCCGAACGCGGCGCTACATGGCAGGGCTTCGGGCGCAGGGGCTTCAGCCAGGTGACCGAGCGGTTGTTCTTTTTCCCCTGTGTATTGATCTTTACGTGTGCATCGCGGCCCTCTACGCCTGTGGGGTCACCGCCGTGCTCATCGATCCGGGGATGGGGGCCAAACGCATCAAGTGGTCCCTGCAGACCGTGCAGGCCCGAGCCATCCTTAGCGTCAACGCCTTTCTGAAGTATCGCTGGCTGCTGCGCCCCCTCTGCAGGATCCCCATGAAGTTCTCCCAGGACAAATGCGGCTTCGGGGTGCGCCCCTTCTCGACCCTCCTTGGAGATCCCGAGGAGTCGGGGGACCTCATCACACGTGCCTCGGACGACGAAGCCCTCATCACCTTCACCTCGGGCAGCACCGGCAAGCCCAAGGGGGCCAACCGCACCCACGGTCACCTCAAGAGCCAGCAGCGCGCCCTGATGAGCACCTTCCCCCCCTTTGAGGGGCAGATTGACATGACCTGCCTGCCGGTGGTCGCGTTTCACAACCTCTCCTGCGGGGTCACCACCATTATGCCCGCAGTGGATATCGCCAACCCCGCCAGCGTTGAGCCCCGCGCAGTGGTGTCCCAGATTCGGGAGTGGGGCGTGGCAAGCCTCACCAGCGCGCCCGCGTTTATGCAAAAACTGACAGGCTTTTTAGTGGCCAGCAACGAGAGCATCCCCGGCATGAAGCTGGTGGGCGTTGGCGGCGCTCCCGTCTCCAAAGAGCTCGCCGCCACCATGCTCCAGGCCTTTCCCGAGGCCAAAGGCTTCGCGGTCTACGGCTCCACCGAGGCGGAGCCCATGGCCCACGCGCACCTCGAGGACGTGGTTCGCAAAACCTCCGACGGGTTTCTCGGGGGCGAGGTGGCCGAGGTGGCCGAGCTGGCCCTGGTAACCCTGCCCACACGCTCGCCCACCCTCGACGCCCAAGGCCTCGCGCCCTATCGAGTGCCCGAGGGAGGCATCGGAGAGGTGCTCGTGCGAGGGCCCCACGTCAACCGAGGCTATATCAACAACCCCGAAGCCAACCTTGAAAACAAGGTCATTGAAGAGGACGGCTCGGTGTGGCACCGCACCGGTGACCTGGGCTATTTTGACCAGGACGATCACCTCTGGCTGGTGGGGCGGGTCAAAGACCGCGTATCCCATGGAGAGGGATTTGTAGATCCCTACCCCGTGGAGTCAGCCCTGGAGGCGCAGGCCCAAATCAGCCGTGCGGCGGTGATGGCCTGCAGCAAGTCGCCCTTCGCTATCATCGTGCTACAGGCCGATGAGGAGAGCTCTCAAGCGAGCCTGGCGAGCGCCTGTGAGGTGCTGACCCAGCGGGGCCTCACAGATGTTCAGTGTGTAACCATCGAGAAGCTCCCCGTGGACGGACGCCACAACAGCAAGGTAGACCGCCCTACCCTGCGAGCGATGCTCGACAAACAGTGGCCGCTGCGAAACGACCGGCTCCGTTGATTGCCCTGAAGGGGCTCTTTGATTTTGGCCTGAAGTGTGGTTCTATAATCGCCCCATGGCCATAGAAAAACGTTTTGTCCAATCCGTCCTGCGCTTCAAACGCCTCATCCTTGCAGTGACTTTGCTGCTCACCGGCGTCGCCGGCTTTTACGCCACGAAGGTCGGCTTTGATAACTCCATTGAGATTTGGTTTCTCGAAGGCGATGAGACCCTCGAGACCTACAAAGACTTTCAAGAGCAGTTTGGGGGAGACCAGGTAACGGTGATGGGCCTCTTCACCGACCAACTCTTCACCACGCAATCTCTTGAGCTACTCAAGGCCCTCAGCGAAGAGGCTGCGGAGCTCCCCTACACCAAACGGGTCCGCTCGTTAATCAGCAGCAACGTCCCCCACCTCATTGATGACAGCCTCGAGATAAGCCCCCTCTTTAAAGAGGTCCCCACCACCGCCACGGGCCTGGCCACCCTCCGCCAACAGGTGCTCTCCCACCCCGGACTCACCAACACCCTCGTCTCTCCCGACGGCAAAGGGACCGCCATTTTGGTGGAGCTTAGTGAGGAAGGATACGACTACCCCAATAAGGTCGAACTCTACGACGCCCTCAAAGCCCTGCGCGACAAATACGCAGACAAGCTCGCCGAGGCCAACGCCAGCCTCCTCTTTTCGGGGGGGCCGGTTCTGGACGCCGCCTTTTTCAGCAACACCACCCGCGACTCCACCATTTTGGGCCCCGTCTCGTTCTGGCTGATCGTCCTGTGTGTCCTCATCGTATTCCGCCGCCCCATGGCGGTGGTCATACCCGTGGTGGTTATCCTGCTCGCGTTAACCTGGACCTTTGGCCTCATGGGCTTTCTAGGCATCAAGATCAACATCATCTCCGTGATGCTCCTCTCCATTATCACCGCGGTGGGGGTCGCAGACTCCATCCACGTCCTCTCGGATTTCTTCCATGAACGAACGCAGGGCCACGACAACGAGACGGCGGTGGTAAACGCCATCTCCAGTCTCTTTATGCCCTGCTTTTTCACCTCCATCACCACCGCTGCCGGGATGCTCGCTTTAATGGTCAGCGACCTGAGCCCGGTGAGGCAATTTGGCTGGCTCGCGGCTCTGGGCGTCATGCTCGCGTTTCTCTTCAGCATCACGGTGGGTCCGATTCTGCTCCTCCACGTGCGGGCCATCCCCAGCAACCTCAAGAGTGATCACGAAAGCTCCTTCATCGGACGCTCTCTCCAATGGATGGCCGTGGGCGCGCGGCCCCGAGCAGGGGTCATCTGCGTCATCGCGCTGGTGGTTTTGGGCTGGTCCCTGTGGAGCATCAGCCAACTCAACGTGGGAAACAACCCCCTTCTCTTTTATAAGAAGGGCACCCCCGTTCGACAGGCCACCGAGCGCATCGACGACACCCTCAGCGGCACCACTCAGGTGGAATTTGTTGCCACCATGCAACCAGGAGGACTCAAAGACCCAGCCGTCCTGCAACGACTGGCCTCATTTGAAGAGTGGGGCAAAGAGCTTTCGGGTGTGGTGAGCACCCTCTCGGTTTTGGACGGGTTCCGGGAAATTGATCGAGTGCTCAATCAGCCCCCCCCTGCTCCTCTGCCCTCCAACGCCCCCATCTCCGCCGCGGCCCCGGGTAAACTCCCCCAAGACTCCTCCACCGCCGCCCAATACCTCCTGCTGCTGGAGGGGGAAGACGACTTTGAGCTCTCCGTGCAGGAGGACTACTCCATTGCCCGAATTACCGCCCGCGGACGCATAAGCAACGCCCAGCAGTTGACCGCAAGCCTCCCCACCGTCACCCGCCATCTCGCAGAGAATTATAACGATGAGCAACTACGCATCAAGATGACCGGCTACGGCAAGGTGCTCGGGCAGATGGGGCTCTACCTGCTGGAGAGCCAAATCGACAGCTTCCTCCTCGCATTTCTTGTGGTGACCCTCATGCTTGGGCTGCTGCTTCGTTCGGTGAAGCTGGCGCTCTTCTCCATGATCCCCAACTTCGTGCCCATTGTGCTGGGGCTGGGGATCATGTCGGCATTGGACATCTCGCTGGATCCGGGAACCGTGATGATCGGAGCAATCGCCCTGGGTCTCGTTGTCGACGACACCGTGCACTTTTTGATGCGCTTCCGTCGCCGCATCCTTGAGGGAGCAAACATGGAGGAGGCCATCACCGGTGCGGTGCACCAGGCCGGTCGACCCATTCTCATCACCAGCATGGTCCTGGTGGTCTCGTTCTCTTCCATGATGCTGGCCAGCTTCACCCCCAACATCAACTTTGGGATGATCACTTCGCTTATCATTATTCTGGCCCTGCTTGCCGACCTGGTGCTACTGCCAGCGGCGCTGCGGGTAATTCAACCACGCTTTTAGGGAGGCCCCATGAGTAAGATCAAAGGTCCCACTCCCCCCCCAGAGGGCCGCCCAATGGACACGGCTGGCCCGGGGAAACGCATCGAGGCACAGAAGCCGACTTCCCCGAACGTGCAGGCCCCGGCGCCCTCACAACCCGCCGCTCCACAAACAAAACGCGTGGAGCGGGCCTCGAAGCAAGAGCGAACCGGCGGAATGACCCACCTCCTCGAGGCCATCGCCGTGAACTGCAAGCGCGCGCCTTATTATGCGCGCAAGTCCCGGGGGCGCTCCCTCCCGGTGAGCTTCATTCTGATCGCCACCGAAGTGCTCTCACTCTTCACCCTCGGACTCTTCGACCTCTGGGGCATGATCTACAACCGCTCCGGAGTGGGGGTAATTGCCAAAGACTTTGTGTCCATGAAAAATATTGCAAAAGCCGACAGGCCCCCCCGACACCGAGGAATCGCCACCTCCGAGCAACGCGCCATGGTGGACGTGCGGCTGGAAGACTACTGCCGCCTCGCCCGTTCAGCCATAGGGGAGAACGACTTTCAGCAGGTGGCTGACCAGACCCGAGCCCTCCTCAACGACCTCAGAGCCCTTGAAGACGATATCGCTTGCAGCTTTCCGATGCACCGGCACATGATAGAGTCCATCGGCCTCGCCTCCTCCAATGCCGTGGGCTACGCGCGAAAGAGCGAGGGGGAAACCAACCGACTCTGCCGGACCTTCCTCCGGCTGCAAATTCTCACCCTCAACCAGGTGATGCCCCTGGACCGCCAGGCGCAGCGCTGCCACGCGCTGGGGGTAGGAATTCTCGAAAATGATGTGCCTGAAATTCACTTTTAAGGTATCGTCAAGCAGCCATAGAGAGAGGAGCTGCGCCAACTGTGACCAATGATCAACACATCAACGAATTGCTTCAAGAAGAGCTCATCCGTTATTCTCAGGTGTGGGAGGATCACCTCCTGCTTGAACGAGGGCTCGGAATCGACTCGAGCGACCGCATCCTGTCCATCGCCAGCGCCGGATGCAACGCCTTGGCCATGTTGCTCTGCGAACCCGAGCAGGTGGTGGCCGTGGACCTCAACCCCACCCAAACGGCCATCGTCCACCTCAAAAAGGCTGCCATCCAACGCCTGGACTACGATGATTTTGTAGTGCTGATGGGGGCCGGAGATGGGGGCGCCCCCGTGGACCTCTACAGCGCGATCAAGAGCGATCTGCCCGTGGAGGTCCGAGAGTATTGGGACCGCAACCACGCCATCCTGGAGTCGGGGCTCATCGCCACCGGACGCTTGGAGGGGTACTTCAAGCTCCTCTCCACAAGCCTGGTGCAAAAGGTCTGTCCCCCGGAGGCGCTCCGGGAGTTTTTCAAATCCGATGATTTGGACAGCCAGGAGGCCTTCTTTGAGCAGTACTTTACGCACCCGGAGTTTGTTCAGGTGTTTAAGGAGTTCACCAGCCGTAAAATGATCGCCTCCGAGGGTCGATACGAGGTGCAATTACGCTTTGTGGCCATCCCCGACGTGGGTCAGCACTTTTACGACCGCTTTCAATACGTCTGCACGAAACTCCCCGCCCGGGGCAATTTTTACCTGGAATACCTCATGAGCGCCGCCTACCATGATCTGGAGGTGGGCCCCCCCTACCTGCGCGCAGCCAACTACGAGCGCATGCGCTCACTCCTGCCGCGCTTGGAGGTCGTAACCGATGGCATCGGCGAGGTGGTGGCCAGCCGGCCTCAGGATTACTTCACCAAGGCCAACCTCTCCGATCTCTTTGAGTACCTGTCTGAAAGTGAGACAGAGAACCTTTTGGGCATGCTCGCAGATGGGATGAAGGCGGGAGGCAAAATCGCATATTGGAACCTGCTGGTGCCCCGCCACCGGCCAGAATCCCTGGCCCACAAGCTTGCCCGGGATCCCGAGGGCTCCACCAGCCTCTGGCAGCAGGACCGAGCGCTCTTTTATCGCAACTTTCATATTGAAACGGTTCAATAACCCCAAAAACTCCGGAGAGATAAGGATGGCTGATTGGGATCCCGGCACTCCGCTGCCAGATTCGTTTTTTGAGATCGCCCAAAGAGTGTATGCCAATGACCCGGACTGGCTGCCGGAAGACAAGCAATCCATCGCGCCCCTCTTCACCTCGGGCAACCCCTTCTTTGGCATTGGAGAGGCGTGGGTCTCGGTGAAGGGCAACACGCGACTTGTTGGCTTTCGGGATCCTCGAATCTCCTACAACGAGGAGCCGGTGGCCTATTTTGGCTATTGGGAAACCGAAGATGACCAGGAGGTCAACCGCGCCCTCTTCGCTGATCTCGAGGAGTGGGCCCGAGCCAAGGGCGCCAAAGCCGTCTACGGTCCGGTTAACTTCAGCACCTACCAGGACTACCGCCTGCGGCTGACCTTTGAGAACCAGGGAGGACCTTTTCTGGCCGAGCCCTACAACCCCTCTCGCTACAACGGGCTCCTTGAGGAGTTGGGTTATTCGATCACCATGGAGTGGGAGTCGCAGATTCTCACACCGGCACAGGTGGACTTTTGCTGCGACACCATGCGCCCCATGGTGCAACAGATGCTCAAGGGCGCGGGGATTCGAGTGGAAGCGTTCACCCCCGAGCTGTGGCTCAACAACATCGAGAACTTTTACGATCTAATCAACATCATCTGGGCCGACAACTTTGGGTATTTTAAGACCGATCTGGAAACCTTCAAGATGGTCTTTGGCAGCTCCCTGGCCGGCAAGATGTGCCGAAACAGCTCCGTGGCCTTTTTTAAGGAAGAGACCAACCAACTCATCGGTTATTTTGTAACCTACCCCGACTACGCTCCTCTCATGCGAGCCGGCAACCCCGAGCGTGTCCCCTATCGAGACGTCAGCTTCGACACCCACCACGCGTTGCTGCAATCCCCGGTTCTGCTGGCCAAATCGGGAGCCGTGCATCCCGACTACCGCAAAGCAGGGCTCTTTGGTGCCCTGGCGGTTGAGCTGACCGGACGTGCACGGGAAGCCGGATACGCTCAGGTGGTCGCGGCGCTGGCACGCTCGGACAACGCCTCCACCCGAGTTCGCAACATGTTCCCCGAAGGGCTCAACGAGATCCTGGAGCTTCGTAAGTACGGCCTCTACTCCAAAGCCATTTAACCCCCGGACAAACGCGCCTCTTTCAACAGGACCCCCGAACCATGAGTAAAGATCCCGTTCCCTACATGCCCGACCTCTCCGCCCCTGAAGTGGCGCAATCCCCCTACAGAACCTACGCCTCCCTGCACGAGCAGGGAAAAGTCTATTGGGATGAGCGGGTTCAGGCATGGGTGGTCACCAGCTATCAGGATTGCGCAACGATTCTTCGGGACGATCGCTTCTCGGTGGTGACCATGAAGATTTACCTGCCCAGGCTGCCCGTGGAGAGCCGAGAGCTCCTGATGCCGCTCTTCAACCGCCTTGATACGTGGATGCTCTTTCAAAACGGAGACGAGCACAAGCGACTGCGCACCCCAATCACCAAGGCCTTTGACAGTCGCCTGATGAAACTCTGGGAAGGAAAGGTGCAGGACATCACCAACGCGCTCCTTGAGCCCCTGGAGGGGCAATCGGAGTTTGATTTGCTGGAGTCGCTCGCCTACCCCCTCCCCCTGGGAATCATCTGCGCCATGCTGGGGCTCCCCACCAACGACCAGAGCCAGCTCCGACAATGGACCACGGACATCGCGCAGTTTATCGACAACTCCACGAACTTTGAGGTGGCATCCGCGGCTCTGGCCAGCGAAAAGTCGATCTCCGAATACCTCCGGGACCAAATCGCCCGCTATCGCAAAGAGCCCGCCGACAACCTCATCAGCTACCTCCTTGGGCTGCAGGAACAAAACCCCGAGATCTCCGACGAGGACATCATCGGCAACGCGGTGCTGATCTTCGCCGCCGGGCACGAGACCACCACGGCTCTGATCTCCAACACCACCTCGCTGCTCTGCCAACACCCCGCCGCGCAAGAGGCGGTGGTGGCAGATCCGGAGCTGATGAAGGGCGCGGTGGAGGAGGCACTTCGCATGGAGCCACCGGTGCATCGTACGGGTCGAATTCCCAAGGAAGACTTCAACCTGAGGGGAGTGGAGATTGGCAAAGGCGAGCGGCTCTCCTTGATTCTTGGAGCCGCCAACCGGGATCCGGCCCACTTTGAAAACCCCGACTCCTTCGACATCACCCGCCGCCCCAACCGGCACCTCGCCTTTTCGGTGGGGAGGCACTTCTGTGTGGGTGCCCACCTGGCCCGAATTCAGGGAATTGTGGGAAATCGTGAGTTGTTTCGGCGCTTTCCGACTCTGAGGATGGACCCGGAGAGCATCCAATGGCGCCCCAACCTCTCCCTGAGATCCATGACCCGCTGCTCGATGCAGATTGGCTGAGGAGCCGGGATCCGCCCCCAACACAGGTCTGAACCTCCATGGTTCATTATAAGATCGCCGGCCCCACAAAATTCGCCATCGGCTGGTTTACACCCCCAAAGAAAGGTTTAATAGGCACTGCCACAAGGAGGAACCATGTCCAACGAGCGTCATTACAAAGCCAATTTAAGAGACACCCTATTCAACCTTTTCGAGTTCTGGCGAATTCAGGACGACTCCCTCGGGCAGGGACCCTTCGCCAATATGGACGAGGACACCAGTCGCGAGATCCTCTCCACCTTTGAGAAGTTCTGCACCGAAGAGATGGCGACGTCCTTCATCGCCTCAGACCGCATCCCTCTCAAGCTGGACGATGAAGGCAACGTCACGCTCCCCGAAGCGCTCCGAAAATCCATCGAGACCTATTATGACAACGAGTGGCACCGCATGGAGCACCCGGAATCCCTCGGGGGCTTTGGGGCACCACGCTCGTTGATGTGGTCGTGCTTTGAGTTTTTGGCCGGCGCCAATCCTCCCATCGCGTTTTACCTCCTGGGCAACTTTGAAGCGTCGGTGATCGACGAGCTCGGAACCGAGTCGCAAAAAGCACGCTTTTTGGATGGGCTTATCAACAAGCGCTGGGGAGGCACCATGGTGCTCACCGAGCCCGACGCCGGCAGCGACGTGGGCGCGGGCCGTACCAAAGCGAAACACATCGAAGGTGAGGTGTGGGAAATTGAAGGCGTCAAGCGCTTCATCACCAACGGGGACTACGACGCCACCGAGAACATTCTCCACATGGTGCTGGCACGCCCCGAAGGCGCGGGTCCTGGCACCAAAGGGCTCTCTCTCTTCCTGGTGCCCAAATTCTGGGTGGAGGAGGACGGCACCCTTGGCGAGCGCAACGGCGCCTACTGTACCAACCTCGAAGACAAGATGGGCCTGAAGGGATCTGCCACCTGCGAGATGACCTTTGGTGAAAAGCAACCCTGTCGCGGGCTTCTGCTGGGCGACAAGCATGACGGCATTCGTCAAATGTTTAACGTCATTGAGTACGCCCGAATGGCGGTGGGGGTTAAATCCATCGCCACGCTCACCAGCGCCTACCTCAACTCGCTGGAGTACACCAAAGAGCGCGTGCAAGGGGCCGACCTCGCCCGCGCCGCAGACAAGACCGCCCCCAAGGTGACCATCATCAACCACCCCGACGTGCGGCGCTCGTTGATTCAGCAGAAGGCCTACGCCGAGGGGCTGCGAGCGCTGGCCACCTTCGCCGCAACGACTCAAGACAAGATCCGCCTGGCCGAAACGAGCGGCGACGCCGACAAAGCCAAATCGTTGCATCGCCTTAATGACCTGCTGCTTCCACTGGTGAAAGGCTTTTCGTCTGAGCGCGTGTACGAGCTGCTGGCGAGTTCTCTGCAATGCCTCGGCGGGTCGGGCTACTGCAAAGACTATCCCCACGAGCAATATATCCGGGACCAGAAGATTGACTCGCTTTACGAAGGCACCACCGCCATTCAAGGACTCGATCTTATCTTTCGCAAGATTCTTCGAGACAATGGCGAAACCCTGCAAGTCATTATGGGAAAGGTGCAGGAGACCGCCTCCCGCGAGCCCGAAGGTGATGTCCTGATTGATGAGCGCAAAGCCCTGGGGAAGGCGCTCAT
>JAZAIZ010000391.1:0-1021 GCA_036230545.1 Myxococcota bacterium
GTGCTCCCAAAACCTATCTATACAAAAAATACGGCGCGGGTCTCGGGGGCTTCGCAAGTGCGGCGACTCCTGATTTACTAAGGACGAGCCCAGAGACCCGTAAATACTGACTTTTGGGACCACTTAGGCCTGCCAAGAGCCACCCAAAAAGCGCCCAAGAGCCACGCTGGCCGGCTCAAGAGCCACCCATGGCCACAAGAGGCCTCCAGGACCCGCCAGGAGCACCCCAAGAGACTCCCAGAGCGCACGCTGGACCCTCGAAAACTGTGTTCCCGTCGAGGCGGGAGCACAATTTGAGGCCCTCTGCCAGGGGGGGCCAAGAGCCCCCAGGAGGGCTTCAGGAGAGCCCCAAGCAGGCACCAGGAGCGCTCCAGGAGGGCCCCAGGAGAGCCCCAGGAAGAGTCCCAGGAGCGCCCCGGGGGACCCCCAACGAGCACCCCAAGAGGCTTCCAAGGGGCGCCCAAGGATGCCCCAAGAGGGTGCATTTTGGACCCTTTCAAAAAGCTCAAAAAAGGTTGAATGTACAAGGGTTTTTGCTGTTTTTGCCCCCCCCGGAAGCCTGCCCGAGGAGTGCCCCAAGAGGCGGCTTGAGAGCCCCAGGAGGACCCCCGAGAGGAGCGCCAGGAGGGCCGCCAGGGGGGGCCTCGGAGAGCGTGCCCGGAGCCCCCCAAGGAGCGCCCCACGAGGCTCTCAAGCGGGCCCCCGCAAGCCCCCCAAACCATGAAAAAGCTCGAATGTATGGTGGTTTTGGGGGTGTTTGGGAGGGCCGCCAAGAGCGCCCCAGGCGAGCCCCAAGAGAGCTCCACAAGGGCCCCTCGGGGGGCCCAGGAGGACCCCAGGGAAGCCGCCAGGGAGGCCCCAGGAGAGCAGCCAGGAGCGCCCCAGGGAGCTTCCAAGGAGAGCCCCAGGAGGCCTCCAAGAGGGGCCCTGCCAGGCCCAAAACAGCCAAAACCCTTGTAAATTAAAGCTTTTTGGTGCTTTTTCAAGCCTCCAAAATGGCACCTCTTGGGGTCCCCTGGGG
>JAZAIZ010000392.1:0-11797 GCA_036230545.1 Myxococcota bacterium
GTCCGAAGCAGAAGTCGCAACCGAGGCGGAAGCAGCCACCGAAGCAGAAGTCGTCGCCGAGGCGGAAACGTCAGATGCGGAGCCCGCTGAGCCAGAGGGGCCCAAGCCGCTCTTTAGCGATTTCCCCATCTCTGAGGGTCTCAAATCGGCCGTGGCGGCCATGGGCTATATTCACCCCACGGATGTTCAGGTGGGTGTGTTTGAGGCGGCCCTCGCTGGCAAAGATGTGGTGGTGCAGGCCAAGACCGGGTCTGGAAAGACCTCCGCATTTGGGATCCCCATCATTGAGCGACTCAAAGATGGTGCCGCAGAGCCCGGATTGCCACGCTCTATCATCCTGACACCCACGCGCGAACTGGCCCATCAGGTGGCCGATGAGCTGCGGCTATTGGCTAAGGGCTCAGAGCTCAAGGTCTTCGCCGTATACGGTGGCGTCTCGATTGGCCGTCAGGCCAACGCCCTGCGAGAGGGAGTGGACGTCGTGGTGGGGACACCGGGGCGGCTGCTTGACCATCTTCGCCGAAAAAATATGGGGCTCGCCAACGTCAACATCATGGTGTTGGACGAGGCAGACGAGATGCTCTCCATGGGCTTTTGGGACGACGTCACGGGGCTTTTGAAGAGCATTCCCGGAGAGAAGCAGACCATGCTCTTCTCGGCGACGCTGCCCTATCAAATCGCGAAGGCCGCCGCAGAGTTCCTCAAGGAGCCCGAGCGCATCGATATCTCGGGGGATGAGCTCACCGTTGATGGGATTGACAACAACATCTACCAGGTGGTCTCCGAGATTCCCAAGCCGCGACAGTTGCTTTATCTTTTGGAGGTTGAGCAACCGAGCAGCGCGATTATCTTCTGCAATACGCGCAATGAGACCGAGATGATTGCGAAGTACCTGACTCAATCGGGTTTCATCGCGGAGCCGCTTATGGGCTCGTTCCGTCAACGGGACCGGGAGCGGGTAATGAGCCGCATCAAGAGCGGTGAGTTGAGATATATGGTGGCGACGGACATCGCCGCTCGAGGTATCGACATCGAGCACTTGTCTAATGTTTATAATTATTCTTTGCCCGAATTTTCAGAGGTGTATCTCCACAGGGTCGGCCGCACGGGTCGAGCAGGAAAAACCGGGTCTGCCATGAGCATGGTGGATGGCAAAGGCCTGACCACCTTCACCGAGCTTGAGCGAGAGTTCGGTGTTAAATTTGAGACATTCAGTCTCCCGGATGAAGATCAAATTCTCCGAGCAAGAAGTGAGCGAATTATGAAAGAACTGCAGGAAAAAGCTTCGGTCGCCGAAGTGGGGCAGCATCTGCCCGTAGCCGAGGACATTCTCAAGAGCGCTGAGGGGCCGCAGATGGTCGCCTTCCTCTTGAAAGCCTATTTTAACAACGCTGTGACCGACACCGCGGCAGCCCCCGCTCCGAAGGAGACTGAGAAGCCCGAGCGCAAGCGAGAGGCACGTGGCCGTTCGGAAGGTGGTGATGAGGGGGGTGGTGAAGAGCCACGTCGCCGTCGCCGTCGCCGCCGCCGCCGTGGCAGAGATGATGATGGCGGTCAGGGCTCCGGTGAACGCGACTCCAATAGAGAGTCTAGAAAGTCTCGAGAGTCCAACTCCTCCGGTGGGGACAAGAGTGCTCGCTCCGGTGGCAACACCGAAAAGGTAGATGACGGCTACACTCGACTTCGGGTTAATCTGGGCTTTGAAGACGGATTCAAGGGACGCGGTGCGGTCGCCAAGAAGATCTCCGTCCTGGCCGGGTTGAACGATGGCTTGGTTTCCGAGGTGGAGTCTCGTCGGCACCACGCGGTGCTCAAAGTGACCCCCGAGGTGGCTGAACTTCTGGTTGAGCGTGTGAACGGCGCACAGATTGGGAAGAAAATTCTCGAGATTTCCGAAAAAAACTAACATAACTTAACTTCTGGCAACTTGCAGGGAAGGGTGGTGGGATGGCCGGGCAAAAGTCGAAGTCTGAATTGGAGATCGAAGCTCAGTTGAAGAGCCTCGATCCGGCTTCTTTTCGTTATCAGGTGTTAGCTTCTGCGAAGGATTTCAAAGCGATTTGGGTTCAGATGGGAGACTTTCTCACGAAGGTCCGTGAGCAGAGCCTCTACAAAGAGTGGGGCTACAAGAGCTTTGAGATTTATTGCCGGAAAGAGGTTCGTATTCGTCAGGATACGGCCAACAAGCTGACCCGAAGTTTCTCCTTTGTGCGTGACAATGAACCGGAAGCCCTGGCGGCGCGAGGCGATCAGGAGCTCCCTCCCCTTGATGTGGTGGATCTCTTGGCCCGAGCCCGGGAGCGAACGGTGGTTCCTGAGGAGGAGCTGAACACCATTCGGGAAGAAGTGTTTCACGGCGAGAAGGAGCCTACCCGGCAGCGTTTGATGAAGCGCTTTCGAGAGGTAGACCCGGAGGCCTTTCGGGCGAAAAAACCCGACGAGGTTATTTTGCAGGAGGGGGATCCGGATATGCGCAAGGCGGTTCTGGTAGCAGAGCGCCTGTTGAGCCTGCTTGAGCCAGGCCCCAGCATCTCCAGCGCGGCCAAATTGTCCATGCAAACCATTGTTCAAGAGCTGACAGCCCTCTTAGAGAGCGCGACTCCGGCTGAGGAGCCTGTTCAAAAGGTAGCCTAGTCAGTACGAGAGAACGACCTTAAGCGAACGGGATTAGATAGAGTGGATATTAAAGTTTACAACACCCTGAGCGGGCGAAAAGAAGAGCTGCAACCAATCGAGCCGGGTAAGATCAAGATGTATGTCTGTGGTCCCACGGTTTACGATATGGCGCACGTTGGGCATGCTCGTTCGTGCGTGGCGTTTGATGTGGTGGTGCGTTACCTGCGTCGTCATTATGACGTGACCTACGTGCGAAATTATACGGACGTGGATGACAAGATCATCGCTCGGGCTAACGAACTCAACGAGCCTCCCTTTGAGTTAAGCGAACGCTTTATCAAGGAGTTCCAGACTGACATGAGCGCCCTTGGGCTCTCGGAGCCAGACATTGAGCCCAAGGTCACCGACCACATCGACGCTATCATCTCGCTGATTCAGCGCTTGGTAGATCGGGGCATGGCCTATGCGTCGGGCGGCGATGTCTACTACGCTGTCGACAAGTTCGAGGGCTATGGCAAGCTGAGTCGACGCAGCCTCGAAGATATGGAGGCTGGCGCTCGGGTTGAGGTGTCCGAACTCAAAAACCACCCTATGGATTTTGCGCTCTGGAAATCGGTCAAACCCGGTGAGCCCTCTTGGGACTCTCCCTGGGGAGCCGGTCGTCCCGGCTGGCACATCGAGTGCTCTGCGATGAGTTCTCGTTACCTCGGCGACACCTTTGATATTCACGGTGGCGGTAAAGACCTCGTGTTCCCGCACCATGAAAATGAGATCGCTCAAAGCGAGGGGGCCTGCGGCAAGCTCTACGTCAAATACTGGATGCACAACGGGTTTGTGAACGTGGACAACGAGAAGATGTCCAAATCCCTTGGCAACTTCTTCACGGTTCGGGATCTCTGCGAAAAATACGATGGTCAAACCATTCGGTTTTACCTTCTGACCACGCATTACCGCTCTCCCATTAACTTCTCCGATGTTGCCCTCGACGAGGCGGCGGCGCGCTTGAAGTATTTGTGTGAGACTCAGGCCAGACTTCAGGGGGCGCTGCAGGGAAAGGATGCTCAGAACACCGGGGCGGCCTTTCGAGAGCCCTGGGTGGAGAGTATCGTGACTCGCTTTGACGAGACGATGGCCGATGATTTCAACACTGCCAAGGCTCTCGGAGAGCTCTCGGATGCTTTTAAGCTGGTAAACGAAATTCTCGACAAACCTCGTGATGAAGCAAGTGACACAGCGACTCTCTTGGCTATTCAGGAGGCCCTTGGCCAGATTGGCCAGGTGTTGGGAATCTTTCTGGACGATCCCAACGAAGTGCTTGAGCGCATGGCGAGTCGGCGGCAACTCAATCAGGGGGTGGACGCAGAACGAGTCGAGAGACTGGTTGTGGAGCGTCGGGAGGCTCGAGGCTCCAAGGATTTTAAGCGAGCTGATGAGATTCGTGACGAGCTGGCCGCGATGGGGGTCGTTTTGAAGGACCAGGGCGGTCAGACCACTTGGGAACTTATGTAGGCGCTTATGGGTACGTGGGGCCCGCGGGGGATTCTGCTTTTTTTGTTTATCGTCACGGCGCCGGGAGTGGCTCAGGCTGACATCGGGGAGTGGTCTCTGGGGTCAGGTCTTGAGTATCGCGGCAGTGGAGCGGGGCTTTTAGGTCTCAGCGTGCAGACCGGTTTAAGCGATTGGATCTCCCTTGAGGCCAGCGCCGGCGTGGGGGCGAGTGCCTCAGGCTCACCGCGTGGCTCGGGGTTGGTGCAAGGGGTAATGGCTCTGGATATATTGCAGTGGGTTCCTGAGCTCTGCCTGGGGGTGGGAGGTACCTGGAGCTCAGGGCGCAGTGTGCCGGAGCTTCGGGTCGGGGGGCGTTTGAGACGTTATTGGGGGCTGAACTGGTCGGGCTGGGCTGGGGGCGGCGTTCGTTATGAGCTCTCTTCAGAGCGGGTTGGTGGTTTTGGGGGCCTCGGGTTTACCTACCATTTTGATTAAAACGCGGGCGCGGCGGGGCCCTCTTCGGGGCTTCTTTTCGCCTCGAGGTCAACTTCTTTGGCCACCGGGATCTGATGCTTTTCTCCCTTCGTAGCTAGAAATAGATGAGTTTTTGCTTTCTTGGAGAGGAGGCTCCCTCTGGGCACGCTCGGGCAGGGGAAAAGTGCGCTTGAGGGCTTGAGATTGGGGCGGTGAATGTACAAAATGAGGGTAGGGGAGTCGGTGAATCGAAGATGCCTCGTTGAGTTTTAGCGAAACGATGTATGGCCAGCCGCTGCTGAATTCTGAGCTATCGACTTTTGGGGGAATAAGATCGAATGGGCGAATCTGACGGGTTGATTTTGGACGCGAGCCTCGGGGAGTTTTTCCGGGATGAAATAGCCGAGGCTCGGAAGAGGCTCGGTGTGCGGATGATTGACTCGGTTGAATATTATCTGGTCAACCTTCTCTGCGATTATATCCACAGCGGTGTTCGCCCTTTACCGGGGGAGGAGCCCCTCGCTTTTCATTACAAACGGGCCATTGAGGCCACCGAGGTGGTGGATCAGATTCAGCATCTGCGGGACCTGGGGGATGTTGCCCTCTATTCGGCGGGCTTCTTTGAAGAGTCTATCGAGAGCAGCCTTGTGGACGTTGATTATTACGTCTCCATGGGGGGCTCGGCGTATCAGAACCTGGCCGGGATTATTGGAAACCAGCGCAACGGCGAAGTCTTTGCGGAGATGTACCAGTCCATGGGGGCGGATTTTCCGAGATTGGTGGGAGTCTTAAAGCATCTTGAGGAAGGGCAGCTGGCGCGAAGCGGCTCGTATCACAACCTGCTAAAACTCTATACCCGCTGGTTAAAGACCGGGCAGCCTCGACTCTATCAGCTTCTGCTTGAGCAGGGGTTTGTGACCTCCTTCAAACCTCCAACAGAGAAGATTCAATAAGTGGCCATTTTATCCGAACTGCAGGGGATGCTTGAAGGGTTAAACGCGGTTACCACCGAGCTTGATGTGCATGAATATCTAATCGACTCCGATACCCACGCTTCTATTCCCGGCGCGCATCTGGACCTGCCCGAGCAGCTCTTTGTGCTTGAGGTTGACGACTCGGTGGAGTTGGCACTCTACATTGAGCCAGGGGTGTTGACCCACCTCGAGGGAGACGAGCCTGGAAGGCTGCTCCACAACGGTAACCTCGAGAGCTTTTGCATCGCTCTGGAAGGAGTGAGCCACTTTATCAAGGTCGTATGGAGCGCCCGGCTCGGTCGTGGGATCTCCCCCCTTGAGCTGGAGATTCAGGCTGAAGTGGACAAATTCTTGGTGGGGGCAGATTTGCTTCAGCAGCAGGGGATGCTGCGACGGGACGCGGGCCGGGCTCTGACCAGGCTCCTGTTTGAGCATTATGAGATTCGTGATGATGTACCCCGGGACGAGATTGAGCGCTATCACACCGCCTCCAAGGTAGCTCGTAACTTCTGCGAGACGCTCCTGGAGCGCTACTCGGGGGACACGTCCTCCCACCGGATTGTGCGGGACGCCCGCAACTTTTACCGGTGCGGACTCACGGAGATGCTCCGCTCGCTGTAGTCTTTAAAGAGTCGTGAATTCGGGGGTGAGGAGAGGGCGAGAGCGCCCGAAGTAAGCGTTTATTCGCGGTTTTTGGCGATCTCACGGGTGAGAACGTCGACGAGGTCCTGCTCAGAGTAGACATTGCCAGCTGCGATCTCACGAAGGGACGTCACCGCCGCCTTGTTTTTGGTGTGCTCGACGGTAGGCTTGGCCCCTTTGAGGAGCTGGCGGGCTCGCTGAGCGGATAAAATAACAAGCGCGAAGCGGTTATCCACGTTGTCCAGGCAATCTTCTACTGTAACACGAGCCATACGAATGAACCTCCAGTGGTCAAGTCAGGCCGACTAACATACGGATCCCAACTTCGTCAATCTTAACTTGATGCCTCAAATGCCCGAAAAAGGCGAGAAAAAAACAACAATGTTGGCCGGGATCTCTATTTGCTCCAGGTGTGGCCCACCCCGACGTCCACTTCGATGGGGATGGAGGGCAGGAGGGTTTGGCCCGCGTGGACCATGGCCCCACGAAGCTCCTCGGCCACCGCTTCAGCGTCCTTGGCATCGCACTCTACCACCAGCTCGTCGTGGACCGCGTTCACCAGCCAGGCGTCCTTAAAGCGGAGCAGCCGTCGTCGCACGTCCGCCAGGGCGAGCTTGGTCATATCGGCGCTGCTGCCCTGAATGGGCATGTTTTTCGCCACTCGCTCGGCCTGGGCGCGCTCGGATTCGCTCCCGGAGCCGTCCAGGTAGAGTCGTCGTCCGGTGAGGGTTTCGGCGTAGCCTCGCTTGAGCGCAACTTCGGCGTTGTTGTTTAGAAAGTCTCGTATTTTTGGAAAGGTACGGAAGTAATCTTCAAGCAGGTTGAGGGCCTGTTGGGAGGATATTTTGAGGTTTTTGGCCAGGCCCCCTGGGCCCATTCCGTAAACCAGCCCAAAATTAACCGCCTTGGCCCGGTGGCGCAGCTCGGGGTTTTGGGTCTTGCTGACCGGGGTGTTCCAGAGGGTGCTGGCCACGGTGGCGTGCAGATCTTCTCCCCGGGCGAAGGCGTTGAGAAAGACCGGATCCCGGCTCATGTGGGCGAGAATTCTGAGTTCACAGGTGGCGTAGTCGGCCACCACCACCCGTCGATGGGGAGCGCAGCGAAAGCAGTCCCGGTGGTGGGAGGTTTTCACCACCGCTTGGAGATTGGGGGAGTGACAGGCCATTCGGCCAGTGTTGGCGCCAATCTGCTCAAAAGTGGGGTGCAGCCGCTGGTCGGGGCCGAGGGTGGCGAGGAACGACTCACCATAGGTGGAGGTGATCTTGGAGACTTCCCGGTAGCGCAGGAGCCAGGGTCCAAAGGGTTCGGGCAGGGTTTGGAGGGATTCTTTTTTGACATTGGGCAGGGGGTGCCCCATGGCGCGCAAAACTTTCAATAATTCTGCGTTGCTGTCGAGGTTGAGGGCCGCGCCCCCGAAGAGGTCGTGGTTGATGTGGGCGCTCAGAAATTTGTGCAGTCGGGCCTTGAGGTCGTCCCGTTCGAGTTGGGCTTTGCGGGCGAGGTCCCGCCAACCGGGGGCGTCCAGGCACATCCCGCGGTGCTCCATTTCGGCCACAGGGGCCACCGCGGCGGCCTCCAGTCGAGACACCTGGGTGAGGTTAAGCTCCTGAATTCGTGGGATTTGAGCAGCCACCACCTGGGCGATGTGTTGGGCGTAGTGGCCAAGAGAGTTGAGTCCATCGTCGGGGGAGGGAGGCTCTGGGAGGTCATAGCGGGCCGAGATGGCCGGAAGGCTGAGGTCGACCGGCCGTCCACCGGCGATAAGGACTTCCGAGAGTTGGACGCAGGCCCATCGGGCCGGGCCCTGGTCAAAGGTGCGCAGGAGGGCGCGGTGGTGCTTTTTGGCGTTCGCGGCGGCGAGGACACCCTGGCCTGCGAGTAGCTCGCCGAGGCTTGCGATTCCTTGAATATCCAGTAAGAGTGCATCGTCGGGAGTGGCGATGGCGGCCACTCGTGCGGTCTCTCCCTCAAGGGAGGGAGGATCGAGCGCAATCGCGGGGAGCGCTTTGGCGCCCTTCAGGAGGGCCCTGAGCGCCTCTTCTCCCTTTGTTCCGCGCAATAATTGCATGTTCAATGAGGCTCCGAGGTTGCAGTGGGGCTCAAGGTGAAAGTAGATTGGACGGGATGACCCCACAAAACCACATTCTTGTTGTTGACGATGAGCACGGCATACTCCAATCGCTGAAGAAGATCTACGAGCGGGAGAACTTTAGGGTTTCTATCACCGATAGCGGGGAGGAAGCACTCGAAATCGTGCGCTCCGAGCGGGTGGATCTGGTGCTCTCGGACATCATGATGCCCAAGATGAGCGGGATCGAGCTGCTCCGAGCGGTTAAGGCCATCTCCCCCTCCATCGAGGTGGTGATGATGACGGCCTTTGGCACCGTGGAAAATGCCGTGGATTGCATGCGCAAGGGGGCCTACGATTTTATCTCCAAACCCCTCAAGCGGGCTATGGTGGTGCGCTCGGCCCAACGGGCTTTGGAGCACCGTGCGTTGATTCGCGAGAACCAGGTCCTGCGGGAGACCATTGAGACCGTCACCCAGGGAGACGTGATTGGTCAGTCGACGGCTATGTGTGAGACCCTCAACACGGTGTCTCAGGCGGCGCCCTCGGCAGCGACCATTCTGCTGCAGGGGGAGAGCGGGACTGGCAAAGAGCTGCTTGCCCGCAAGGTGCATAGCCTCTCGGATTGCCGGGCGGGGCCTTTTGTGCCGGTGAACTGCGCGGCGCTTCCCGACAACCTGCTTGAGAGTGAACTCTTTGGTCACGAGAAGGGGGCCTTCACCGGCGCTCAGTCTCGGCGCGAGGGGCGTTTTGAGCGGGCCAGCGGGGGGACTCTCTTTTTGGACGAGATTGGCGAGACCTCCCCGGCGGTTCAGGTGAGGCTCCTGCGGGTGCTTCAGGAGGGAGAGATTGAGCGCCTTGGGGGGTCGGCTCCTATCTCCGTGGACGTTCGGGTGGTGGCGGCAACCAACCGCCGTCTGGAGGAGGCGGTTAAAGAGGGACGCTTTCGTGAAGACCTCTACTATCGGCTTAACGTGATTCAAATCGAGGTGCCGCCGCTTCGGCTTCGGCATGGGGATATTCCACTTTTGGCTCAGTATTTTCTGGCGCGCTTCGCGGAGAAAAACAACAAGTCCATGCGGGGATTCTCCGAGGCGGCGATTCGGGTGCTTGAGACCCATTCGTGGCCGGGGAATGTGCGCGAGCTTGAAAATACCATCGAGCGCTCAGTGGTGTTGTGCAAGGGCGATGTTGTCAGTGTCGAAGACTTGCCTCGGAGTGTGGCGGGCGCGGAGGGGGAAGAGGTGGCACGCACCGAGGAGGGGGTCTTTGTTCCTTTTGGGGTGCCGCTGGAGGAAATCGAGAAGAAGATTATCCGCGAGACCCTCGACAGAACCGGTGGGGACAAAAAGACCGCGGCCCATCTTCTGGGAATCGCCACCCGCACGATTTATCGAAAATTAGACGAGTCTTGAGCTTTCCGTTCTGCTGCAGTGAGTTTACCTTATGTACCCAACCATTAAAGCGCTTCATATCATCTTCTTTACCGCTTGGTTCGCCGGGCTCTTCTATGTTGTGCGGCTCTTCATTTACAACACGGAGGCTCGCGCCACCAATGAGCCTGGGCAGGCGCCTCTGGTGGAGCAGCTGAGCGTGATGCAGCGTCGCCTGTGGTACGGCATCACCTGGCCGGCCATGGTGGGCACTGTCTTTTTTGGCGGATGGCTGGGGAGCCTCTATGGATTTCAGGCTCCGTGGTTGCTGGCCAAGCTGGCGATGGTGGCGGGGTTGGTTGGTTATCACCTGCTCTGTGGCTCTATCCATAAGGGGATTCTTGCCGGGACCTCCTCCTGGACCTCTAACCGGCTACGCATGCTCAATGAGGTGGCGACTCTCTTTCTGGTGAGCATCGTCTTTCTCGCGGTCTTTAAGCACACCATGACCCTCAGTCTCGGGCTAAAGGTCTTGGGGAGCTTCGCCGCGGTGCTGGTGGTGGGCTTTGTTGGCTACCGCCAGGTGCGTCAGCGCCGCAGCGCCTAGTTGACGTCAGGGGTGGCGTTTTTTTCGAGGAGCTGTGGCTCCGCGTCGCCCTCCGCGATGAGCGCGGCGTCCAGGTAGTGGGCGGGGAGCTCTTTTTTGGACTTGATACCCAGCTTTTTCAGGCTCTGCGTTTTGCCCACGAGGTTGCCTCGACCGCTGGAGAGCTGTCCGGTGGCTTTCTCGTAGGAGAGGCGAGCCTTGTTGAGCTTGTCGCCCACATCTTCCAGGGTCTCCACAAAGCCGACGAATTTATCGTAGAGGTTCCCCGCTTGCCGGGCGATTTCCATGGCGTTGCGGTTTTGCTCCTCGTTTCTCCAGATGGAGTCGATGGTGCGCAGGGTCAAGAGCAGCGTGGTGGGGCTCACAATCATGATGTTTTGATTGAAGGCGTCCAAAAAGAGGGTTTTGTCCTCTTGCATGGCCAAGAGAAACGCTGGCTCCACCGGAACAAACATCAGGATGTAGCCCAGGGTGCGAAGGCCCGGGAGGTCTTCATAATTCGTCGCGCTTAAGCCCCGAATGTGGGTTCGCATGGATTGGATGTGCTCCTTGAGGAGCTTCTCTCGCTCGGAGTCGTCCTGCGCGGCGCAAAACGACTCGTAGGCGGTGAGGGAAACCTTCGAGTCCACCACCACGTGCTTGTCTTCTGGCAGGTTGATGACCACGTCCGGTCGACGGCGGGAGCCGTCTTCGCTGGTGACGCTGACCTCACGTCGATATTCGCGGCCCTCCTGGAGTCCCGACTCCTCGAGGATACGCTCAAGCACCAACTCGCCCCAGTTGCCCTGGGTTTTGCTGTCACCCTTGAGCGCCCGGGTGAGGTTGATGGCGTCACCGCTGAGTTGCTGGTTGAGCTTTTGCAACTCGACAATCTGGGTGTGAAGGGAGGTGCGGTCTTTGGTGTCCTGGGTGTAGACGTCGTCAACCCGTTTGCGAAAATCACCCAGTTGCGTTTTGAAGGGTTTGAGGATCTCATCGAGCTGGGTCTTGTTTTGCTTGGTGAAGCGCTCGCTCTTTTCCTCGAGGATGCCCTGTGCGAGCACCTTGAACTGATTAGAGAGCTCCTCTTTGGCGTTCTCAAGCAGAGCGAGCTTCTCGGTGGTTTGCCGTCGCTCGTTGGTGAGCTTTAGCTCGAGCTCCGCGATGGTGGTTTGCTGGCGGGAGCCCTCTTCCTGAAGGCGTTCGCAGGCTTCTTCTTTGTCGCGAAGGGCCTCCTCCAGTCGAGGAATGGCCGCGGTTTTTTCCTGGGTGCGGGCCTGCTCGACCTGCAATTGCTGGAGAGCCTCGCCCGCCTCTTTGTGGGCATCGGTGGCGCTTTGGAGACTCGTCTGGGCCTGGGTGAGCTGCTCTTGGAGTACCTCACAGCGGGTTTGCAGGGGCGCCTGGACGGCCAGCAGCTCGGCTTGAAGTCGTCGATGACTCCAGTAGCCGGTCAGGAGGGTGCCGACGAGGAGGCCAGCGAGAAGTGAGAGCAGTGTAGAAACCATGGAAAAACCTTATGTCTGAGCGTGAAACGAGCCTTATGGTCATGTTTATACACGAGACCCCTGACAAA
>JAZAIZ010000393.1:0-7381 GCA_036230545.1 Myxococcota bacterium
TTTAAACCCAACTCGGAGGTCATAATCGCCTTCTCAATGGCGGACAGGAGCCCCTTCTCCCAGGGCTTAACCGTAATCAAACGAGGCTCGGGGACGTTAACCTGCGCACATTGCGACAAAGCCGTAGGGTTCCCATAATAATCTACCCGAATCCCATCGAGCAGCGAGGCGTTTGCACGACCTGTTCTCAAGCGACTGAGGTTTTTCTGTAAGGACTCGGTCACCGCCTCAAGCTCTGTGGAGAGCTCTCCAAAAACGTCTTCAACAATTCCCATCTCAACCACTCTCCTTTGAACAGTCGTCTTCAGCCTGAGGCTAATCAGCCTCAGGCGCGTTCAATTGACCCACCAGCGTCCCCACGGACTCACCGCTGACAACACGCTTAATATTACCGTTCTCGTTCAAATTAAAGACTATAATGGGCATTCTGTTGTCCCGGCACAAAGAAATAGCCGTCGAGTCCATGACGTTAAGATTTCTCTGCAGGACCTCAATATAATCCAGATGGTCAAACCGTGTAGCGGTGGGCGTGGTAACAGGATCCGCGTCATAAACCCCGTCGACCTTGGTCGCTTTCATAATCACATCCGCCTGAATCTCCATGGCTCGCAAGGACGCCGCCGTGTCGGTGGTAAAGAAGGGATTGCCCGTCCCCGCCGCAAAAATAACCACGCGCTTCTTCTCCAGGTGCCGCATCGCCCGACGCTTGATATAGGGCTCTGCGATCTCCCGCATCTCGATAGCGGATTGCACCCGCGTCGGGACCGACTGCTTCTCAAGGGCGTCCTGAAGCGCCATGGAGTTCATCACCGTGGCCAACATCCCCATATAATCGGCGGTCGCGCGGTCCATCCCCGAAGCACTCGCCTTCATGCCGCGAAAAATATTTCCCCCACCAACCACAATCGCCACCTCGACATCCATCTCCCGGATCTCTTTGATTTGCTGTGCGATACCCTCAAGCACTGTGGGGCAAACACCAAACCCTTTGTCGCCTTGGAGCGCCTCACCGGAGAGTTTCAACAAGATACGTTTAAATTGGGGGGATGACATCGTAACTCCGGATTTAAATTAGGGTTTTAGTCGTTGGCGGCCGGGTGTATAGCTCGATATAAGGGTTGTCAAGAGCGACTCGGGAGCGAAACGCGAGGGGAGGCGAGTTCATGATCTGGATTGGGATAACCTGTGATTTTGAAACCATCGTGGACAGCCGGGGTGCCCCCGCGCCCCGCTATATCCTCGGTGAAGCCTACATCAAGAGCATCCTCAACGCGGGGGCCTTCCCCTTAATGCTGCCGCACCCTGATCTCAAAGTCGTCCCCGACATCCTTGATAAAATAGACGGACTCGTGGTCTCCGGTGGAGATTTTGACGTCCCCCCCACCTACTACAACGCAAAACCCCGCTCAGGCCTCGGAAAGCTCCAGCCCCAGCGCAGTAACGTTGAAAGAGCACTCATCGAAGGCTGCCTGAAAAAGGGCACTCCCTTATTGGGGATCTGCGGGGGAATGCAGCTCTTGAATGTCGTCTGCGGGGGAACGCTCCACCAGGATCAAAGCCATCGGCCGGAAAGCCTCGAGCATCAACAACCCAACGACAAGCGCGAGACCTCTCACGAGGTCCAAGTTGTGCCCCACTCCAGGCTCCATCAGCTGACGGGCGTCAGCCGCCTCGAGGTCAACAGCACACATCACCAGCTCCTGGATACAGTGGGGCAAGGCCTTAAAGCTAGCGCTATCGCACCCGATGGGGTCGTGGAGGCCATCGAGTGGAGCGGCGAGAACTTCGCTCTGGGCGTTCAGTGGCACCCTGAGTCCCTCGCACAAAAGGCGCACCAGAATATTTATCGGGGATTTATCGCCGCGTGTTGAATCAGGCAGCCTCGCGCTGCAGGTCCGCAAACAGCGTAAACTGCTTAAGAAAGGTTAGCTTAACCGTTCCTGTCGCCCCGTTTCTCTGCTTGCCGATAATAATCTCCGCCAGGCCTTTGTCTTCACTCTCGGGGTTATAATATTCATCGCGATAAACGAAGGTAATGACGTCCGCATCCTGCTCGATGGCTCCGGACTCCCGCAGGTCACTGAGCATGGGGCGTTTATCCTGGCGCTGCTCCAGAGAGCGATTCAACTGACTAAGTGCGATCACAGGAACGCTAAGCTCACGAGCCAGCGCCTTCAAGCCACGTGAGATCTCAGAAATCTCACGCTCACGGCTTCCGTCACTGCTGGAGCTTCCCCGCATTAGCTGCAGGTAATCCACCATAATCAAATCAAGCCCCTTATCCGCCTGAAGACGCCGGCACTTCGCTCGCATCTCCAGAATCGAGATTGCGCCGGTGTCATCGATATAGATGGGCGCCTGGGACAGTTGTCCCGCAGCCTTGGCCAGCTTGGGCCAATCGCTGTCCTTGAGAAATCCCCCCCGCATACGACTCGCGTCAATTCGAGCCTGGGAGCAGAGCATCCTCATAACCAACTGCTGCTTAGCCATCTCCAACGAAAACACCGCCACGCTCTTGCCCTGCTCTACGGCAGCGCTCTGCGCCATATTCAACGCCAGCGCGGTCTTGCCCATGGAAGGCCGGCCCGCCACAATAATCAAATCTGAGGGCTGTAAGCCCGCTGTCATCTTGTCAAACTCGCTAAAACCTGTCGGCACCCCGGTGATGGAGGACTTCTCTTCAAAGCGCTTCTCAATCGCCTTGAATGCCTCTTTAACCAGCTCGTTCATACTGGAGAAGGAGCGTTGATCCCGATCACTGGTGATCTCAAAAATACTCACCTCCGCGTCATCGAGGAGCTGCTCAATGTCGGTGGTGCCTTCATAGCCCTTGGTGGCAATGGAGGAGGTCGTCGCGATGAGCCGTCGAATCAAGGCTCGCTCGCGGACGATTTTGGCGTAGTGAGCAATATTAGCTGCAGAGGGGACCCCATCAGACAACGAAGCAAGAAAGCTTACTCCGCCCACCTCTTCCAGGCTACCGTTCTCTTTAAGCCGCGCCTGCAGTGTGATCTCATCAATCGGCTCGCTGCGGTCGTAGAGCGCGCGCATCGCCTCAAACACTTTGGCATGTGCCGGGCGATAGAAATGGTCGGCCTTTAAGCCGCCAATGGCGTCACTCACCGCTCCCACCTCAAGCATCATCGCCCCCAACACTGAGCGCTCTGCGTTAAGGTCCTGGGGAGGGATCCTGCCCTGACGTTCCTGACCGGCTTCTAATTGAATGACTGATGACTCCATGCCTAAAAACCCTCCGCGGTTGGGGGACGCTACCATAAATCGAAGGCAGAGCTAAGCAACACCTTCAACTCTTCTCGGAGATACGATCAAAACTGATCTGATCCCACACCATCCTCACCAGACAAAAAAAAGCCCACCGCACGGGGTAATAACCGCACGGTGGGCTTCAAAATAAACTAAATTATTCTGCTACAACTTCCAGCTTTAATGAAGCCACAACGTCCTTGTGCAAACGCACCTGAACTTCATGCTCACCGAGTTGCTTGATAGTCTCGGACACTTCAATGGTCCGTCGGTCAATCTCGTGACCGTTTTCAGCAAGGGCACGCTCAATATCGTGTGACGTCACCGAACCAAAGAGCTTGTCCTGCTCACCCACCTTACGAGCGAAGGTGAGCTTCAAAGCGGCCAATTGGCCAGCGATGCCGTCAGCTGAGCTTTTTGCTTTCTCGGCCTGAAGCGCCGCTACCCGCTTTTGATGCTCAAACTCCTTAACGCTGGTGCTCGATGCGAGCGCCGCGAGGTTTTTGGGCAACAAATAATTCCGCGCATAGCCAGGCTTGACTGTGACAAGATCACCAGCCGTCCCTAGTTTTGCAACAGTGGCTTTTAAAATAACCTGCATGATTTAACTCCTCTTACGCGCCAGTAATAACGTAGGGCAAAAGGGCCAAAACACGAGCCCGCTTGATAGACGTCGCCAACGAACGCTGGTGCTTCGCGCAGGTTCGGGAGATTCGTCGCGGAACAATCTTGCCACGCTCGGACAGATAATACTTAAGAACCTGAATGTCTTTGTAATCAGGCTCCATCTTATCTGCGCAAAAGCGACAAACCCGTCGACGACGCATGCCACCACGGTCACCACCGCGATCGCCACGATCACCACGATCACCGCGATCACCACGGTCACCACGGTCACCACGATCTCGACCATTTCCACCGGATCTTTCTTCAAACATCTTAAGCCTCCGTTTCTTTAGTCGCGGTGTCTTCCGACACAACGTCTTCGGTCTGAGGTGCCTCTTCAGCAACCACTTCCGTCGCTGCCTCGGTTGCGGTGGCCTCTACGGCCTCCGCTGGCTCAGCAACATCGGCTGTCTCTGCTGCTGCCTGGGGAGCCTCACTGGCCTCCCGGCTCTCAGACTGCTCATCGCCATTGGTTTCATCCATCTGCGCATCATACTCAGGGCGGACATACTCCACCACTTCGTGGTCACCGGTAGTGATCGACTCAGCCAGACGAACCGTCAGGTAACGCAAAACAGAATCGCTGATCCGAAGATTACGCTCTACTTCACTAACGAGGTTGTCCTTCCCAATATAATGGGTGTGGACATAAATTCCCCGGGTTTGTTTTTGAATGGGATAGGCAAACTTCTTACGACCAAGGTGGTCAATTTTAAGGAGGGTACCATCCATTTTTGCGATCGAGTTGCGCACTCGATCAAGGGTCGACTCAATGGCGTCACCAGACAAATCCGGCTTCAACACAAGAGTCGTTTCATACTCATTGATTAACATACTTCATTCACTCCAGTCATGGACTTAAGGGCCCTCCACCATGGACGGCCGACTGTCACAACATTCAAATTCAAACAGGATCAACCTGCGAGAAGAGGGGCGAGCACTAATGCCACCACGCTCATCAACTTAACGAGGATATTAAGGGCCGGGCCAGAGGTGTCCTTGAAGGGGTCGCCTACGGTGTCACCCACCACAGCTGCCTTGTGACTCTCAGAGCCTTTGCCACCAAACGCGCCGGTCTCAATGTGCTTCTTGGCGTTGTCCCATGCTCCACCCGCGTTGGATTGGAAAATGGCCATCAGCACGCCGCTGACCGTAACACCCACCAGGAGACCCGCGAGGGCTTCTTTGTTGTAAAAACCAACAACAACGGGCACAACAACCGCCAGCACGCCCGGAGCAACCATCCGTCGAAGGGCCGCTGCCGTCGCAATATCAACACACTTGTTGTGGTCTGCCACAGCGTTGCCTTCCATCAGGCCCTTGATCTCACGGAATTGACGACGAACTTCTTCGATCATCGCAAACGCTGCCTCACCAACCGCCTTCATCGCCAAAGCGGAGAAGACAAAGGGAAGCATCGCTCCAATGAAAACTCCAACCAGGACGATGGGCTTAGAGACGTCAATGCTGGTGATACCCGCGGTGGTCGTATAAGCGCCAAAGAGTGCCAGGGCGGTGAGCGCCGCAGAGCCAATAGCGAATCCCTTACCAACCGCCGCGGTGGTGTTTCCTACAGCGTCCAGCTTGTCGGTCTTCTCACGAACGCTGGCCTCAAGACCAGCCATCTCAGCAATCCCGCCTGCGTTGTCAGCAATAGGGCCATAAGCATCAACCGCCAGCTGAATACCGGTGGTGGAGAGCATCCCGAGGGAAGCGATCGCAATGCCGTACAACCCAGCAAAGTGGTGAGCCACCAAAATAGCGATGCTGATAAGAATAATGGGCATCGCCGTGGACATCATTCCAAGCGCGAGGCCGGAGATGATGTTGGTGGCGGAGCCGGTTTGAGAGTCTCTAGCGACGCCACGAGCCGGCGCACCGGACTCAGAGGTATAATGCTCGGTCACCGCGCCAATCAAAACGCCAGCGATCAAACCACCGGTCACCGCGTAGGCGATACCGGTCCAGTGGTAACTCACCCCACCGAGGGTGATGCCGTCTCCCATCAACCACCAGGACAGCCCGAAGATCGCAGCGATCATCAGCGCAGTCGCAGAATACATCCCCTTGTTCAGGGCGCTCTGAGGGTCTCCCCCTTCACTGGTTTTAACGAAGAAGGTCGCAACAATGGAGACCAGGATCCCACAGGCCGCCAGCACCACGGGGAAGAAGAGCGCGTTCATCTCGTTGGCTGCAGCTGCGAGGGCCATGCCCGCAACGATGGAGCCGACATAGGACTCAAAGAGATCCGCGCCCATTCCAGCGACGTCACCGACGTTGTCACCGACGTTGTCCGCGATAACCGCAGGGTTTCTCGGATCATCCTCAGGGATACCCGCTTCGACTTTTCCGACCAGGTCCGCACCTACGTCTGCAGCCTTGGTAAAGATTCCGCCGCCAACACGAGCGAAGAGAGCAATGGACGACGCACCCAGAGAGAAGCCGCTGACAACCGCGACAATGCGGTTCCAGTCACTTCCCAAAACACCCGACTCATAAAAGCCAATGGTCAAACCGGCTACGCCGAGAATCCCAAGGCCAACCACGCACATTCCCATGACGGTTCCACCAGAGAACGCCACGTTCAGCGCCGCTACCAGGCCCTTACGAGCCGCGTTGGTGGTACGTACATTGGCCGAAGTGGCGATGCGCATCCCGAAATATCCCGCCAGGCCGGAAAAAAGCGCTCCCGCCAGGAAGGCCACGGCCACCAGGGGACTGGATGATTCGCTGTTCCAGTTCGCCGCCGCCAGAGCAGCCGCCACAATCAGCGCGAAGACAACCAAAATTCGATACTCACGGCCCAAAAAGGCCATGGCGCCACCACGAATATGCGTCGCAATTTCACGCATATTGTCGGTGCCGACTTCCTGCTTATTGATCCAATTTGATTTCACCAACGCATAAACGAGGGCAAACGCCCCCGCCAGTGGTGTGAACATAAATAACTGATGTGTCAAACTCACCTGGAGTCTCCTTCATTAGCCGAGGCTCGTCGACTGTTAAATGTATTCATGGTCCCGCGAACCCCCTTCAACACAATGGTGTCAAGGGCGTCAACGATATCCTCTAAAGCTTCGTCAACAAGCACCCGGCTTGTCTTGTCGAAGCGGGATAAGACAAAATCACTGCCAAGTCCACGGGGCGGCTTGCCTATTCCCACTCGAATCCGCGTAAAATCACGCCCGATATGATCCATAATGGAGCGCAGACCGTTGTGACCGCCGTGGCCTCCCCCCACCTTGAGCCGCAACTCCCCCGGTTCAAAGTCAAGTTCGTCATGAATGACGATTACATCCGCCGGCTCACAGCGATAATACCGAACCGCCGCGCCCACCGCGTCGCCGCTCAGGTTCATATAAGTCTGGGGCTTCAGCACCAGAACATCGGTCCCCGAGATCTTACCGCGACTAATCAGTGAGCTCTTCCACCCCTTATAAGGGGCGAAACC
>JAZAIZ010000394.1:0-1064 GCA_036230545.1 Myxococcota bacterium
AGTCGCCGGTTGATGCGCTCCGCGTCTCGCAGGGGAAAGAGGAGCCAGTGTGCCAGGGTGCGGCTTCCGATGGAGGTGCGGCAGGCGTTGAGGTGCCACAAGAGGGAGCCCTGGCGACGATTCTCTCGTTGGGTGCGGCAGAGTTCGAGGTTGCTCTGGGTGGCCTCATCAAGCACGAGGTAATCGGCGATCAGGTAGGAGCGCGGCGACATCAGGTGCACCAGCTTGCGCCGCTGGGTGGACTCGGCGAAGCGGATCAGGCGCTCCATTGTCAGGGCGACCCTGGGGGTCAACTGGGAGGCGATGTCCTTGAACCAGCGCTGGCCGAAGCGTTGTTGCATGGCCTCAAGCGCGTCGTCTTCGAGGAGGGCGTCGTCGGGGAGTGAGCGCACCGCGAGGGCACGGGCCTTAAGGGGCGTGCCAAAGTGCTCCTCAGCAGCGTCGTCAACAAGGACCTCTCGAGCGCCCATGCGGCGCAGCTCGTCGGTGACCGAGGACTCAGGGACCGTGGTCCACAGGAGCTCGCCAGCGAGGAGGTCTAAAAAAGCGATGGTGTAGCGCCCGTCGGTCTCCGGCTGGAGGCAGGCCAGGTAATTGGCCGCTCCGGGATCGAGCGCCTCAAGATCGGAGACGGTGCCCGGGGTGATGAGCTGGGTGATCTCGCGTTTAACCAGTCCTTTGGCTTTTTTGGGATCTTCGACCTGGTCGCAGATGGCAACAGAATAGCCGTTTTGAACCAGTCGGGCGACGTAGGAGGAGACCGAGTGATGCGGGAAGCCCGCCATGGGAATGGCGTCTGCGCCCTTTTCGCGAGCGGTCAGGGTGATGTCGAGGATTCGAGCTGCGACGGTGGCGTCTTCAAAGAAGAGCTCGTAGAAGTCGCCCATGCGAAAGAGCAGGATAGCGTCTTCAGGGCACTCCTTTTTGGCGTTAACATACTGCTGAAGCATCGGCGTTAAGCGCCGCTTGCCGGTTAGCGAAGTGGTGTCTGTGGAGGGTTCTTGCATGGTTGCTGCCTATCAAACAATGGGGTGAACTGCACGAATAACCAATTCCCCTGACAA
>JAZAIZ010000395.1:0-16075 GCA_036230545.1 Myxococcota bacterium
CTGGGTGTAGGAGAACTCCAGGCAGGTGATGGAGACGAAAACCTCGGCGGCCGTAAGGATCACGTAGGCCAGCAGCTGCCAGACGATGTTCGGGGTGAGGCCGGCTTGAATTTGAGTCTCGATATAGGCCGGGATCAAAAACGCCGGGACGGTGAGAAAAAATCCGATGGAGATCTTTCGGAGGGGGGTGAGCGTAAAGACGGTGTTGAGGATGGGGTAGATGCCCTTCCATTTGAACCCTGCGAGGGTGAACCCATTGAAGATGGGAATAAAGAGCATGATCATGATGGGGTTAATGGCTTGAATTTGAGAGCTGAGCCACTCCACCCCCATGAAGTTTCGATCCATATGCTCTGCCTGGAGCACCCACCGGGAACCAGTCTGGTCAAAGAGCGCCCAGAACATGGCGACGAACATAAAGATAGTGGAGAGTTTGAAGATTGAGCTCATCCCTTCGCGGCTGAAGGTCTCCTGAATGAACTTCTTGCCGCCGGCGGGGATGTGCACAAAGGTGTTTCGTCCCATCCAGAAGAGGAGGGTCGCCAGGGCCATGAGGACTCCGGGGATTCCGAAGGCGATGTGGGGGCCGTAGTTATGCAGAAGGATGGGGGTCAGCAGAGAAGAGGCCGAGGCGCCCAGGTTGATGGCAAAATAAAACCAGCCGAAGACCTTCTCGAGCAGGCCGGCGTTTTGTTTTCCGAATTGATCCCCGACGTGTGCCGACACGCAGGGTTTGATGCCCCCCGAGCCGATGGCGATAAGCGAGAGTCCCACCATGAGCCCCAGCCGGGTCTCATCCATGGCGAGGGCCAGGTGCCCGGCGCAATAGACCACGGAGAGCCAGAGGATGGTGCGGTATTTGCCAAAGAGCGCGTCGGCGATGATGGCTCCGATGACGGGGAAGAAATAGACCGCGGAGGTAAAGAGGTGGAGGTATCCTGAGGCCTCGCTTTCATTCATAAAGTCCGGGTTGCCTGAACCATCCACGAGGTATTTGGTCATGAAGATGACCAGGATGGTCTTCATGCCATAGAAGCTGAAGCGCTCTGCGGCTTCATTGGAGACGATATAAGGGATGCCCTTGGGCATCTCCGTGGTTGCGACCGGAGCCGAACGATATTGGGCCATGTGATTTCCCCTCCTGGGGTGGTTGAAAAGGTTGGGCACGCCACAGGCACTCAGGAGTCTTTCAGCGCTCGGATGACCAAGGGCGGCCGTGCGGGCGAAGGGTTATCGTTGGTTGAATGAGAGGTCAAGGTGGTTTTAGGGGGGGCGCAGAGGCACAAAAACGTGCATATTTATGGACGGTTTAGAGCGTGGGGAGGAATGAGGGTGGTGCTTATTGGACGCCCGGTCGGGAGTCTTGCACTCTTTTGCGGAGGGTCTTCAGGCGCTCGCGTGTCGATTTGGCGACGGGGGGCTGGGGAGTCGGAAAAAAAACGACGCTTCGTTTAAATTTTTTTTGTGCTTTGTTCTTTTGATTAACCGTCAGGGTAATAACCGGGTTTATAGAGTGGAGGGAGATTTCCGTTTTCTAGTTTCCTGTTTTCATTATGAAAGAAAAAATGATGTCCGATAAGCACTTATGTAAGATTGGGGAGAGTTTTTTATGAGCTAGTGTTCACTTAATGAAGGGGCGTTGTGAGGGCGTGAATTAAGAGGCCTTCAATTTGGCTTCACCCACGAACTAGTTGATACTGCGACTGAGGTCTTTATCATCTGGAAGGATTTTCTTCCCGACTGTAGCCTGGAGGTCATTATGCAGATAAAGAATTTGAACAAAGGATTGTTGGTTGCTGTTATCGCCGTTGGCTCATTGCCATTCGGTACAGCGTCAGCTGATGGTGTTACGGCTGGGGTCGATGCTCGATCTCGCGTAGAATACACACAACAAGGAAACATCCCCGGTAATGCGGATGGGGATAGCTACACAGCAGATCAGCGTACAAGAGTTTCTCTTGACGGTGCCGCTGGGGACGTGAGCGCTTCTGTCTCGGTTCAGGAGAACCGTCGATGGAGTGGTGAGGGTTCTGCGTTGGAGGTCTATGAGGCTTCTGTGCAGTTCGCCGCTGCCGGGCTCGCTTTTCAAGTGGGTCGCCAGGAGTTCTCCATGGACGAGGGTCGATTGATGGGCACCGATGATTGGAACGCCGGTCGTTCCTATGACGGTGTTAAAGTTGGTTATAGCACCGACAGCCTCAACCTTGAGCTCTTCGCTACAAGCGATGGCGAGGGAGAGCTGTATGTGATTCATCCCTCTACCAGCGTCGGTGACATCGACGTGTCCATCCCTGTGATGTATCGTACAGATGCGATCGGTGGTGGTACGGCGAGCAACCTGACTGCGGGTATTCACGCTGCCTCTGATGGTGACATCAGCTGGCGTGTGGAGGCTTATTTCCAGCAACACACAGCAGACGAGGACACAGATGCTACCACGGCCATTATGGCGAGTTTGGCAGCCTCTTATAAGGTTTCGGACACCATCGCTCCGAGAATCAACATTGATTATACTGCGGGCGTTTCGGACGCAGCGGCTAACCATGTGTTCAGCGCTGCTAACGGTAATACGCACCAGTACAATGGCCACAGTGATGTGATCACTGCGGGTGTTGGTGGTCTCATTGATGCGAGTGTCAGCAATGACTTCGGCGCGATGGGCCCTGGTAACCTCTCCGCAGGACTTCACTACATGATGTACGCTGACGCTGAGGCTGCTGGTGCAGATGACGCGGCTGTTGGGATTGAGATTGACATTGAGTACACCATCAGCCTCGCTGACCAGTTGAGTCTCACCATCGGTGAGGCGATTCTGCTCGACCAGGGTGACGCAGCTGCTGATGACACCAACAGCACTCATGACTGGACTTACATCCAGCTGTCTCTGAACATCTAAGTTTGTTGTTGTAAAGAATAGCATAGCGGGGGAAAGGTCGAGGCAACTCGATCTTTCCCCCCTTTTTTTTTTCAATCGAGGGGGGAGAAGGATGGAAGCCGAGAAGTCCAGCCTTGGGACGCTGGTGGCCTGGGCGGTCTACCCGGGGGTGTTGGCCTTGGGCTTTGTGCTTCAGGCACTGTTTCTGGGCTTGGGGCAGCCTTTGATGATTGCTTCCTACGGAGCGGCCATCCTCTGTTCGGTGGTGATAACGGGGGTGGAGTTCGCCTTTCCGGCTCGTCGGGAGTGGCTCGGTGGTCGTCGGGAGTGGGGGAACGATTTTGTCTTTATGGGGCTGGTGCAGCTCGCGTTGCCTAAAGGACTTACGCTCCTTGCTGCCGCGGCTGTTCTTGAGGTCCTCTCTTCTCAGCAAATCAACCTCCTTAGCGGCCTTTGGCCGCATCACTGGCATGTGGCCTTTCAGACCATGCTGATGTTGGTTGTGGCGGAGTTTTTTCGTTATTGGTTGCACCGGGCTTTTCATGAATGGGCGCCCATGTGGCAGCTGCACGCGGTCCATCATTCGGTTCACAAGCTCTATTGGCTCAACGTGGGGCGCTTTCACCCCATCGAGAAGTGCATTCAATTTCTCGCCGACTCCCTGCCCTTCATTTTGCTGGGGGTAAAGCCGGAGGTGCTCTTCGCCTACCTGGTGTTTTATGCCGTGAACGGATTTTTTCAGCACTGCAACATCGCGATGCATCTGGGGCCGCTCAATTATTTAATCAGCGGGCCCGAGTTGCATCGCTGGCATCACTCGACGGTGATTGAAGAGTCCAACAGTAATTATGGCAACAACCTGATCATCTGGGATTTGGTGTTTGGGACCTATTTCTATCCCCGGGAGCGACGGGTGGGGGAGTTGGGACTCCTGAATCGGGAGTACCCTGATTCGTTTCTGGCACAGATGAAGACCCCCTTTATCAAGGGGCTGGACAAGGCCGGCTCAGATCTCACTTGAGCCGCAGGGCAGGCATGGATGACCCGGAATTTTCTTTATGGCGCGGTGGCCCTCTGGCTTCTCTCGGGACTTCTGCAGGGCTGTGGAGTGGGCTACGTTTTGTCGATGGGCTATTATCAGGCGGAGCTCCTGAGCAAGCGAGAGCCCGTGAACGAGGTGCGCCAGCACGGGGCGTTGAACGCCACCCAGCTTAGCGCCCTGCAGGCTATTGAAGAGGCGCGGGGATTCGCGAAGCGCCTGGGCCTTAGGGTGGAGCAGCATTATCAGACGGTGTCTCTGGGGTGGGAGCGGGAGCTCTGGAACGTGTCTGCCTGCGCGCCCTTGGATTTTAACCCGAAGCAGTGGTGGTTTCCGGTGGTTGGGAGGGTACCCTACCTGGGGTTCTTCTCCGAAGAGGCGGCCGAGGAGCAACGTCGCACGCTTGCTGCCAGGGGGTGGGACGTTCACAAAGGTCCGGTGGGGGCCTACTCCACCCTGGGCTGGTTTGACGACCCCATTTTGCCTGCGATGCTGGAGTGGAGCCCCCTCTCGCTGCGCACCCTCGTTTTTCATGAGCTCACCCACGCGACGGTATGGTTGCCGGGAAGCGTCTCCTTTAATGAGAGCTTCGCGGAGTTTGTGGGCGAGCAGGCGACTCTGTACTTTCTCGCGACGACCTTGGGGGAGCAGAGCTCCGAGTATCGTGAGGCGGTGGTGATTTTTGAGGACGGCAGGCGCTGGCGTGCCCTGCTGTGGACGCTCTATGGGGAGATGGACGCGCTCTTTAAGTCACCGGACCTGGATGACGGGGAGAAGCGCCGGCGCAAAGCTGCGCTCTTTGCGAGCTTGAGCGAGCGTGTGGCGGCCGCGGGGTTTCACCGCCCCGAGCGCTATCATGCCCGTGTGCGGGAGGGCGAATGGAACAACGCGCGCTTGATGCAGTTCAAGCGCTACAATTCAAGCCATCAGTGGTTCGCGAAGATTTACCAACAGGCCCCGGGGGACTTCGTGGCGTTTATCAGCGCGGTGGAGGCCATCGTTCGGGACGCCGAGAGTCCCAGGCGGGCTCTTGAACTCAGGGCCCGGGCACTCCCCTGAGGCGTGGGTCTTTAGTCTGCGGTCTGGAGGTATTGTTCAATCCCCGAGTTAATCTTGTGAAAGTTTGGGGTGATCAACGCGATGATAAATTTCTCAAGCTGGGGTTGGATCTTGCCGGCGAGAAGTCGCGGGACTCCAGGGACCCCCTTGACGTTGACGGTGAGGTCTCCGCTGATGGTCATCTCCATGCGGTTGTCATCAAGGACCTTGAAGGTGTTCTTGCCGCTGCATTGCACGGCTTCCTTCATGAAGAAGGTCTCAATGCGCCATTCGCAGGAGTGCTCTTCGGAGTTCCATTTAGCGTAGTCGATCCACTTGAGCATCTCGGGCTTGATGAAGGCCTGCGCGAGCTTGGGGATGGGAGCGTCGGCGAACCAATGATTCTCGAAGGTGACGGTGTGCTCGTTGGGCTCTGTTCGATCGGCGACTTCGATCTTTGAGATATTGGGAAGGTATTGCACCATATCGGGCAGGTTGTCGCGATAGGCGTCGAAGACTTTGTCCCGGGGAAAGGCAAGAATTGAAACTACATTGATGTCCATGATTGTTCTCCAGATCGCCCGGGATGTGCCCCGGGGCTTGCTCGTGGCTTCCTTTTATACAGTTTTTGCGTGGGAACAAAGGGGCATTTCGCGGGGCGGTGCCCGGGTGTGTTCGATTGGCGCTTTTCGGGTAGAAGGTGTGGGATTTCAAGAGGTTGGATTGCGGCTGCGCGACTTGACCCGTGGGGCCGGGAGGCATACTTAATGGAGATGCCCTATGTAGAGAAAGACACGTTGCGCCTGTGGTATGATTCTGCAGGGACATCAGGGACTCCCGTAGTGCTGATTATGGGCTTTGGAGCCCGCGGCCAGTTCTGGGAGCCTCAGTTGGAGGCTTTATCCCGCCATCACTCTGTCCTGTGGTTTGATCACCGGGGGATCGGCCGGAGCAGCTGCCCACGGTGGAAGGCCACCACCGCGGATCTTGCGGGTGATGTTATTCTGCTGATGGATCGGATGGGGTGGTCAAAGGCGCATATTGTGGGGATGTCCATGGGGGGAATGGTGGCTCAGGAGGTGGCCCTGCGTTTTAAGGAGCGCGTTCGCAGTCTGACCCTTATGGCCACGACGCCCCTTGGGATTCGGGGAGGCCTGTCGACACCCCGCGCGGTGCCCCTTTTCTTCAGGACCTTTGTGGGCACTCGTCGGATGCGAAAATCCGCCGCCGGGCGCATTTTGTTTACGCGGGCCTTTCTCAAGGCGGGGGGCGACCGTCGCTTGGAGGACATCTTTGATGAGCGCTTCAATCCGAAGTTCAGCGTGCGGGGGTTTTGCTCCCACCTCAGTGCGGTGCTCTCTCATTCGACTGAGCGCCGGCTGCATCAGTTGAAGGATGTCAGAACCCTCGTGCTTTGGGGGGAGGACGATCTGCTCATTCGGCCTCGGGAATCGGAGCGCTTGATGCAGAAGCTCCCCCATGCTCGGCGGGCCTCCTATGAGAACACCAGTCACGGGGTGAACTGGCAGCATCAGAGTGAAGTGAACGAGCTGCTGCTGGAGCATTTTCGAGAGGCTGACCAGGAGTGGGCGCCGGCGCGCAGGGCGGGGTGAGTTTCACGAGCCTCTTAGAGGACGTATTTTACGGTTTGCAATTGACTTAAGCGCTCATAGACGTCGAGAATTGCTTCCGCCGAGGGGGCGAGGACCACAATCGTGAGTGAGAGGTGCCGCTCGTTGCTGCTGAGGCGTTCGCTGGTTTGTTGGACCGTCAACTCTCCGAGAGAGCTGAGCACTGTCTGCCGAAAATCGGGGAGATTGTGGCCGATGACCTTGAGGGTGTAGGGCCCGGGAAAGGCGTGGGCGCTCTGAAGCTTCTCGATTAAATCCTGTTTTTTGTTCATGGCATGGCGTTGCTAGTCCGCAATGCGCACACAATCAAGGGACTGGCGGTGTTTTTTTACGATGGGGCTGAAGTGGTTTGCGCGATGGTGCCGGCCCTGGGGGCAGGGCCGGCGGCGCATTATTCAAGAGAGGGCAGGAGAGCTGCGAAGTCCCGACTTCAGTCGGGCTTTTGCGTGCCGTCCATGGTTTTTTGAATGGCTTGCTGGTTCAGGAGGCCGTCTACGAGGGAGTCGACCACAAAGTGGAGGTGCTCTCGTCGCTCCTGAAGCGCTTCGGGGGATTGAGGCGCCTTGTCCCAGAACGCCTCAAGTGCAGGCGTGTAGGTGAAGTAGTTGAGGATCGCCGAGGAGAGGGTCACGTAGAAATGACGTGGCGCCAGGTGCCCATCTTCGAGATCCAGGTCTTTCAGCGCGTCCTTGGTCCAATCGATGAAGGGACCGATACTTCGCTGCATGAAGGAGATGTAGTTGTTGCTTGAGTGAAGCAAGCCCTGCAAAAGCCCCGGGTAGCGGTTGTTGTCGACCATAAAGTCAAGATAGGCGTTCACCATCAGGTGAAATCGCTCTCTGAGGGAGCCGATTCGATAGTCGGTGGCCTCCAGCATTGAGCGATGCGCCGCAAAATAATTCTCAAGGACGCGCTCGAAGAGCTGGTCTTTGTTTCCGTAGTGATAGAAAACCGAGGCCTTGTTGACCTCCGCCTCCATTGCTACGGCGTTCATACTTACCCCATCGTATCCCAACTGGCCAAAGAGCTTGTCGGCGGCGTCCAGAATACGGTCTGCGGTTTTACGGTTAACTCGGATATTTTCTGTTGTCATGGGAACCCCCTGTTAATTCAGATTGAGAAGTGGCACTCTCCACCATCACCTACACCTTCGACCTCAGCGCCAAATAACGCTGAAGACCCTCTGCTCGCTCTTTACCAAAGTCTTAAACCCCCTGAATGCTCCACGTCCTTGGGAAAGGATGCAAGCGATTCAACCGAATAACCAGCCAAGACCAATAAAAAGCCTGCCCCCTCGCTAACATATAACTTCATGTTATTACAAGCATTCTTTAAGCACGCTCGTCGTCCCTCCCGCTGCGGGTGTGGGGGAGAGCTGGTGGCGGCGTGGCCGCTTCCCCGCGGTTAAAAAGTGTGAATTCAACTTTTCGGACCAGAGGCGGGAGGCGTCGCTTGTGGGGAACAGGCGATCATTTTATGCCAGATTCTTTAGCGCAGGGTGTGGGAAATTTTGATGAGCTCCTGAAAATTGGTGGCCTGCTCGATGGTGTCACTGCAGAAGAGGGGGCGTCGCTCGGGGCTGATGTTTTCAAGTTGAAAGCGGCACCATTGCTTGCTGATTAGAAAGTTGTGCACGAAGACCTCGCTGGAGCCGGCGCGTTGCGCGCCGGAGAGATCCACCAGCCACAGTCGTCCGCGGGAGCCCACGGCGAAGCGCTCAATGTTGCAGTCCGGGAGGGTGACCCCCGCCTGACTTAAGAGCCACAGGAGGCGCACGCCCTCGTCGAGATGTTCGAGGATGACCGCCAGGGGCTGGCGCTTTTGGTAAGCGCGCGCGGCAGATGAACCACAGTGGTCCACGGCCACAAAGGGGCGCCCGTCGGAGGCGGTCCCGGCGCTGAGGAAGGGGGCAATACCGGGGCCGATGAGCGAGCGATGCAGCTGCTCCTCGAGTTTCATTTGTTCGGCATCGTCGGCGCTTCCCATACGGATCAGGACGGGACGTTGATGGTCGAGCCAGAAGCCGGGCTGGATGCCCTCGGTGGGCGATCCGGCGCTGAGCGCGACGCGTCCTGCTCTTGGTTGCTTGAGGGCGTCGAGCCAGCGGCGGGGCAGGGCGAAGTCGGGGTGGTGGGTGGCAATTCGATTGAGCACCTTGCTCGCTTTGCTGTCGTTGTGTTGCAGCAGGAGCGCTCGGCACCACATCATGCCAAGCCGGCTGCTGAGGCGCTCTTTGGCGGGGAAGCTGTCAAAGAGCCGTTGCAGGATCGGATCGGTGTCCCCCGCTTTCTCTGAGAGGGCCATGGCGTGTTCAAAGAGCCTGGCGCGCACGGTCTCTGGGTAAGCGGTCAGGGCGGCTTTGGCGGAGCCAAAGAGCAGGTTCAGGCCTTTGCGCAGAAGGGCGCGATGTTCACAGGGCTGGTTCTCCACCACCGCCCCGTAGACCTCTCGAATGGGAACAAAGAGCTCGCCGAGTTGGTGGGGCAGCCGGTCTGAAGAGTGGTCGAAGGCCTCTCGAAAAGAGTCGCTCTGGAGAAAGCCAAAGAGGAGTTGGGGGAGATCGTTGGGATCAAAGAGGGTGAGGATCAGATCGAGCACCCGCGCCATCTGGTTTTTGGTGGCCTGGGTGAAGTCGATGCGTTTCAGTCCAAGGGAGAGGGCGGCGGCGGCGGCCTCCTGGGATTGGGATTCCCGCAGGGATTCGAGGTAAAGAATCAGAATCCCGATGTCGGAGGAGAAGCGCACGATTCCCTGGAGGAGATCGGATTTGGCGGTGGGGTTTTGGATCTTCTCAATGGACTTCTCGACGCAGGCGCGGTCGACTTTGCCGAGCAGGTGCATGCACACGCCTCGCTCGCTGGGGTCGCGGGAGCCGTTGAGGAGGAGATCTTCTTTCGCGTTGACTTTGAGCTGGAGCTTCTTGCGGTTGTTAAAGAGGAAGCGCAGATGTTCTTTCATCTCCGCGACCTCGTCGGGGGTCAGGGGGGTCTGGGCGCTTTTGGCGTCGGGGGCGGATTTGTCGAGGGTACTGGAGTGGCGGATCGCTTCCTGCGCGGCGTTGGTGTCTTTGGGTTTGCCTCGGGGACGTCGTCGTCGCTTTCGAGGCCGTTTGGAATCCGAGGGGTTCTTTTGCGAGTCTTGTTCCATGTTCAATCGTCCAAGCAGTCAGAGCCCATTCTGGTGGGCAAGAAGATTTCGGGGTTCGCGTTAAAAGTCCATGGTGACGCCAAAGCGCCATTGGGACGCGGAGAGATCGAGGTGCGCGTCGCTGGGGGTGTCCTCAAAGTTGTTGAGCCGGGTGGCGTGCCACTCCGCGTAGAGGGACGCAGTGTGGTAGGAGTTGAGTCGGCTGCTGTTTCGCGTGAAGGAGAGATAATCGAGGTTGAGGGCGAGGCCCAGGGCGGCAAAGGTGCCCGAGGCGGCCCCGGTGCTCTCGTGGGTGCTGTCACGCTCCTTGTCCCGGAGACGAAACGCGCCTTTCCCCGACCAGAGGTAGCTGGCGACGCCTACCCCGGCGTAGCCCAGGAGGGGAATGTCGTGGTGCCGTTCGAGGGTGTCCCAGCGGTAGGCGAGCCCCACGCTGAGGGGGATAACGCGCAGGGAGTCTCCGGCGTTGGTTTGGGTTCTCCATTGCCCGAGTTGAAAGCGCATCCCGAGCTGTCCCCATCGTCGCGCGAGGAGCGGTCGGGGAAAATAGCGGGTGAGGACGATGGACTGTTCGGTGGCGTCTTTGCTGAAGTGCCCCTTGTGGTAGTTGGCGGCGTCCTCAGAGCCCAGAGTGGGGTTAAATTCGCCGAGGGTTAATTGGAGGGTGCTGGTGACGTCCGGGCGCTCCCACCCGGCAAGGGCACTCGTGGAGGCCAGCAGGGCTCCTGTTAAGGTGGCGCTGAAGAAGAAGAGTCGTGCGAAGGTCATGGGCTTCCCTTGGACTGCAGTGTGGGTGGGTGAAGCGTCCCCTGCAGTGTATTATCGACAGGCGGGAAGCGAGCACAAGGGGAGTTTGTGAAGAGTGCAAAAAAAAGGGGAGCGCCCTTTTGACAGAGCGCTCCCCAAGGGAGGAAACAAGAGAGTCAGGAGCTTAGGGAGCTGCGGGGTGGGGAAACGCCCAGCCGCTGCTGCCGCTGCAGTTCATGGTGGTCAAGGTGCTGACGGCGCCGACTTGACCAGGCTCGCCTTGAAATACCTCGACGCTGCCAGTTCCCAGGTCGGTGTCGTCGTCCACCCAGTTGATGGTGCCGATGCCCCAGATTTGCGAGACGGCGGTGAGGGTGCGGTGCTGGTCAAAGCGGAGCAATCCGTTGAGGTAAATGCGGACTGTGTTGACCGTGGCTGGGGCGCCGTTGTAGCCGCCGCCCCAGTAGTGGGCGTACACGCGGTAGTTACCGGGGCTGGGCTCATCAATGTTGATATTTTCAGGGCCGAGGCCATTGGTGTCATCGCGGTCGAGGCGGGGATTGGGGCCTGCGCCCGCTTCTGCTTCTTGAAACCAGTGCACCCGCTGACCGAAGGTGGTGGCTTTGCAGTTGGCGAAATAGCAATCATATTGTTTGTGGCAGACGTTCTCGTAGGCGTCGCCGTTGGCGCCCCACACCAGGTGAAGGTCCTGATCGTTGGTGGGGTGATCCCACACCAGCTGAATATGGATCGCGCTCCCGGGAACTGCGGTGAACGTCACAAAGGCGCTCTCGGTGTCACCGCTCTGGATTCCGTGCTCGTTTTGTACCGTTAACTTGACGGTATATTCACCCGCGATGGGGACCCAGAAAGAGGAGAGGAATTGATTTTGGCCTTCCCACTGGTATTCGACTTCAGCGAACTCCTGCGGTGCGTTGACGACCTCCCAGTGATAATAGGGGAGATTGGTGTTGTCGGGAGCAGGGACGCTGGGGTCGTAGCTCTGTCGCCCGTCGAGGTAGACGCGATAAAGCGGCTCAATCTCCTCGGGGTCGGTGTAGGGTGCGCTGGGGTTGTCGGCGGTGAAGGCTCGCAGGGTGGCGACGGCGATGGGAGCGTTGAGGGCTTGTGCGGTGATGGGGATTTCAATGACACCCTCGTCGGAGTCGTTGTTCTCAATCACCAGCACGGTCTCGTGGGCGCTCTCTTCGGCCGGCGCTGCGAAGCCCACCAGAATTTTCGTCTCGCCGGTGTTGCCGCACTCTGCGTCCTTTTGAGGAATCTCGTTGGGGAGGGTTGGAGCGGTTTCAATGGTAAAGAGGCCTCCCTCATTGGTTCCTTCCTTGAAGCCGATGCCGAGGCCATGGTGGTCGGCGTCGGGGGCGAGGCGAAGCACGCAGGTGCTGCAGGGGTTGCCGTTGGGTTCGGGATCACACTCGGCAATGTTTTTGACGGTGAGCTGCGCGGTCCCTTTGGTCTCCAGGGCGATATTGCCAAGGTTGAGGCCGCTGTCGGCGTTCACGGCGCAGACACCCTCGTTGCAGTCGGCCGCACTCGGGACCAGGAGCCCGTTGTAGGCCACCTCGATTTCAGGGTTGCAAATATAAACGGCGGTGGCCAGGACGGTGACTTCTTTGGGGGCTCCGCCAGCGTCGTGGCTGAGGAGAATTTTGGCGGAGGCTTCACCCATTTGAATGGGGGAGAAGGTGATGTCCATGAGGTAGGCCTCGTGGCCAGGGACCACAAGAGGGGCGACCTTGGCCTCTGGATCGGCTGCGTCTTTACGCCAGGTGGGGGTCTGCCAGAGGACGCCCTCCTGTTGGTCGTAGCTGATGTCTTCCACACGGAGAGTGGTGATCGAGGGGTTGGATACCAGGAAGGTGGCCGTTTTGGCTCCATACACCGGGACCTCTCCGAGATGGATGGTGAGGGTCTCGGCGTCAGCGCTTTGATAGGCGTCGCTCTCGTGAACGGTGATGACAATCTCGGAGTGCTGCAGGGTTAAGGAGTCCTGGCTGCATCCTGCCAATCCAACGATGAGCGCCATGATGGTGAGGGCGCCTCTCATTAAAGCCGCTGTCCTTCTTTGGTATGACTTGGTGATCCCCATCGATTCTCTCCTCAGAGCGCTTGGGTTGAGGGGGATCGAGATGAATCCCCACGTTAATCAGTTAACGCAGGGGCATAGCGGAAGCCGGGCGACCTGTCCACTCGCCAGTGGGGGGGGCTTTGAATATATTTGTTGGGAAACCCAACCACGAGGGCCTGCCCCGAAAGGCCGAGATAGGGCCTTCCCGGAGCGGAAGTAGCGCGTTGTGCTGGAAAACATGACTGCTCAAATGTTCAGCTTTATGGGGATGTGCGCCTGTGGTTGCACAGTTGCGGCTGCTTTTGGGCGAGAAATTCAATGAAACGACGAAAAGAGGATAAATTTTAGGGGGAATCATAGGGGAGGGCCTTGGCTGGGTTAGTACAGGAGGCCTCCTCGTTGACAGGGGAAAGGAGCTCAGAATGAGTCTATGGAGGGGAATGAAGGTTGTCTTGCTGGGGGTGACGTTGCTGGGGGTACCCTCGGGGGCTTCGGCGAACGAGATCATGGTGTCCATGCAATCACAGTCGGGGGATTCGGAAACTTACGTGAACCTGCGTGGAGGTGTGAGCGGGCCGATGACGCGGGGGCGTCCCACCCTCTGTCTGGAGTTGAGCCCCTGGGGACCCTTGTCGGTGGAGGCATGCGGCATGGGGGCTGGGTTTCTGCAGGGGAGACCGGGGTTGGAGATTACCCACCTTCGGGGGAGATGGACCGCGCATGTGTGGCGGTTTGGGACGTCCCGCCTGGAGGTGAAGCCGGGACTGGGGGTTGGGGACTTTCCCACAAGGGGCGTCTTCCCCGGATTCGGGCCCGGGAATTCAGGTGGAGGTATGATGGCGTTGGAGGGCCCTGAGGCGAGTGTATCGCTGCAGTGGTTTCAGAACCTCTTTTCGGGAATGGAGTTGGTGGGGGATCTTAACGCCGGCCTGGGGTGGTTTCGGGACGCTTCGGAGTTTCAGACAGCGCCGGAGCGGCTTCAGCCCTTTGTCGAGCTGTCCCTCGGGGTGGGGTGGTAGTGAAACGAGACAGGGCGCTGACCTCCTCTCGGGAGGGTCAGCGCCCTGACAGATATCATGTTCGGTGAGACCGTGGAGCCTAGGGCTCCAGGGTCTTCTTGATGAGTTTGTAGAAAAAGGTCTTGATGGATTTTCCCCAGGAGGGCGTGCTCTCATAGGGCTTGGAGTACTTGATGGCATACTCAAAGACCTCTTCATTGACCTCTTGAGCGACGCTTGGGTCGCTGAGTTCAACGTTGACCTCGTAGTTGTGAAAGAGGGCCAGCTCGTCCATGTTCGTGCTGCCAAAGTTCACATAGGTGTTGTCCACCAGGATTCCTTTGGTGTGCAACCAACCATGATCTTCGGGCCCGTCATAGATGTGAATCTTAACGTTGGGGAGGTGGTGGATTCGGTCAAAGAATTCCGCCGCGATTAATCCGTAGCCTTCCCACTCAAAGACGCGGGGAAAGACGATCTCAACCTCGACGCCCTCGTTGGCCTTCTCCTCGAGGATTTTGATCAACTCATTGTCGCTGAGAAACTCGTTAATTACCTGCACCCTGGTTTGAGCTGCGCGGATGCTGTCGTAGTAGGTCTCTGTGACGCGGTGTTGAACATTGGGGATGTTGCTGATCAGACGTGCGGTGGTGTCGCCGGTGACCGCATTGGTGGGGAAGTAGCGTTTGTAGAACTGCTCGTAATCAAAGGCGCCGTCTTTGTCTTTGAGCTCTCCGCCGAAGTAAAGCCAGCTGGCGAAGAAGCTTGCTTGCAGCTGCTTGACCATGTCCCCTTGAATTCGCATGCCGATGTCAAAGTGAATGTGGCGCATGTGGTCCTCGATGGTGTAGCCGGTGTTGTGTCCGAGCTGCCCGTCGATGACGTAGAACTTGCGATGATCAAAGTGGAAGTTGCCGTAGTAGTCGGGGTCACTTGTGAGGATGACCTCGATATCGTTGTCTCTCAGGTAATCAATAAAGTCGGCGTTGGCGTGCTCGAAGTACCAGTGCATGCGCGCGCCGAGTTGGTCTGCGAGGACGCGAACCTTGACGCCCTTTTTGGCTTTTTCGATGAGGAGTTCAAACACCTCTTTGCCCCAGGGATCTCCCATTAAACCAAACATGTTGATGTTAACGCTGTCTTGAGCGTTGTCGAGGTCTTTCATCAGCGCAGGCCAAAATTCGCCTTTGTCGCTGAACACTTCAATCTTGTTGTTTTCGGTTTCCTGGAAGTTTAGACCAAGATCCTGAATGGTGACTTTTTCTTCACCGGTGGTCCACGCCTTGAAGTTCCTGGCGAAGGCGTCCACTTTGAACTCCCCCAGTGAGGGGTCACTGATGAGCTCACGGGTCCATGCGGGGCTGCTCGAGCTGGTGGCCGCATCACTCTGATAAGCGCTGTGATGATAGAGGAACTCGATGACCTGCGCGGGAGTCGGTTTTGTATGGTGCAGCTGCTTCATCTTGATGGCGTTGAAGAGTTCGATGACTTTGGAGCCCTTCACCGGTCGGGTGCACGACGCTTCAACTTGATTGACCAACTCTCGAATTTGGGTCTCGGAGAGTTGAGTGAGGGCGGCCAACTTGGGGCTTTGCCCGGATTTGGCTTCGGTTCGGGCCTCAAGAAGGTTCGCGATGAAGCGCTCCTTAAAGGGGACAACCGAAGAGCTGCGCTCTCCGTTGGCTGAGAAGCTGTCAGTGGCGAGGGGGGGGCAGGTGACCGGGCCGTTGGGGGTGACTGCAGGCGAGCATGTGGCCGGGCTATTGGGGGAGACAGTGTTGGTGGAAATTAAAGGCATCAAGCCCTCCTCATTTTCGATAATGGAGATCGTGGGGTCTCCCATATTGGTTCCTCTGGTTATCGGAGGGAGTGTGGGAGAGTTGCCCCAAAAGGGAAAAGGCCAGGCGCGAAGCAGAGAAAGGGTGTTGAACTCGCAATTAGCGAATATTATGAACTTTTTCTCTTTTCTGTCGCACGCTGTGTGCCCCCTCGCGAGGGGGGCTGCGGGGGGCCTGGGTCATTTTGAGAGGGGGCGCTCAGGGGTTTGAGAGAGAGCGTCGTTAAGTGAATAAATCGTTCATAGGCCGCCCCATAGCCCTTGAACAATTGAAATGGAGTGCGTAGGGTTGCCGATTCATTCCCCATTTGGTGTAGAGGAGTTTTTTGTGAAAATAATTCAGTCATCCGGTTTTTCGTCCAGCCTTTTGTTGGGTGCGTTGTTCCTGGCACTTGGTGCCTGCGGCCCCGAACCTGTCGCTAAACCTGCTCCTGTTATTCCCTCGGGGAATTGGGTTCCTGACAGCCCTGATTCAGACACGACCCCTTCGACCGGAGGGGATACCAATCCGCAGAACCCCGGGGGAACTCCCGGTTTTGATGACAACAGCGGCAACAGCGGCAACAACGGCAACAGCGGCAACAGCGGCAACAGCGGCAACAGCGGCAACAGCGGCAACAACGGCAACAGCGGCAACAGCGGCAACAGCGGCAACAGCGGCAACAGCGGCAACA
>JAZAIZ010000396.1:0-7359 GCA_036230545.1 Myxococcota bacterium
TCTGCTTCAAGCTCGCTTTGACGCCCGCTCCGTGGACGGCGGCGTCTATGCCGGAGGAACCGAGTCCGTCGCGGTCCACTATTTTCTAACCGGCACCACCTCCCTCGATGAGCGCTCCAAAGAAGAACTCGTTGCCGAGATTGACCAGCTCTCGCGCCCCTGGCACGAGCGCCTCAACGACGAATTAAGCCAACGCTTCGACAAGGGTCACGCCCGCAACCTCCACAGCCTCTACTGCAACGCCTTCCCCCGACGTTACCGGGAGGAGACCTCCATGGCCCGAACAGTGCGGGACATCGAACTCCTGGAGGAGTTGCACGACGAAGACCGCTTTAACTGCGACCTCTATCGGGAAAAAACCGACGACCGCCTGGGCGTGACCCGCCTGCGCCTCTTTCAAAACCAAAAGCTTCTCCTCTCGGACATCCTCCCCATCCTCGACAATCTGGGGCTGGTGGTGATCGACCAATACCCCACCGAGGTGCACATCCCCGGTCGGCCCGATAGCACCATCGCCACCTTTCGCCTCGGCGGGGTTCAAAAGATGAACCTCGACCTCCTCTCTCGACGCAATCGGCTCACCGCAGCCGTGCGAGCCGCCCTCATCGAGGCCCTCGACAACGACCCCATGAACCGCCTCCTGCTGCGAGCCGATATCCCCTGGACCTACGTCGTCCTGATGCGCTCCTACCAGGCCTACGCTCGACAGTTGGGCTCCCCCTACGGCAATCAGATGGTACGCGACGCCCTGGAGCGCCACGCCGACATCGTCCGTGCATTGACCGAACTCTTTCGGGCCAAATTTGACCCCAACATCGAGGGGCTCGACTCCGATGAAGTCTGTGACCAACGACTCCGCCTCATCGACCGCGCGAGAAAAACCCTTCTGACCCTTCTCGACAGCGTCAGCAACCTCACCAGTGACCAAATCCTGCGTCAGTTTCTGAATCTGATCGAGGCGACGCTCCGCACCAATTTTTATGTTCGGGCCCCACTTCGACAACACGAGGTCGTCCTGAAGTTTGATCCCGCACAAATTCAACGCATGCCCGAGCCCCGCCCTTTCCGAGAAATTTACGTGCATCATCCTCTTGTCGCCGGGCTGCATTTGCGAGGCGGGGAAATCGCTCGCGGTGGAATCCGATGGTCTGACCGACGCCTCGACTTCAGGAAAGAAGTGCTGGGCCTGATGGCCACTCAAAACCTCAAAAACGTCCTCATCGTCCCCCGGGGAGCCAAAGGTGCCTTCATCGTCAGGAAGGTCCCCGCAGATGTCAAGCAACTGCGAGCCACCGCCGAGCAGGCCTACCGCCACTTTATCAAAGGCATCCTCTCCATCACCGACAACCTCGTCGAAGGAGCGCCTCAAACCCCTGCGGGCATCGTGTGCTACGACGACAAAGATCATTACCTGGTTGTCGCCGCGGACAAAGGCACCGCGCACCTCTCCGACACCGCCAATGCCCTGGCCGGGGAGGGCGACTTCTGGCTCGGAGACGCCTTCGCTTCCGGTGGTTCCAAAGGCTACGACCACAAGGTGGATGGAATTACCGCCAAAGGCGCCTGGGAGTGCGTGAAGCGGCACTTCTTCGAGATGGGCAAAGACCCCGAGCGAGACCCCATCACTGCCGTGGGCATCGGGGACATGAGCGGAGACGTCTTTGGCAACGGAATGCTGCTCTCTCAAAGCCTTCAATTGGTAGCGGCCTTTGACCATCGTCACGTCTTTATCGATCCCACACCAGATCCTGCGAAGAGCTACGCCGCCCGCCTTGAGCTCTTTAACACCCCGCAGACGTGCTGGGAGGATTACCCCACAGACCTCATCAGCGAGGGGGGCGGGGTTTATCCTCGAGAGTCCAAATCCATCGCCCTCTCTCCAGAAGCTCGAAACGCGTTGGGCATCAACGACGAGCACCTCAGCGGCCAGGAGTTAATCCAGTGTATCCTGAGAGCGCCCGCAGACCTGCTCTGGAACGGGGGAATCGGCACCTATATCAAGGCCGACAACGAGAGCGATCTTGACGTGGGAGATCCCGCCAACGATCCCGTCCGGGTCAACGCCAGCGGGGTGCGTGCCCTTGTAATCGGGGAAGGGGGCAATCTGGGAATCACCTCGCAGGGAAGAATTCAGCTCGCCAGTCAGGGTGTGCGCCTCAACACCGACGCCCTCGACAACAGCGCTGGGGTTGATCTCTCCGATCATGAGGTCAACCTGAAAATTCTTCTCAAACAACCCCTGCAAGACAACACCATCACCATGGAAGAGCGTGACAGCGTCCTTGAAGAAGTCCGGGCGGAGATCAACCAGATGTGCCTCAACAACAATTGGGTGCACAGTCGCATGATCAGTCTGGATCATCTTCGTTCACGACGTGACATGTCTCGCTTTAAACGCGCCATCACCTTCCTCTCCCAGCAGGTCCCCTTTGACCGAAAGCCGATGCACCTGCCCGACGACGCGACCCTCTCTCACCGCGAGGAGCTCAACGAGGGCCTCTACCGTCCCGAGCTCGCCACCCTCGCGGCCAACGCAAAACTTCACATGCGCCAAGCCCTCGTTGACAGCCCTCTTTTCACCTTAGACGCGCTGCAGGACTCCTTGCTGGCCTATTTTCCACAATCCATCGTGGAGCGTTTTGAAGATGCCATTAGCGCCCACCCCCTGGGCATCAACATCGCGCGCACCATGCTCACCAACCGCATCGTTGGAGACGCCGGAGCCACCTGGCTCTCCGAGCTTCACATGCAGACCGGTCGCCGCAGCGACCATATCATCGCCTCCTACCTGCAGGCGTGCCAATTGCTCTCAGCCGACACCCTGAAGGCTCAAATCTCCGCTCTGGAGACGCCTCTTGACGCCGAGACGGAGTACTCCATCCGTCTCATTATCGAAGACGCCATCGAGGGCGTCACCAATGGGATTCTGCGCTCCACCAACCCCGTGACCGAGAACTTCGCCGCAGGCTTTAACGCGGTACTGGAGCTATTGCCCACCCTGATGCCCGCTGAGGACCTCGCGAAACGCGAGGCCGCCACCGACGCCATGGCGACCTACCTCCCTCGTACGCTGGCAGAACGCATCAGCATGCTTAATCATTATGAAGAGGCCCTCGACATCGCCCGCATCGTGGAGTTGGTGGAGCAGCCTGTCGAGCACGCAGGTAAGGCGCTCTACACCGTCGGTTTTAAGACAAACCTTATCAGCTTGATCAGAGAATCCAGCGCGAGCCACAGCACGTCTACTCTCGACAAGCCTGCTCGCTCAGCCCTAAGAGATCAACTCCGCTCCCAGCTCGTGGGCCTGGCGGTCAATCTTCTCGGCCGACAATCCCCCCATGAGCCCCTCAACCCCGGATCCCAAACCTTGCTTGACACCGTCCAGCAAGAGCTGGCTCCGCTCCTAAGAGGAGGGGCCTTGGAACTGAGCGCCCTTGTTATGGCCGTGGACAGAATTGGACGTCACACCGACGCCCCCTCTGCCGCCTGAGCGTCAGCGCTCAATTAACCTCCGCCCGTTTAATCTCAAATCGGCTCAAGCGGGTATAAAGCGAAGCCCGGGACAGGCCCAGGTCAGAAGCGGTCTTGCGAACATTCCACCCGTTACGTTGTAAAGAAGCGTTGAGCACTTCCCGCTCAAAGCGATCCATAATCTCCTTCAGCGTCCCTCGACTCCCATCCACCAGGGTGGCCCGCCTGCCCTGGCGAACTCGCTGCAACTTCTCTGATAAATCCATGCCTCCCACCACATCATCAGCCAGGGCCAGACACCGTCGGATCTCATTCTCGAGTTCTCGAATGTTGCCAGGCCAATCATAGGCCATCAAGAGCGCGATGGCTTCTTCGGAGAAACTCTCTTTGGCGCTGCGCTTAGCCATCTCTGCGCTGAAATAATCCACCAGCGCAGGGATATCCTCCCGCCGATCACGCAGCGGGGGCAAACCAATCTCCACAACCTGTATGCGGTAATAAAAATCTTCGCGAAACAGACCATCCTCAATCAGCTTCGGAAGGTCTCGGTGGGTCGCGCTGAGAAAGCGGACATCAAAAGAGACGCTCTCATTGGAGCCTACTGGCCGAAACTCATTCTCCTGCAACACTCGCAGGAGCTTCACCTGCATGGGAAGCGACATCTCGCCGATCTCATCAAGAAAGAGGGTTCCTCCCTCCGCTTCCTGAATCAGTCCCTTCTTATCCTTAAGCGCTCCGGTAAACGCCCCCTTTCGGTAGCCAAAGAGTTCGCTCTCAATCAATTCGTGTGGGATCGCACCGCAATTAATACTGACAAAGGGCCGCTCGCGACGTCGGGAGCGCTGGTGCAGGGCTTGAGCCACCAGTTCTTTTCCGGTCCCGGACTCACCACGAATCAGCACCGGGACGTCGGTGTCCGCGAAGCGTTCCACCAATCGAAGGGCCCCCTTTAACGTCTCGCTCTTGCCCACAAATTTCTCAAACCCCGCGCCCACCCCCACAGTGGGCCCCTCCTCCCGCAATCTTTTCAAGGCCTCTTCGGCCTGGGCCGCATAAAGCGCAACTTCACGTCGTAGCCCTTGATTGAGGGTCTCCAGCTGCTGGTTCTGGTTCTCAAGGGTGCCCTCCTGACTTCGAATCTGAGAAATCAAACGCGCGTTCTCCAGCGCAATAGAAGCCTGGTCAGCAAGGGCAGCGCACAGCTCCATATCCCCCTCAGAGAACGCCCTCTCCTGCAAGCGGTTGTCCAAATAGAGCGACCCCACCAGCGAGTCCTCACCGCTCCGACTCTCCCGCAGCGGTAGACAAAGCACCGAGCGCAACCGGAACGCACTCACGCTCCGGGCATGCTGAAAACGGGCATCCTCCAGGGCATTGGTGGTGAGTACCCGCTCCCCGGTGGTGAGAACCTCCATGGCAATGGAGCGGCTTATCCCGTGGCTTCCCTCCGCGATCGAAGCCCGGTCAAGGTTTCTCGCGACGCAGACATCGACCCCCTCGAATGTTTTGAGAAGAACAAAGCCCCGCTCCGCCCCAACCAGTTCAATGGCTGAGTCCACGATTAACTCCAACAGGGCATCCACATCATGCTCACGAGCCAGGCGTCGGTTGATCGCCACCAGTTTTCGAATAAACGAGATCTGCGGTTGTTCGGTCATTGGGGCCACCTGCTTGGTTGTTTCCTCGTTCAAGCTCGATAAGAGCTGCTTCCTGAAGCTCGTGCTGAAATAGGTCCGTCGCTGCTCGAGGGAGAGCCGCTCTCTCCATTGCTGAACAAGCTCCTGCGTCTCCGCCCGAATCTCCGAACCTGTCACAAGCCCAGTCGCAGCTTCAAGCAGCCCCTTCAAAGCATTTAACTTCCACATAAAGCGCAGATTGTTCTCCGCGCTGCACTCCCTTAAGCTTCGGCGCAAGGCGTCCCGCTCGACCTCAGATACCGCTTGATTGAAGGACAAACGTGCGTGAGTTCGCCACATAGCAATGCGCCACCTCAGCTCTGCATAATGAGACTCTTCACTCAAGCGTTCAAAGCACTCATTAAGATGCTCTTCATCACCTCGCACCAGCGCTGCCCGAGCATCCAGAAGCGTCCACTCGGCGTCTGCACTCGGGTCACTGAGGGTGCTTAAGATCTCCCTCGCCTTCTCCAAGGGCGCCGTGGCGTGCAGGGCGTCATTTTTTTCCAGCCGTGCCTCCGCCATAACCAAAAGCGCCATCGCCCGAGGGTAGTCGAGGCTGTTCTCGCCACACAAGGTGGCCGTCCACTCCGCCAGCCTCCAGCCTTCTTCCAGTTGCCCCGAAATAACCAGGAGATTGGAGAGATTGACCCCAATGCGCGCCTGCTCCCGCAGGTTGCCCAGAGTCAACGAGGCCGCGAAGCACTCCCGAAAGCGACGCTCAGCTTCAGCCCAATAACCAAGGTCCTGCAGCAGCGTTCCATAATTGAGGGAGCGGGAAATCGACGTGAGATGATTGGAGTGCCTCAAGGAGTCCTGGTAGGCCTGCAAGGCATCATCCGCCCGTCCCGAGCGCTGATAGGCGACAGCCAGGCCGTGTAGAGATCTTCCCAGCAGCCAGGAGAGGTCGCTGCCCTCCGCCAACTCCACCGCCCTCTGCAACGTTTTAACGCCTTCATCCCAGCGTCCCATCACGCATTGAGCGCTCCCCAGGGTGCTGCACATCTCCGGATGATCCAGCGCGATTCCACCCAGAAGGTCCACCACATCGCTGGCCTTCCCCTGGGATAGCAGGGCGCGGGCTTGAATAGAGAGGCAGTCATCCCGCTCAGAAAACCCCTTAACCAGCGCCAACGCCTCCGCATGTTTCCCATTTCGATTAAGGGCTCTCCCCAGTCGAGCGGCGCACCACCCAGGGTCCTCCTCCCCCAATAGAGCCTCTGTCGCAATCTGACACGAGGTAACATCCCCCTCCTCCGAAGCAATTTCCGCCCAGAGACGCCAGTTCTCCACCGACAGTCCCTCCCCACCGCACACCTCGTAGAGTTCTTGAAACACCTGGGTGTAACAACCCTCAGGGCTCCGCTCGAGCAGCTCGGTGATCGAAGCCTCGTTCACAGAGTGGGGGGCAGCCCTCAGAGAGAGGAGCCTGGCTTCAAAGGGGTAGCCGGCTGCCTCGTAAGCCGCTCGCAAAGCATCCAACCCGTGCGTCGTGGTTGCCAAATCGCAGTGCAACCTCGGGACTGAATAGGTCAACTCATCCTGCTTCCCCATGGGGGTCATCCAACCACGGTCTATGGCATCCCACAGATCGGTGACACTTCCGCCCCCCGCCTTGAGCAACGAGTGCACCACCGAAGAGGGGACCGCGCCCCGAGCCAGCACCATGGGCTTCAGGGAGTCGGCAAGGGGGTTGTGTTCACCGGAGTTCTCCCAATCCACCGCGCGCAGGGACATCAGGGCTTTGTCGTCCCTGGCGCAAATCTTCAGCCCCTCCACCAATAGCTTGGGTCTCCCCCCCGTAAGCTCCAGCAGATGCGTCACCTCGGCTTCACTGGGGGAACGGGCACAAGCCAGCAACAGCAGTTCATTCACTCCCTCCGCACTCAAGGGGCGAAGAGTCACATCGGGGTGCTCCGAGGTCTCGAGGATAACCTTCAAACCGCTCGCGGTAGACGCCTGGGACCACACCGCGATGAGGGGCTCCCACTCCGTCCCCGAGACGCCTCCAGCGATGTCGTGCACAATGACCCCAAGAGGAACCAGGGTACTCAACTCATTCACCAGGAGCGCCGCCGTGTGGGCGCGCTCTTCGATGGAATAGCGGGAAGCCCCAAGGGGGGAGAAACTCTCAAGGCGGGGGTGCTCCACCAGACACTTCAAGAGCGGCCCGTGCTTCTTAAGCCAGGAAGACTCCCGGGACACGCCCGAG
>JAZAIZ010000397.1:0-3710 GCA_036230545.1 Myxococcota bacterium
AGAAGCCTTCGCTGTCTTCGGTGGGGGTGATGCGCAAAAAGTAGTTTTGGGTTCTGTTGGCGGTAAAACCAAGCAGTCGACTAGCGCCGGAACTGAGCACTCCATTGGCGAGCTCGTTGAGGCCCTCGGGGTTGAGAATGGAGTAGGTGGCGCTCATGCTGGCGCTGGGGGAGGACATGGTGATGGAGATCCGCTCTCCGGCCTGCAGGGACAATTGGAACCAGTCAGAGTCGCCGCCGCACAGGGATAGATCTGCCTCCAGGCGGGTTTGGTCGAGGTCGGGGAGGGTGAGGGTGGCGGCGGTGGCGGCGGAGTGGTTGGGATAGAAGCTGTCGTTGGAGCAGGGCAGCTCGGATTTGGATCGGCAGACCTTGTCTTCGGGGTGGCAGAAGAAGTCGGGGCCACAGTCGGCGGTAGCGGTGGCTTCGGCGCATGCGGGGGCGCAGGTGTTGTTTTGGGTGTCACAGGATTGGGTGGACTGGTCGCAGTCGGATGCGACGCTGCAATAGTCGAGGGGTTTACACGTGCTTGTGGGGAGGTGGCATTTGAGGCTCGGGGCGTCATTGTCCCCGCAGTCGGCGTCACAGGTGCATTGCACACAGGTGCCGGCCTCCGAGCAGAAGCTTCCTGTGAGGCAGGTATCCTGATCTTTGGGGAGAAAGGGACAGGTGGAGGTGAGCTCGGTCGGAGGTGTGCACTCGTCGGCGATGGTGCGGCAGACATTGGCGCTGGTGTCGCAGACGAGGTTGTCCTGGGTGCAGCAGTTGTGGGTTAGGAGGCAGGTGGGGGAGGGCAGGCATCGTTGGGAGGTGGTGTCACAAACGAGGGTCTCTCCCTGGGGGCCCAGGGGGCAGGTGTCGTTGTCTTCGGGGTCGCAGGCCTCGGAAAAAAGAGAGGCGGTGATGCAGCCGCGGGTGAGGGGATTGCAGATTTGCCCGATGCCGCAGTCTTCGTGGATGTTGCAGGCGCCTTTGTAGGTGTAATTTGTTTGTCCGGGGGTGCCGCTCCAGTTTCCGTGGGCGTTGAGAGTTTGGTGGGGGGCACTGGCGCCAAGAGGGACGCAGAGGCTATCGACGCATTGCTCATGACAAGCGCAGTGGTCGGCGGTGATGCATGTGACACAGAGTCCATCGGGGGTGCATTGACTTGCGTTTGTGGGGCAGTCTGCGCTTGTGGCGCAGAGCTTGCCTGAACCGCCAGACCGGGGTCTGCAGGCCGTGGCGCTGAGGGTGCTGAGGGTGAGAAGAAGGATGGCAAAGCGGGTGATGGAAGGGGTCATGGGTGCGCTCCTTACCCGGGTTGATGCGGGCGGTCATCAGGGCTGCTCCCGATCTCCCGGGAGGTGGATGTTCATGTATAGGGAAGAGGACTAAAGCGCAAAGTGGAGAAGATCAGGGAAAGACGTTGGGAAAGTAGAAGCCCTCTCCTCCGGCGGGGACGTAGGGGAGCTGGGTGACGGCGCCGGAGAGACCCTGGGTGTCGGCCTCGGCCGGGACGATGCTGGAGCTTCCGTCGGCGAACCACTCGACTTCAGCGACGGCCCAGAGGTCGTTTTTGTTGAGGGCGCGCTGAAACTCTCCGATCAGGAGCCCTTCGGCGTAGACCCGAATGGTGGTTCCGGTGCGCTCCATGTCATCGCCGTTGCCGATGGCATAATAGTGAACGTAGATGTGGTATTTGCCGGCGGCGGGGATGTCGATGTTGGTGTTTTCGGGGCCGAAGCCGTTGGTGTCGTCGATGTCGAGGTGGGGGTTGGGGCCCTCAAAGGCCGCGCTGCTGGTAAACCAGCGGTTGGCGCCGTGGTCTTCGGGGACGTTGCTGGGGCGACAGCGAAACCAATAGCAGTCCCAGTCTTTGTGATAGACCTCGCGACCGGAGGGCTCCTGGCCGGCGTAGACAAAGTGCAGATCTAGATCTGCGGTGGGGCTGTCCCAAACCAACTGGATGTGAAGGCGGCTGTCGGGGTGGGAGGTTACCTCGATGCGGCTGGTCTCGGTGACGGCGCTTGGGACCCCGAGGTCGTTGGTAACGGTGAGCTGGACGGTGTAGGTCCCGGTGAGGGGCATCCAGAAGGAGAAATAGGGGGTGGTGGCGCCGGTCTCCTGGAGCATGAGGGTGTCGGTGCCGGGGGGGACCTCGATGACCTCCCAGAGGTAGGAGACGATGGTTCCGCCGCTGGGGTCGTGGCTGTCGGTGCCGTCGAAGTAGACGCGCATAAGGGGGTTGAGGTCTTCGGCGTCGGAACACTCGGTGACGTTGTCCACGGAGCATGGGCGAACCTTGGCAATGGCGACGGGGGCGTGGCGTGCTTTGGCGAGCATGGGGATTTCCACCTGCTCGGCGTTGGGCGCGTTGGATTCGAGGAGCATCTTGGCGGTGTGGTCGCTCTCTTCTGCCGCGCCCGCAAAGTGCGTGAGGAGCGGAATTTGACCCCGGACGAGGTTGAGGGTCTCGTCTTGTGCGGGACAGTTGTCATCTTTTGGAGCGAGCTTGAAGGGGATGGGGGAGGCTCCCACGAGGCCAAAGCCAGCGTCGGTGGGGACAAAGCCAAGGCCTATGTTTTGGGCGTCGGGGTTGGCCTCAAAGGTGATGACGCAGGCGGGGGTGCAGTCGGGCTCGCCGCTTGGGAGGTTGGGCAGTCGGCAGGTGCCGGCCTCGGGGACGTTTTTGAGGGTGATAGGTTGGGTGGCCTCCTGGTCGAGGGGAATGAAGCCAAAGTCGAGGGTGTCGAGGACGCAGGAGGTGAGGTCGTTGGCGTCAGACTGGCAGTGGCTGCTGAGGGGAAAGTCGAGGCCTCCGTAGTTGATAACCAGCCGCGGCTCGCCGATGAAGAGCCCGGTGCCTGTGACCTGGACCTCGTAGACGTCGTTGAGGTCTTTGCCGGCGTTGGTTTGGAGTTCGATGATGGCGACCGCTTCAGAGTCGTCCTGCTGGGGGGAGAATTGAATGACGAGATTGCCCGTCTCCTGGCTTTTGAGCTCGGTGGGGGCGTCGATGATGGCGAACTCGCCCCCCGAGCTGGACTTGAGGGTGGTGGAATCGATGCGCAGGGTGCCCACGGCGTCGTTGGAGAGCTCAAAGATAGCCGTGCTGAAGCCAAAGAAGGGGATGTCGCCAAGGTTGAGACCCACGGGCTCAGCAAGGAGGGTTTGGGTTTCGGTGGGCATGGGGGTGATGGTGAGCTTGGGGATCTGAATCGCGAGGGATTCTTTGTTGCAGCCCGGTACCACGAGAAGGAGCAGCGCAGCTGCGACGAGGAGGCGTTTGGTGTGTGCCATGGGAGACCCTTTCGTTGGTTGTTGGACGAACTGAATGTCGACTCTAGTCAATTAATCTCAAATTGGGCAAGGGAAGGAGGTATTTTTGTCGTTATTTCAAGGGGGTGGAGGGGAAGAAGCTGGTTCGGTAGAGGTAGAGGTAGCGTCCTCCCATGAGAACTCCGGTGAGCAGGAGGAGAAGGAGCCAGGGGAGAGGCGGGAGGTTGAGTGTTTGTGCGATAATGAGGGGGGTGGAGAGCAGGAGGCTCCAGGCCAGTGATTGAAGAATAGGAACGAGCAGGGTGGCCCAGCCGTTGCCGGACATGAATATGATCATCACCAGAAAACCGGTTACACAGAGGGTCGTGCCAGTGGAGTAGAGTGCGATGGTGGTTATTAAGTTGTTTGTGAGCACGCCCACGAGCAGAGAGCTGACCTGGACTGTAAACAGGA
>JAZAIZ010000398.1:0-5783 GCA_036230545.1 Myxococcota bacterium
GATAGTTATCATTTTAGAACCCAGCATTCCCGCAGCACCTGTTACCAATATTCTCATTAAACTCTCACTCCCAAGAAAAGCCGCAAGAGCAAGCCGCTCAAACGACGCATGAACTTACAGCCCCTCCAACGCCTCTCGCAAAATAACAAACGCAGGTCCTCCAAATCCGCCCTCAACACATGCCATGCCCCCAAGAAAAAGCACCGCCGCCACCCCGAGCACGGCCGGAACACGCAGAGTTAACCACCTCACGTTTTCGTCTCTGGTGATCTCGCCCCGTTCTAACCCAAAGCGTTCCTCACGCCAGGCGATCACCCAGGCAAAGGGGGCCACTGCGGCGCTCCAGGCGACATAATTCAAGAGCGGCACCCCAAGCCAGGCCCTCGTGAGGCTCGGATGCCACTCCCAAAAGCCCACCTCGGTCGCCAGAGGGTCCACCTGCAGGTCAAAACAAAGTGCCGCCGCCAGCGCTACCCCTACGCAGGCCATGGGTGATCTGGAGATCCGTGGGCAGAGCGATTTCACCTCCCACATTGTCCACACCACAATATAAAACACCGTGACCCACCCAGACATTGTCGCCACCGGTGCCGGTAGCGGCCCAAGATAAAGGCTATAGTGGAGCTCGCTGAAATACCCCAGCGCAATGCCTCCGTTCTCGAGCAAGAGTCCATAAAGCAGGCAGGGCCCCAGAAAAAAGGTCAGCCATCGCCGATCGTGACTAGCCGCATGCAGCATAAGCACCACGGTATTTCCAATAGCCACCCACTCATAAATCGTCCGCAGTGTCTCCCGCTCCAAAACAACCCGAGATCCAATCACGACATTCAGGGCAATGAGCAGTGGCACCCCCAGTCCAATTCCCATGGCCACCAAGCGCTCTCCTCGCGATGCCTTCGACCACCGCAACCCATAAATAATCCAGGGTATGAGCATCGGAAACACCGCGGTAAAAACCAGGTCCAGGCGCTGGGTCGGCAAATTACTGATCTCCGCATGCGCGATACCCACCGCATAAAGCGCATAATTCACCAATGGCAAATCCCGCCATAGAATGCCTCTTAAAGATTTCTCCACACGCAGCCTCCCGGTTAATCCCATCTGCGGCGACTATAAAAAGAATCAACCACCCTCGCCAGCCTTTTTAGCTCCCCAATCACGTCTCCGGAGCCTGATTTGGCGTTCTTTCCTTGCGCAATTGCGAAAGTGACCCTAATAGTCCCCCCATGCAGCTCTGTTTGGTCCTGCCACCCTTAACGCAACTCAACACGCCTTATCCCTCCACGGGATACCTGGCCCGCTACCTTCGCCAAGAGGGCATCCCGTGCTCTCAGCGAGACCTCGGCATCGAGTTGATCCTCAAGCTCTTCTCCAAAGAGGGTCTCCGCACTATCTTCGATGCCATGGAGCAACACGATGAGCTCCCCGAGCCCGCCTGGCGATTTCTTGCCCTGCGTGACCAGCACGAGGCGGTTATCGATTCCGTCGTAAGATTTCTCCAGGGCAAGGACGGCACTCTCGCTCGCCGTATCCTTGAGACCTCCTTTCTGCCCGGCGGCCCCCGTCTCGAGGCCGCCTCCCTCGAAGATTTCGGTCCGGGCTCCATTGATGAGGCTGCCACCTATCTCGCCACCCTCTATTTTGAAGACATCGCCGACCTCATTGGCGCCTGCGTCGACGAGGGCTTCTCTCTCACGTCCTATCAACGACATCTCGGCACGGGCCCCATCGAGTTCACCCCTCTCGAAGCACGCCTTCAGCAAACCACCCTCATTGACAAGCAACTCGACGCCCTCACCGACACCATCACCGCCGACGTCGTGGGGCTCTCCATCCCCTTTCCCGGCAATCTCTACGGTGCCCTGCGTATCGCTAAACGCCTCAAAGAGCGGGGAGTCAAAGTGGTTGCCGGTGGTGGCTACGTCAACACCGAGCTGCGCGAAGTCAACGAGCCCGCACTCTGGAATTATTTCGACGCGCTCACCTATGACGACGGTGAGGCTCCCCTCAAAGCCCTGCTGCACTACTTCAACACCGGCGAAGACCAACGTCAGCGAACTCGAACCTCCAAGGGCTACCATCACCAACCGAAAGACCGCATCCCCATGACCAGCGCGGCCGACTTTGAGGGCCTGAAGCTTGATCACTACCTCAAACTCGTCGACACCTTGAACCCCGCCCATCGGCTCTGGTCGGACGGGCGCTGGAACAAAATTACCCTCGCTCATGGATGCTATTGGAAAAAATGCTCATTTTGCGACACCAGCCTCGATTATATTTCCCACTATGAGAACGCCAGCGTCTCTGACCTGGTAGACACCATCGAAGAGGTTATCGCCCAAACGGGCAACTCGGGCTTTCACTTCGTTGACGAAGCCGCGCCCCCAAAAATGATGAAGGCCTTCGCCCTTGAGCTTCTGCGCCGTCGTATCTCGATCACCTGGTGGGGCAATATCCGCTTTGAAAAAACCTTCACCCCCGAACTCTGTCGGCTGCTCTCTGCCGCAGGGCTCGTTGCGGTGACCGGGGGCTTAGAGGTCGCGAGCAACCGCCTCCTCGAGCTGATGCAAAAAGGCGTCTCTGTGGAGCAGGTTGCCCAGGCGGCTCAGGCCTTTCAAGACGCGGGGGTGCTGGTACATGCCTACCTCATGTATGGCTTCCCCACCCAGACCGATCAAGAGACCGTCGACTCCATGGAGCTTGTGCGACAGCTCTTCGCCACCGGGCTTATCAACTCCGCTTTCTGGCATCGCTTTGTGGTTACTCGCCATGCACCGGTGCATGCTGAACCAGGCAAGTTTAAAATAAACATCCTCCCCAACTCCCCCACCGCCTTCGCAAATAATGATCTTGCTCATGAGGACCCCACTGGTGCCAACCACGACCGTTTCGACGACATCCTCCCGCTCGCCCTGCGCGCCTGGATGAAGGGAAAAGAGTTCCAGCGTCCGGTCCACACCTGGTTCGATTTTCCCATGCCCCCCACCACAGAATCCCCTCAGCGAATTCAAAATGCGGTGGGAATCAGCGACGACACCGGCACTCAACTGCTCTGGATTGGTGGAGACACCCTCGAGACCGAAGAGGGGGTTATTCTACACAGCCCCGGTGGTAGCTGGGAGTTACCATGCTCTCCGGAGGTCGCCACCTGGATAGGGCAAACCCTGGACGCTGCGAGGCCCCAGGCACCGGTCTATGGATTAAGCGAGGCCCGTTCGACGTTTCCTGGCAATTGGAATAACTTCTCTCCCCAATGGGAGGTGCTTCGTGAAGCGGGTCTCTTGTTGCTCTAAGTTCCGCTTTAAATAGGCGGATACTCATTCACAATCCTGTTCAAGACTGGCCACAAGCGAGGGTGCTCCAGCAAATCACTCGCGTCGGCGGTCTCTTGAATCTGCTCGGCACGCTTTGCCCCGACGATGCTGGTGGTGACCCCCGGGCGATTAGCGGACCATGCCACTGCAAGGGTCGGGAGTGAGGTTTTAACCTTCTCCGCCACTTTATCCAGCACCCTCACCAGTCCAAGCACCCGAAGAAATCGCGTTCCCTTAAACCAATCATCCTGGGCCCGGACGTCCCCGGGAGGAAACGAGGTCATCACGCGGTACTTGCCCGTTAATAGGCCCCGACAAAGGGGCTCATAACCGATGACTCCTATGGGGTTTGTGGTGGGAGAATCCCCACTGCATAGCTCCTGCAGGGCTGGTTCAAAGCGACTCCTCACCATCGAGAGCGGTGTTTGCAGGGACGTCAGCGGACCATGCTGCAAAAGTTCACTCAGCCCCCGGTGATTATAATTGCATGCTCCAATATGGGCCACCTTGCCTTCGTGCTGCAACTCCAAAAGCGTCTCCATGGTCTCCTGAGGAGGCGTGTCCATCTCGCAGGGCCAGTGAATCTGAAGGAGGGGAATTTGCTCCAGCTCCAGACGGCGAAGACTCGCTTCTACATCTTCGCGCACATGGGTCGCGCTCAGATCACTTTGCGCGTGTCCTCCGGCGCCCTGCAGGCGAACCCCAACTTTGGTTGCGATGACCACGTCATGGCGCTTGGAGCCAAGGGCCTGAAGCAAGATCTCATCGGCATGCCCATGTCCGTAGAGGGGCGCGGTGTCAAAAAAGTTCACACCGCATTCAAGGGCTGCGTGCACCGCGGCGATCGAGTCGCTATCTCGCACGTCATCTCCCCACCACTTCCCCCCAATCGCCCAGCACCCCATCCCCACCACGGACACCTCCAGGGAGGTACCCGGAAAAACTCGATACTTCATAAAGCGCTCCTCAACCCTCTACGTGAATGATGGACAGCACCCTAGCACTGAGTGGCGGTGGAGTGCGATTGCAGGTTGTGGTTTTCGTTGTGGGCGCGGGCTACGCAATGAAGGGAGCGTTTTTAGACTCTCGCGGGCTCGGCCGCTTGAGAAGCAGGGGGCCCTGTGATGATCGCCTTAAAATAATCAAAATCCGAGAGTCGCGTAGAGCTGAAAAAGTGCAGAAACGCCCAGATCAAAAAATACTGTTCGTCAAAGATAAAAAAGAGACTCGATGCTCCCCAGGCCGTGTTGGTGAACACCAAAAACAACGCTACCAGCGCAACGTGAACGCCTCCCACCCAGCCAATCAGGGTCCGACGACTCTTTGGGTTGTTCTCGGTTTTTCGCGCTGAGACAACATACCAGACCGTATAGTGATAGAGGGCTGCGGTGACGTTAAAGAGAAAGAGCACCGGCAAGAATCCAAGCTGCATTACACCCATCAGCACCAGGATCTGCATGAGAAAAAATCCGTTGAACACGTCCAGTCCATCCTTGGAGCGGCGCGCCAAAAGAAAGTAGGGGATGAGCCCCACGCCCGCCCCAACAATCACCAACCCGCGAATGGCCGCGGTGGGATACACCATGTCGATCACCATCGCATAATAGAGCGCGAGCAAAATCAGCATCTCAAGACCCACGAGTCGACTCTTCTCGGGCTTGCCAAGAAAACGGTCATCCACCACCCCGTGGGTGACGAGGTAGAGAGTCATCATCAGCGAGAGCGGCACATGCATCTCCGGCGCAGAGAACACCACCAGCATAAAGATGGTGACCGCCACCCAGATGGAAAACCCCCACCACGAGAGACGCCCCGAGCGAAGTTTATAAATATACGCGATGATAAAATGGCCCTGCCCCAGAATAATGCCGACCGTGAGAAAGGCCATGGGGTCAAGCATGATAAGAAGCGAGCAGGCAAACAAGAGAGAGATGCCTTTTTCCTGAAGAAACTGCTGGGTGGTCACTAAAGCCATATATTTAGTGTAGGTGTCCTCGAATTGGGGTGTCAATCAGCGGGGTCCAAAAGCCTCGCGTTGCGATCTGAGCCCAAATTTCGGGGGATTCCATTCAAAATTGTCTCCGGAAGCCATTGATTTTAGTCCTGTTTCAAGTAGCTAGTTTCTACCATGACGCTACCCTCATTTTATGGAGTACGGGTATGACCACCCTCGCCGAGGCGGGGGAGGTTTCTGTCCTGCGCCAACTGCAAAATCTTTCGAAACATCCACAACCCGGCGTCGCCATTGGCATCGGCGATGATGCTGCTCTTCTGCAAAAAGTTGGTCCCGCCACGGTGCTTTCCACGGATATGATGGTGGAGGGAGTGGATTTTGACCTGCGCTGGGCCTCCTTTCGGGACGTGGGCCATAAAGCAGCCGCGATAAACCTCTCGGATATGGCCGCCATGGGCGCTCGTCCCCGTGCGCTGCTGCTGGGCATTGCGGCGCCTGGCACCACTGAGGTGGCC
>JAZAIZ010000399.1:0-42127 GCA_036230545.1 Myxococcota bacterium
GTGCCTGCTGCTTTTTAATCGATGTTACCATGTCGTTTCCCAGGAGTTTTGCCTCCAATAACAGGCCCCACCGAGAGATCAAGCCTCATCACCAGAGCATCTTCCCCATTGTCTTCGTAATAATTCGAGCGGTGCCCGCAGCGCTGAAACCCCACACTTCGATAGAGAGCGATGCCCGCCCCATTGCCCTCACGAACCTCCAGAAAAACCTCCTGGCCCCCGGCTCGATCAATGGCCACACAAGCCGTTCGCAGCAACATCCGTCCAATGCCCTGACGGCGACTCTCTCGCTCAACTCCCACGCGCACCACATCCCACGACTCCCCCGCGCAGCGCAAAAGCAGATAACCTTTAACGTCCTGCCCCCCCACCGCGACCCAGCCGCGAGAACTCAACACCGAAAGTTCGTTTTCAAATTTGCTTTGCGTCCACCTGTCTTCTCCCGCCAACTTTAACTGCGCCAGCCCCTCACTGTCCTCTACTCCTGCAACTCGACAATGAATGAACGGCGTCCTCATGTCGGTGGGGAGCATGGCGCTTCCTAGGGAGATTCGAGACGGTGATTCGCCCCCAATACTCGAATGTTAAGCGATCTCTTCATCTGATCCAACCAAAGCGCGAGCGCTTCTTCCCGTTTCTTATTGGCCCCTTTGGCGGTGCCCTTCTCCCCCGGTCTTTGTAACCTCTTGTTAATGAAGAGCTCATTGCGCAAATCGCGGCGCAAAATCCGGCGAACCGTCTCCTCCCCAATCCCATAGCGCCTCAGAAAGGCCTGATAAGCCACATAGGACGAAAAACGGGAACGAAATCGGTCCATCACCGCGGTGAGTCGCTCCTGGGAAACATCCGCCGCCCCAAGCCGACGCGCGTGAATCATAATGACCAGTTGGTTAATCACGTAGCCTCTCAAGGAGTCGAGCAGCTCCGAAGCGAGAGGAGACGTCGCGGCTTCTTCCCCCTCGCGATAAGCCAGCGCAATCCGTGCTTCCACATGAAGCTCACTCTCGGTAACAACCTCTTCCCCCACCACCGCGATCACCCTGTCCACGAGCGTGCCAGGATCTGAGGACGGCGACGCCCCCAGCGCAAAGCAAAGGAGCGCGATGGGTCCCAGCATCAGCACATCTCCAGCAGTCTTGAATAGAGAATCTTTCGCCCCTCACCGGTTTTGGAGGAGCAGAGCACCGCCGAACCACGCGGGATACCGAGGCTCTCCTCAATCTTCTTCACCTGGGGCAGACGCTTTGTCTTAGGGATAAGATCAATCTTCGTGATCACCGTGACCAAAGGACACTCGTTGCTCAGCACCCAGTCGGTCAACTCAAGATCATCTTCGCTCACCTTTTCCCGACGAGCGTCCACAATCTGCACCACCGCCGTCAGGCAGGGGCGCTGAACGATAAACTCAAAAATCATCTTCTTGAGCGAAGCGCGGTGCTTCTTGGAGAGTTTCGCGTAGCCATAGCCGGGCAAATCCACCAACGCAAAATCGGTGCGAGACTCAAAGAGGTTGAGCATTTGCGTCCGTCCTGGGGTTCTTGAGGTGCGAACCAACTTCGGTGCGCCAATCAAAGCCCCCACCAGGGAGCTCTTCCCAACATTAGACCTGCCCACAAAAGCAAACTCTGCCCCACCAAGTTCCTGCAATTCCTTCGCGTTGGCCCCGGAGGCCACAAAACGTGTCGCCATGACTACCTGATCCTCTTGAGTCCACGCTCCCAGCGATAAGAACGAAACAACCCTGTTATTTGTCGCCTGGAGTTCCCACCTGGGCTTTCTCCCAAGCCAGGCGCGCTTCGCGCCCGTGATCGATCCTCGACCACATCTCCTTAAAGTTGAAAGGACGAATACTCGGCGTGTCCTGGGTGTGACACTGCCGACAATGCGCCTCCTTCACCTCCACCAAACCAAGCACTCGCGCAAGCTCCCTATCACGCATGACGTAGGGGCGATGATAATACTCCCCTGGACCATGACACCGTTCACACTGAACGCTCGCGGGTTCTTTCGCCTGCTGGTCCCATTTCATGGTGTGGCAGGTGTTACACTTCGAGTCTGCCAGCTCCGCAGGCTTTAAACTCTTGCGGGCCTTCGCGTGTGGGCCATCCGCCCAAACTTTAAATTCAAATTCGTGACAGGACTTGCACTTTTGCGCCCCCACCAGCTCCTGAGCCGCCGCAGGATTCGCCAGCAGCACCAACCCCAACGCCAGAAAACACAGCGGTACGCTCAAGCTCCAAGTAGAACTCGCAGCGCGCGCCAACAATGACTGAAACTTGTGATTTAGCATGGTGCGCAAGAATAAGTGCTTGCTGCCAGAACAGCAAGCACTTGCTCTTGTTTCAACTGATTTATTCGTTGACCGCGATTCCAGGCAGGCTCGCCAGCAGCGGCCCTTCGCGATCGTCAACGGTCATTTCGTACTCTTCATCCTCTTCAAGCAGCTCCGGATCAACCACCGAAGACAACTTGGAGTAGCCACCGAGACCGGTGCCCGCAGGAATCAAGCGACCCATAATGACGTTCTCTTTCAGACCAGCGAGCGCGTCCACCTTGCCCTGAATCGAAGCTTCCGTAAGAACCTTAGTGGTCTCCTGGAAGGACGACGCAGAAATAAACGACTCCGTAGAGAGCGATGCTTTGGTAATTCCGAGCAGCAGCGGCTCACCAATAGCCGGTCGCCCGCCTTCAGCCATCACTCGCTCATTCTCATCTTCAAAGGCACGCTTCTCCACCATCTCATCGATGAGGAAACCGGTCTCACCCACATCGGTGACACGAATACGTCGCAGCATCTGACGACAAATCGTCTCGATGTGCTTGTCGTTGATCCGAACACCCTGCAGTCGATAAACCTCTTGAATCTCATCCACCAGATACTTGGCGAGGGCTTTATCCCCCTCCACCCGTAAAATATCGTGGGGATTAATCGGACCATCCATCAGAGGCTCACCGGCTCTTACCCGGTCATGCTCCTGAACCGTGAGGTGACGACCTTTGGGCGCCAGATACTCCGCAGGCTCGCCAACATCGGGAACCACGACAATCTTTCGCTTGCCTTTGGTGTCCTTGCCGAACTGAACAACGCCGTCAATCTCGGAGATCAACGCGTGATCCTTGGGCTTACGGGCCTCAAAGAGCTCAGCAACCCGTGGCAGACCCCCGGTGATGTCCTTATCTTTCGTGGTCTCACGTGGAATACGCGCGATAACGTCACCCGCCTGAACCGTATCCCCTGGTGCCACGACAATGGTGGTGCCAATAGAAAGGTAATAACGAGCAGGGTTTTCGCTGTCGGGCAGCTTTAAGGTCTCGTCCCGCTCATCTTTAATCGAAAGACGTGGGCGAGTGTCCTTATCCTTGGACTCGATGATGGTACGCCGGGACAAACCGGTCACGTCATCAAGTTCTTCCTGCATGGTCACGCCTTCAATAACGTCACCATACTTCACGATTCCATCAACCTCGGTCAAAACCGGCGTGGAGAAGGGATCCCATTCGCAGATCGTATCCCCCGCCTTAATGACATCCTGATCCTGGAAATGAACCCGGGCACCATAATTAACATTATAGCGCTCACGCTCACGACCACTCTCATCCACAATGGAGATCTCGCCGTTGCGGTTCATCACCACAAGGCTACCATCGTCTTTCTTGATGATGCTGAGGTTGTTGTAGCGAACCACCCCGTCTCCGCGGGCCTCCAAGGTAGACTGGGCTGCACGACCCGATGCGATACCACCAATGTGGAAGGTACGCATGGTCAGCTGGGTTCCCGGCTCACCAATGGATTGAGCGGCGATAACACCCACCGTCTCGCCCACATTGACCTTGTGGCCACGGGACAAATCACGACCATAACACTCGATACAAATTCCGCTGCGAGTCTGACAGGTCATCGGTGAACGAACACGAACCTTCCGAATTGGCGAGTTGTTGATCTCAACGACTTTCTTCTCGTCGATCTCTTCACCTGCAGCCACCACAATCTGATCACTGTGAGGATGGATAATATCCTCAAGGGCCACACGACCGAGAATACGATCCCCGAGAGGCTCAATCACCTCACCCGCCTCAACAAGCGCCTCGATGTCGATACCGTCCAAGGTGCCGCAATCAAACTCACGAACAACGATGTCCTGAGCAACATCCACAAGTCGACGAGTCAAATACCCGGAGTTGGCGGTTTTAAGCGCCGTATCCGCCAGACCCTTACGAGCACCGTGGGTGGAGATAAAGTACTGAAGAACCGAGAGGCCCTCACGGAAGTTAGCCGTAATCGGTGTTTCAATAATCTCACCAGATGGCTTAGCCATCAAACCACGCATCCCCGCCAGCTGTTTGATCTGCTGACGAGAACCCCGCGCACCGGAATCAGCCATGATGTAAATGGCGTTAAACGACGCGGTGGATTGGTCACTGCCCTCGGCATCCTGGTAGGTTTCGGTCGCGATGTTGTTCATCAACTCGACCTCAAGCTCCTCAGCAACCCGGGACCAGATATCAATAACTTTATTGTAGCGCTCACCGTCGGTAATTAAACCTTCAGCGTATTGATTCTCGATCTCCTGCACCTGCTCCTGGGCCTTCTCCACAAAGAGCTGCTTCGCATCAGGAATAACCATATCCTGAACACAAATGGAGATACCGGCTTTGGTTGCGTTGGTGTACCCCGTGGTTCGCAGGTGGTCTGCCAGCAGAACTGTCGCCTTCTGACCACACTGGCGATAGCAATAGTCAATCAACCCACCAAGGGCCTTCTTGTCCATCACCTTATTGACCAGCTCAAAGGGGATTTCGTCAGGAACCACCTCGTAAAGCAAAACCCGACCCACGGTGGTTTCGCACTTCTCGCCCTTCACAATGCAATTAATCGAAGCGTGAATGCTCACCGAGTCATGATCGTAGGCTGCCCGAACCTCAACGGGGTTCGCAAAACGCATCCCCTCACCAAGCACACCAGGACGCTCACGGGTCATATAATAACATCCCAAAACGATATCCTGCGTCGGCACGATGATCGGACGACCATTGGCGGGGCTCAGGATATTGTTGGTGGACATCATCAAAACACGAGTCTCAAGCTGCGCTTCAACCGAGAGAGGCACGTGAACCGCCATCTGGTCACCGTCAAAGTCGGCGTTAAACGCGGTACAAACCAAAGGATGCAGCTGAATCGCCTTGCCTTCAATCAACACGGGCTCAAAGGCCTGAATCCCAAGACGGTGCAAGGTAGGTGCACGGTTAAGCATAACCGGGTGCTCTCGAATAACCTCATCAAGGATATCCCACACCTCAGGCATCTGCTTTTCAACCATCTTCTTTGCGCTTTTGATGGTTGTCACATAGCCGCGCTCTTCCAGCTTGTTGTAGATAAAGGGCTTAAAGAGCTCCAGCGCCATCACCTTCGGCAAACCACACTGGTGAAGCTTCAACTCCGGCCCGGTGACGATAACACTACGCGCCGAATAATCGACCCGCTTGCCAAGAAGGTTCTGACGAAAACGCCCCTGCTTCCCCTTAATCATGTCGGAGAGAGACTTCAGAGGACGCTTGTTCGGTCCGGTGATGCTCTTTCCACGGCGACCGTTATCAAACAACGCGTCCACCGCTTCTTGAAGCATGCGCTTCTCATTTCGAATAATAATCTCAGGAGCGTTCAACTCCTGAAGGCGCTTCAGTCGGTTGTTTCGGTTGATCACACGACGATAAAGGTCGTTCAGATCAGAGGTCGCGAAACGTCCACCGTCCAGAGGAACCAGAGGGCGCAGATCCGGAGGCAGAACGGGAATAACCTCGAGCATCAACCACTCAGCGCGGTTCCCGGAGTCACGAATCGCCTCAGCCACCTTCAAGCGCTTCGCATACTTCTTTCGCTTGGCCTCAGAGTTGGTCTCAACCATATCGACTCGGAGCTCTTTGCAAAGCACTTCGATATCGGCCTCTTTCAACAACGCCTGAATCGCCTCACCACCCATGGACGCCGAGAAGCTGCCCAGGCCAAACTCGTCAGAGGCCTCCTGGTGCTCCTCCTCCGTCAAAATCTGTCCCAAAGTGAGGGTGGTGTCCCCCACCTCAGTCACGGCATAACACTCGCAATAAAGGACCTTCTCAAGCTCCTTCAGGGTCATATCCAGCAGGGCACCAATTCGCGAAGGCAAAGAACGCAAAAACCAGATGTGCGCGACAGGGGTCGCAAGGTTGATGTGCCCAAGACGCTCACGACGAACCTTCGACTGAATAACCTCAACGCCACACTTCTCACACACAATACCGCGGTGTTTCATCCGCTTGTACTTGCCGCAGTTGCACTCGTAATCTTTTACGGGGCCGAAGATCTTGGCGCAGAAGAGACCATCACGCTCAGGCTTGAACGTTCGGTAGTTGATGGTCTCAGGCTTCTTAACCTCACCATGTGACCACTCCCGAATCTTTTCGGGACTGGCAATCGAAACACGAAGCGAACTGAAATTAACCGGGTCCTTCGGCTTCTCGAAAAATGAGAAGATATCCTTCACAGTAGCCCCACTTTCGTAAACTCTTACGGTTTAACTCTTAAACAAATCCAAAATACTTCGAAATCAACGTTAAAGCGCTGGCGCCATCCCGTCATCATCCATCATCTCTACATCAAGACACAGCGCCTGAAGCTCTTTCATCAGAACATTGAACGACTCAGGCACACCGGCCTCAAGCGTGTTCTCGCCCTTGACAATCGCCTCGTACATCCGTGTCCGACCCTGAACGTCATCCGACTTCACGGTGAGGAACTCCTGAAGGGCATAGGCAGCGCCGTACGCTTCCATGGCCCAGACCTCCATCTCACCCAGACGCTGACCCCCAAATTGGGCCTTTCCACCAAGCGGCTGTTGAGTCACCAACGAATAAGGTCCGATGGACCGCGCGTGAATCTTGTCGTCCACCAGGTGATGCAGCTTCAACACATACATCACACCCACGGTGACATCCTGGTCAAATGGCTCGCCGGTGCGACCATCAAAGAGCACAATCTGCCCAGAGTCAGCCTGACCAGCCTTCACCAGAACGTCGGAGATCTCCTTCTCCTGCGCTCCCTCAAACACCGGGGTCGCGAAGTGAATCCCGCCTTTAACCTGGCGCGCGAGTCGCGTAACCTCCTCGGCCTCCAGGCCGTCCACGAAACTCTTCTCGTCACCGGAGTCAAAGAAGTTCTTGAGCTCTGCTCGAACCTTGTCCGCGCTGTAATTCTTCTCGATGAACTGCTCCAGTCGACGACCAACCTGCTTGGCGCCCCATCCAAGATGAGTCTCCAAAATCTGGCCGACGTTCATACGACTGGGAACACCCAAGGGGTTCAAAACGATGTCGACTGGCGTACCGTCCGGCAGATAGGGCATGTCTTCGACCGGAAGAATCCGGCTGATAACACCCTTGTTTCCGTGACGACCGGCCATCTTATCGCCGACCTGCAGACGACGCTTAATGGCGATGTACACCTTCACCATCTTGATCACACCAGGGGCGAGTTCATCACCCTTCTTAAGGCGTGCGATCTTGTCACCAAAGGCCATCTTAACCAGCGCCACGCGCTCTTCCATGGAGTCGAGGATCGCTTCGATCTTGTCTTCGACCCCGTCGTCACCGACCCGAATCTCGCCGAGGTACTTCGTCCGAACGTCCGCCAGGTTCTCATCAGTCAGAGGCCCCTTGGGAAGAAGCACGTTGCCCTTGTCATCCACAAGGCGAGAGCTGGCCGACTGCCCGACCAACTGGCCAAGCATTTTACGGCGTGCGCTGTCCTGAATAATCTTGATCTCGGCGTTCTGGTCCTTAAGAAGTCGAGCTTCCTCTTCTTCTTCAATTCCCAGAGCCCGCTCGTCTTTCTCGATGCCTTTTCGGGAAAACACCTGAGCGCCGATCACCGTTCCCGTTACACCGGGAGAGACCCGCAGGGAGGTGTCACGAACGTCACCGGCCTTCTCACCAAAGATGGCCCGCAGGAGCTTCTCTTCAGGAGAGAGCTGGGTCTCGCCCTTGGGGGTAATCTTGCCCACCAGCACGTCGCCCGCCTTGACCTCCGCACCGATGCGAACAATCCCGGCCTCGTCGAGGTCCTTCAGAGCCTCTTCGCCGACGTTCGGGATATCACGGGTGATCTCCTCTTTGCCCAGCTTGGTATCTCGAGCGATACACTCCAGCTCCTCGATATGAACCGACGTATAATAGTCCTCGTGGACCAGCCGCTCACTCATGAGGATGGAGTCCTCAAAGTTGTATCCATGCCAAGGCATGAACGCCACCACCAGGTTTCGTCCGAGAGCCAACTCACCCCGGTCAGTCGAGGGACCATCCGCGATGCAATCGTTCACACGCACCCGGTCACCCTTGCGCACAATGGGGCGCTGGTTGATGCAGGTGTTTTGATTAGAACGCTGGTATTTAATCAGGTTGTAGATGTCGACTTCTTGAGCCACATCCGTGGAGTCCGCATCCTCGGACTCCGCTTTAACCACGATGCGGGTCGCGTCCACCGACTCAACCACACCGTCGCGGCGTGCGGTCACGGTCACACCGGAGTCACGGGCCACGGACTCTTCCATGCCTGTGCCCACCAGAGGGGCCTCCGTGCGAACCAGCGGCACTGCCTGACGCTGCATGTTCGAGCCCATCAGCGCTCGATTCGCGTCATCGTTCTCAAGAAAAGGAATCAACGAGGTCGCTACCGACACCAGCTGCTTCGGAGAGACGTCCATCAGAGAGATCTCTTCGGGCCGTACCATCAACACGTCAGAGCCGCGTCGAGCAGCCACGAGCGTATCCTGAAATCGACCTTCAGCGTCCACCGCGGCGTTGGCCTGGCCAATGACGTGCTGCTCCTCCTGCAGGGCGCTATAAAACTCAACCTCGTCGGTCACCTTGCCATGGTCCACCCGGCGGTAAGGCGTCTCCACAAAGCCGTATTCGTTCACACGGGCATAGGTGGACAAGGAGGAGATCAAACCAATGTTCGGTCCCTCAGGAGTCTCAATCGGACAGATTCGACCATAGTGGGTCGGGTGAACGTCGCGCACCTCAAAACCCGCTCGCTCGCGGGTCAGGCCCCCTGGTCCGAGTGCAGACAAACGACGCTTGTGCGTAACCTCAGACAAGGGGTTGGTCTGATCCATAAACTGGGAGAGCTGAGACGAGCCAAAGAACTCTTTAATCACCGCCGAGACAGGCTTGGCGTTGATCAAATCGTGCGGCATCAACGTTTCGATTTCCTGCAGGCTCATTCGCTCGCGAATCGCCCGCTCCATTCGAACCAGCCCCACTCGAAACTGATTCTCAAGCAGCTCACCCACGGCGCGAACACGACGGTTACCGAGGTGATCAATGTCATCCACCTGGCCCTTGCCGTTCTTCAGATCAAGCAGGTAACGCACCACTTCCATAATGTCCCGCTTGGAGAGGACCGTGTTGTCGATGCTCTCCTCGATGCCGAACTTATGGTTGAGCTTCAAACGTCCCACACGCGAGAGGTCGTAGCGCTCCGGGTTGAAAAAGAGGTTCTCAAAGAGGGCCTTGGCCGTGTCTGCCGTCGGCGGGTCACCGGGACGCAGGCGCCGATAAATCTCAATGAGGGCCTCATCCAGGCTCTCCACCTTATCAACCAGCAAGGTGTTGCGCAGAAAGGGCCCAACGTTCAATCCATCAATAAAGAGGATCTGAAAGCTCTCTACCCCATGCTCCTGAAGCAGCTCCAGCTTTTCGGCGGTCACCGTCTCGTTGGCTTGCAGCAGAACTTCACCGGTCTCTTCGTCGATCACGTCTTCGGCACAAGCGGAGCCGAGCACTTGCTCTTCGTCCACCTGAATACGCTCAATCCCGAATTTTTGGATCTTGCGAATCGCCGAACGGGTAAACTTACGGTTTTTACGAACGATTACTTCATCGCCGTCGGGGACTGTGATGTCACGAGTCGCCCGCTGCCCCAAAAGCAGCTCCAAGTTGACGCTCTTCTCATACTCGCCCTTGCCAACCAGAAAGATGCTCTCGGTGTCGTAAAAATAGTCGAGCAATTCCTTCGCAGAATAACCCAGCGCCTTCAATAAGATGGTCGCGGGCATCTTGCGGCGACGGTCAATTCGAACGTGCAGGATATCCTTGGTGTCAAACTCAAAGTCCAGCCATGACCCACGGTTCGGGATAATCCGTGCACTGTGAATCAACTTGCCTGCAACCCCGCTCTTGCTCTTGTCCTGGTTTACGAAGAAAAACGCCCCTGGACTTCGATGCAGCTGGGAAACAATAACGCGCTCAGTACCATTGATGATAAAAGTCGCGTTCTCGGTCATCAGAGGGACTTCACCAAAATAGACGTCCTGCTCCTTAACCGAGCGAACCGACTGCTGCCCGGTAACCTCATCGGCCTCCCAGACAATCAGCTGAATGGACACCTTCATGGGCGCCGCATAGGTCATCCCACGCTGATGGCATTCATCCACGTCGTATTTAGGAGCGTCGATCTCGTATTTGACAAAATCAAGAGACGCGGTCTCATTAAAATCCTTAATGGGAAAAACGCGTCTGAAGACGGCCTGCAGCCCCACATCTTCACGCTTGTCAGGATCAACATCCAGCTGCAAAAACTTATCGTAGCTGCGCTTCTGTGTATCAATGAGATTAGGAAGCTTGATAAGACTATCAATCTTCCCAAAATCCTTCCTCATTCGAAAATTGTCCTGAATCTGGGCCATGCGCGGAACCGCTCCATTCATAAAGGTGCCGTTTACAAATACAGATAGGGGTATACCACTCGGGTACACCCCTATCTACGACTCTCTCGAGGCGTTGCGAATGTATATACCAGAAACCGATAAAATCGAAATTCCTGGCATATTTACACTCGAACCTCTAATTATGCCTTCAGCTCGACGTTAGCGCCAGCTGCTTCGAGCTTAGCTTTAAGCTCCTCAGCGGCGTCCTTCTCCAAGCCTTCTTTGACATTGCCGGGAGCGTTGTCAACCAGGTCTTTGGCTTCTTTGAGCCCGAGGCCAGTTGCTGCACGAACCTCTTTAATAACCTGAATTTTCTTGTCGCCAGCGGAAAGAAGAACAACGTTGAACTCGGTAGGCTCAGCAGCGCCTGCTGCGTCACCGCCCGCAGCGCCAGCTGCCATCATCACGGCTCCACCGGCTGCGGCCTCAAGACCATGCTCTTCTTTCAAATAATCACTGAGTTCCTTAGCCTGCAGAAGGGTCATACCGACAATCTTGTCGCCCATGTCCTTGATTTCTGCATTCCAATCACGTGCTGCCTCTGCCATAACTAAACTCCTTGTACGCTTACACTACCTTCCGTAGTGCAAAAACGAGATCTGAACCTCAACTCTTGGTTGGGGCTTACTCTTCACCTAAATTTTTAACTAACTGATCAATTGCCCCAACCAGAACACCGGCGGGATTCTTCATCTGCCCTAACAAATGACGTCCAGGACTCATCGCCAAGGTAATAATCTCTGCTTGTAGCTCTTCCTGGCTAGGCATCTTGGAGAGGGCCTCAGCTTCGCTGACGTTAATAGCCTTTTCATCCAGAATGCCGCCCTTCACTCGAAGATGCTTGTTATCTTCCAGCATCTCAAAAGTGATTTTTGCGGCGGTTACGGGCTCGTCGTAGCCAATGACCACGCCGGTCGGGGAGCCCTTCAGGCAATCCGCGGCGTTCTCATAGCTCGTCCCCAGAAGAGCACGAGTCATCAGGGTGTTTTTAACCACGCGATAACCAACGTTATTCTCGCGGTATTTGCCCCGGACGAAATCGGCCTCTTCAACCGTCAAACCAGTAAAATCGAGAAATAAGACGCCGGAGGCTCGCTCGAGCTCACCCTGCATCTCGGTAATGAACTGTTCTTTTTCACTGCGCAACATGTGTTAGCCCTCACTCCCGGCTTGCGCCTTCAATGGGTCCAGCTTAATGCCCGGGCCCATGGTACTGGTTAGGGTGATCCCTCGAACGTAGGTGCCTTTCGAGGTTTGAGGCTTCAACTTCTGGATCTGCTCCAGAATGGTCGCGAAGTTCTCACTAAGCTTGGACACTTCAAAGCCCATCTTGCCAATCGGGGCGTGAATGATCCCGGCCTTTTCAACCCGAAACTCCACACGACCGGCTTTCTGCTCAGCGACCGCTTTGCCAACGTCCTTGGTGACCGTGCCAACCTTAGGGTTCGGCATCAGACCACGAGGACCAAGCACTCGCGCGATGGGACCCACTTTGGGCATCATATCAGGGGTAGCGATGACCTTGTCGAACTCAAGCCATCCACCCTTGATCTTGTCCACCAGCTCCTCGGCACCAACGAAATCAGCGCCGGCTTCCTTAGCCTCCGCCTCTTTCTCGCCTTTAGCGAAAACCAGGACTCGTACAGTTTTTCCGGTTCCGTGGGGAAGACTCACCGCTCCACGAACCATCTGGTCGGATTTTTTGGGATCAACGCCTAATCTGACGGCCACTTCAACGGTCTCGTCAAATTTCACCTTGGACCCAGACTTCAAAAGCTCAATAGCTTCGGTCAGTCCGTAACGCTTATCACGATCAACACCGCTCCGGTTGCTGGCGTGACGCTTGCTCATCTTTGCCATTTTTATCCCTGCAGTTCCAACGGCCCGAAAGCCTCCTGCTCAAAAAGAGGGCCCTTATAGGGACCAACTCTCAACCTGTCTAGTCTTCAACCTGAATTCCCATGCTCTTACAGGTGCCCATAATGATATTCATGGCCCCAGGAAGATCTTTCGCATTCAAATCAGGCATCTTAATATTGGCGATTTCTTCAATGTGCGCGCGACTGATGGTTCCAACTTTGATCTTGTTGGGCTCTTTTGAACCGGCACCAGGCTTGGTGGTGGTCTTTAACCCTGCATATTTTTTGATCAAAATGGATGCGGGCGGAGTTTTGGTAATAAAACTGAACGACCGGTCTGCATACACCGTAATCACCACGGGAATAATCATATCCCCCTGCTCTTTGGTGCGAGCGTTGAACTCCTTGCAGAAACCCATGATATTTACGCCATGCTGACCCAGCGCCGGACCCACCGGCGGAGAAGGATTCGCCTTCCCTGCAGGAATCTGTAACTTAATAAAACCAGATATCTTTTTCGCCATTTTAGAACCTCTAACTTCTACATCCACGCCGGGATGAGCAACTCTACGCTTTTTCTACTTGAATGAATTCCAACTCGACCGGCGTTGAACGACCAAAAATCGAAACCATAACCCGTACTTTAGCCTTGTCGGGATTAACCGACTCCACCACACCATTGAAATTGGCGAATGGGCCATCCACCACACGAACTTCTTCACCCTCTCTAAACTCAACAAGTGGCTTAGGCTTGAGGGTGCCTTCGTCAATCTGCTTGGTCAGACGCGCCACCTCTCCCGGGGGAACCCTCGGAGGATTTCGCGTTCCACCAACAAAGCCGGTAATTCGAGTGGTGCCCTTAACCAGGTGCCAGCTCTCGTCTGTCAGCTCCATTAAAACCAGCATGTAGCCCGGAAAAAATTTCCGTTTGCTGGTTCGCTTCTGACCACCCTTAGACAATTCCACCACATTCTCAGTGGGAATCAGCACCTCACCAAAGAACTCTTCCAGTCCAAATTGGGTGATGCGCTCCTCAAGACCCGCCTTCGCGCGATTCTCATATCCCGAATAGGTGTGAACCACATACCAATGAAGGTTGGGATTAACCGGTGCTTCATCTTCAGGCGATGATTCAGGCTCACAATCTTCGGTATCAGCATCAGAGGGCTCTTCAGCCGCCTCTGCCTCGATTTCAACGGACTCAACCGGTGCCAACGCCTCTGCGTCAGTTCCTTCTTCCTCCGATGTCATCTCAACCTTTTGTTCTTCTACCGTCATTGCTGGTTCCTGCTTCAAGCCTGCCCCGACAAACACCTGGGCCTGCTCCAGACTTAAACTTTTCTATCCAATCCCGAGAAGTCGATCCGTTAACCACATCCACACGGCATCAAAGACACCGAGAAATGCAGAACAAATCAAGACCGTGACGACAACCACTACGGTCGCCTGCCCGGTCTCCTCGCGTGTTGGCCATACGACCTTTGACAACTCATCAACGACCTCGGTTGCCAAGGTACGAATGACCTCGTGCTTAAGGCAAAATACCGCCGCGCCAAAACTTATCACGTATGCCATAAGAGCGGTCAGCGGTAGCTGGCGAATCCCAAAGATGTAGGGATCTTGAATTCCCAGGTAAACCCAGGTCCATTCAAAACCACGAGCCAATGTCATGGCCAATAAAATAGCCATAACCAGGATTGCCACGATGACGTATCGTTGCTTGGAAAGCATTTCTTTCTTTCCTTAATGGCGGGCGAGGAGGGATTCGAACCCCCAACTGTCGGTTTTGGAGACCGCTACTCTACCAATTGGAGTTACTCGCCCACATAAATGCAGGGTGTTAACCGAAGTTGAACACCCTGCATAATCTTAATTGCCCTGTATAAAATGAGCAGGGCTGCGGAAAATCCCACACCCCTGAAACACCTTACTCTATAATGTCAGTGACAACACCAGCACCAACGGTGCGGCCACCTTCTCGAATCGCAAAACGAACCTCTTTTTCCATCGCGATGGGGCAGATCAACTCAACCGTCATAGCGATGTTGTCACCAGGCATAACCATCTCAGTGCCGTCAGGCAACTGGATGCTACCGGTAACGTCCGTGGTACGGAAGTAAAACTGAGGTCGGTAGTTGTTGAAGAATGGAGTGTGACGTCCACCTTCGTCTTTGTTCAGAACATACACCTCACAAGCGAACTTGCTGTGGGGAGTGATGCTGCCCGGCTTCGCCAGGACCTGACCACGCTGAACTTCCTCACGCTTGGTACCACGGAGGAGACAACCAACGTTGTCACCGGCTTCGCCGCGGTCAAGAAGCTTACGGAACATTTCAACACCGGTCACCGTGCTGGTGGAGGTGTCTTCGATTCCAACGATTTCAACTTCCTCACCAACGTTGATTACACCACGCTCGATACGACCGGTAACAACGGTACCACGACCGGAGATGGTGAAAACGTCCTCAATAGGCATCAGGAAGGGCTTGTCAGTGACACGCTCAGGAGCAGGAATGTGCTCGTCAAGCGCCGCCATCAACTCCTTAATGGAGTTAACGCCGAAGTCCTCGCCTTTGATCGCGCCCAAAGCAGAGCCACGAATAACAGGCAGGTCATCACCAGGGAACTTGTACTCGTTCAGAAGCTCACGAACTTCAAGCTCAACGAGGTCGAGGAGTTCTTCGTCATCAACGACGTCAACCTTGTTCAGGAAGACCACAATGTGAGGAACGTTTACCTGACGTGCGAGCAGAACGTGCTCACGGGTCTGAGGCATAGGACCGTCCGCAGCGGAAACAACCAGAATCGCGCCGTCCATCTGAGCAGCACCGGTGATCATGTTTTTAACGTAATCAGCGTGGCCGGGACAATCGACGTGAGCGTAGTGACGGTTCTCGGTGGAGTACTCCACGTGAGAAGTCGCGATGGTCATGATTTTGGTGGCATCACGACGACCCTGAGATTCAGACGCTTTAGCGACGTCATCATAAGCGACAAACTCCGCAAGACCCATATCTTCAGATACCTTGGTCAACGCTGCGGTGACGGTGGTCTTACCGTGGTCAACGTGTCCAATGGTTCCCACATTCACGTGCGGCTTGGAACGATCAAATTTCTCTTTGGCCATCTCTGCTCTCCTGTCGAGCTGGTCAAACCATCGCTCGAAGTTACTTTTGAGTCCTACACTCTTAGTTAAGTCTCATAATGAAACTTGTTTTATAATCAAAACCTGGAGCCCATGACCGGGGTTGAACCGGTGACCTCTTCATTACCAATGAAGTGCTCTACCACTGAGCTACATGGGCGTCCTGAAGCCCTATACTACATTTTTCATCGAATACAACCAGGCCGAGATGGAGCGGGCGACGAGGTTCGAACTCGCGACCCTCAGCTTGGAAGGCTGATGCTCTACCAACTGAGCTACACCCGCTTATGGTGGTGGGGGAAGGATTTGAACCTTCGAAGGCGACGCCGGCAGATTTACAGTCTGCTCCCTTTGACCACTCGGGAACCCCACCACAGGATTCATCTCAACCAATGTTTGTTTGCCGCTATTACCAGTCCAAATTAAAAAAATGGAGCTGGTGATGGGACTCGAACCCGCAGCCTGCTGATTACAAATCAGCTGCTCTACCAATTGAGCTACACCAGCTTGGCAAACAACCCCTTACCATCGCTTCAACCACTCGCCCCACCTGCTCTTCGCCCCAGTGAATCCACTGGAGTCGCTGAAATTGGTGACACTTGTGCCCGAACCGCTGGTTTGGGAAGGCGACTTATAAGAATCTGGTCTATTCAAGTCAAGAAAAAAGACGGAGGGAAAACGGGGTAAGAACGCATTTTTTTTGGGAGTTTTGGGGAGCGCGATCTTAAAATCAGGACGATTGACGCTGACGGGAAGCCTCATAAAGGCAAATCCCTCCCGCTACAGACGCGTTCAAGGAGCCCAGGTCCCCCGACATGGGGATGGTCACGCGAAAATCACACAAGCGAGCGGTTTTTTGACGAAGTCCCTCGCCCTCTGACCCCACCACCAGCACGATGGCGTCTTTTAAATCCACCGTAGACAGGGGCTGCGCCTCTTCGGCCAGGGTGCCGACCACCCAGAGCCCTTTTTCTTTTAACTCATTGATTGTTCTACCCAAATTAGTCACCTGGACCACCGGGAGGTGAACAATCGCCCCGGCGGAGGCCTTAATCACCGTGGGTGTAATGGGACACGAACGGTCCCGAGGGACGATGATGCCATGGGCCCCAAGAGCAAAGGCCGAGCGCGCCAGAGCACCAAAATTGTGGGGATCCTGGATATGATCGAGCGCGAGAAAGAGCGGCTTCTCGCCCTTTCGCTCGGCATAGTCAAAAAGATGGTCCAATTCGGCGTATTGAAAGGGAGCCATTTCAATGGCCACTCCCTGATGCACGACGTCGCCGGTCATCGAGGTGAGCTCGCGCCGATTGATCCGGGTGATATCGGTCTGGGAGGTCTTAGCTAAGCTAATAACATCGTTGAGCTTCTGCCCCGAAACATTGTCGGCGACCAACACCCTGCGAACGCTCGCCGGGTCGGCGCGTAACATCTCGAGTACCGGATGCAGCCCATAAATAAGGAAGGGTTTAGCCATCATTAAGCTCCCGCCAGCTCCTGAACAATCGCCTCAGCTGCCTGGACCGGGTCGGGACTCTGAACAATGGGACGGCCCACAACGATCCAGGTCGCCCCCTGCTCCACCGCCTGGCCTGGGGTCACCACACGTTTTTGATCTCCCGCCGCAGCCCCCGCTGGACGAATCCCGGGCACCACCCGCAGGCCTCCCTGCGGTGCCAGGCGCTCAAGCTCAAGGGCGCTGCACACCACCCCGTCGGCGCCGGCCTCAAGGGCCACACCCGCGAGGGTCACCGCCGAAGTGGGGATATCATCCTTGTAGCCAACCTGGGCGAAGCCGGCCGCGTCAAAGCTCGTAAGTACGGTGACAGCAACGATTTTTAAATTGTCAGAGGCTGCCTCCCGAGCGGCACGAATCATCTCTTCGCCGCCCGCCGCGTGCACGGTGAGCAGGGAAGCTCCGAGCTGGTCGGCCTGCTTGGCCGCTGCTGCCGCGGTCCGTGGGATGTCATGAACCTTTAGATCAAGAAAGATTTCGTGACCTATCTCCCGCAATTCGCTCACCAGAGAGGGGCCATGGGCAATAAAGGCCTCGAGGCCAACTTTCACCATCCCCACTTTGCCGGAGAGGGCTTTGGCCATGGACAAAATCTCGCTTCTCTGAGGAAGATCGAGGGCGACAATTAATCGATTCGAAGGTTGCATGGCGCCCCTATGACAGAGGGATCCTCATTTGGCAACGCTCGAATTTAATTCAAAGAAGAGAGCGAAAGAAGGATGAATCAATAGCCGCCGGCGGCGGTTTTGCCGCTGACAATGCTCACCGACCCGCTGGCCCCAATTCGGCTGGCCCCTGCGTCGATCATGGCCCGCACATCACCAAGGCTGCGCACTCCGCCGGAGGCCTTCACCCCCATGGCCGGCCCTACCACAGCGCGCATCAGAGCGATATCCTCCGCGGTGGCCCCACCGGGACCAAAGCCAGTGGAGGTCTTCACAAAGGCCGCGCCCCCCACTTTGGACAAAGTACAACCGATAATCTTTTCTTCTTCCTCGAGCCCACCGGTCTCAAGAATGACTTTTACGGGTTTTGGAGCTGAAGCCGCCACAACCGCCCGGATATCCTCAAGCACCAGCGCATAATCACGCTCTTTCAGTGCCCCGGTGTTGATCACCATGTCGATTTCCATGGCGCCATTGCGAACCGCCTCCCGTGCCTCAAAGGCCTTGGAGCTGGGAGTGCTGGCCCCCAGGGGAAATCCCACCACTGCGATGGGACGTACGCCGGAGCCATCGAGCTGTGCAGCGCAATAACGGACGTTGGCCGGATTGACACAAACGGTCGCAAACCCGTGCTTTCGCGCCTCATCACAGAGTTGCTTGAGCTGGGCCTTGGTGGCGTTGGGCTTGAGGAGAGTATGGTCAATAAGGGGAGCCAACTCGGCCGGCGGGGCGTCGTGCCCGATACCCGCTGCGAGGCGGGTCATGCCTAATTGCACCAAATCTCCAACCACTCCGGTGCGTTTGGTGTGGCAGCCCTGACAAGTCTCGCAATCTGCGGGATCAAATGACTCGCACACCTTGTCGCGCGCCTGCTCTTGCCCGAGCTTGTCGCGAACCCGCTGGGTGATCGCCTCTACCAGTTGATTAATTTGCTCATCACTCGCCATCATTAAACCTCTGTAACTCTTCTCTTAACCCGTTAAGCGACCCGAGCGCGACCGGCGCTCCCCAGCCCCGCCTTCGCCCGCGCTTCCATTAACCCCTCAATGTCGTCCCCCGGAATACGGGTAACGCCCCCCGCCTGATGCGCCACCAATTGAATTCTCGCCAGATGCTCCACCAGCTCCATCCGAAGATAGGCCGTCTCCAAATCCGGGCCAAAGGTGAAGACACCGTGATTCTGAAGCGTGATGGCATCCGCATCCTCCACCGCAGGGCTGAGCCCGAGGGTCCATTGGGCGGATTTGGGGCGCGCATAGGGGATGAGAGGAATAGAGTCCCCCAGGGACACCACCGGCTCGGCCATCATGGTGGTTTCCACGGGCACCCCCGCCACGCTAAGCCCCGTGGCGGTGGGGGGATGCGCATGCATCACCACCCGCACGTCGGGGCGCTGTCGATAGATGTATAGATGAAGGGCGATCTCACTGAAGGGGCGCATCCGACCGCTCACGACCTTGCCGCCCTCATCCACCACAATCAACTGCTCACGCAGAATATCTGCCTTGGACAAAGCCGTGGGAGTGGCTAAAAAACGCCCTGGCTCAAGCTTGACCGTAATATTGCCGTCGTGATTGGCGACCCAACCGCTCTGGTGAAGCCGGTGGCTATAATCTACAACCTGCTGCTCTAAGTCTCGACGATTCACCGGTTAACCTCCTGAGGGAATGACCACTCCATGGGCCTCCACCTCATCGACAATCCCGACAATCACCGAACGAATCGGGCCCCGGGGAGCCTTCAACACCTGCGCCACGCCGCTGCCCTCGCTCAACACCAACACCCTGTCCCCAGGCCCTGCCTGAACAGAGTCGACAGCGATATAAGTGGAGCTGATCTTCTCCCCCTCGGGAGACTCGGGCTGAACCAGCATAAGGCTCAAGCCGTCGAAGGCGGGATGGTGATCGGTGGCGACCACATTGCCGATGACGCGGCACAACTTCATGACGAAGCCCCTTCATTGAGGTGGTAGCAGTCGTCTACAATCCCCACGATGGCCGCATCCACGGGAACAAAGGAGGGCTCCAGAGCCACCGCGGCCTCGCGGGAGCCTACCAGATAAACAAACTCCCCTTGCCCGGCCCGGACGGTGTCCACTGCCACCTGCCTGGAGCCCACTGGTCGATGTTGCTCATCGACCGGTTGCACCAGCAGCAGCTTCTTGCCTTCAAGCCCTTCCACTTTCCTGGAAGCGACAACAGTCCCTAAAACTTGGCCTAAATACATAACGGGCGGGGCTATCATCTCCACACTAAGGTTACAACCTTCAAAACAGGCCGGAGCCCCAAAATCCCCGCCCCTCTCTCCGGCATTCGTCACAAGAGTGGTGGCCTGAGGAGGGAAAAAAAGCTACAAGAAGAACGGGTGTTTAACTACAGATCTGCAAAGGACAAAAAGCATGACGCGACGAGCGATCTTAACTGTCGTTTCCGGCCCCAACACGGGGGACTCCCTCACCATTGAGATGGGCACCTGCCGCCTCGTGGGCCGTCATCTCTCCGAGAGCGAGACTGCCATGATGGACCGGGAGGGCAACCGCCTCCTGGACGCGCCCACAGCGCAGCTCATCGAGGAGCACCTCCATGACAAAGCCCCCGCGACAGGTCTCACCGCTGCGCCGGAGTTTTCAGCGGACTCTTTTGAGCGCAAACCCGACATCATTCTTTCCGACGACTCGATCTCAAGGGCACACGCCATGCTCTTTTTGGAAGCGTCGGGATTTGGCGTCATTGACCTCGCCAGCACCAACGGCAGCAACCTGAACAACGTCCCCGTCAACTCGGCCCTCGTTCGTGACGGGGACTCCCTCCAATTGGGAACCACCGAGCTCACGGTCTCCATTACAGAGTAAGCCCTGAAAATCCCTAGGGGAGCTCCTCAAGCAACGCCCCAAACGCGCGCAGGACTCCCTCGCGGTGACGCCAGATTAAATCATTGTGGCCGGCACCTTCAAAGACCGCCAGAGTTTTGGGCTCGGGCGCAGCCTCATAGAGCTTCTCCGCCATCCCAAAGGGGATCATCTCATCGGCGCGGCTGTGTATTATGAGCTTGGGAACCTTAACCTGGCTGACCTTAGCGAGGTTGTCAAAGCGAGTGCGCAAAAGAGCCGAAGGGATCATGGGCATCATCAGGCGAGCCATGTCTGCGGCCGTGGTGAAGGTCGACTGCAGCACCAGCGCCCCCACCTCGAAGCGCTGAGCCAGCTCACAGGCGGTGGCTCCTCCGAGGGACTTGCCGTAAACGATGAGCTTCTCCGGAGCAACCCCACGTTCCTTCCGCAAATAATGATACGCGGCCTCGGCGTCGAGGTAGAGCCCCGCCTCGCTGGGCTTGCCCTCGCTGCGACCATAGCCCCGATAATCCACGCTCAACACATTGGCGGGCAGCCCACTGAGAGAACAAGACCAGGGATAGCGGTCGGAGAGGTTGCCGGCGTTGCCGTGAAAAAACAATATCGTCGGCGCGTCCACCGGGCCTGAAAAATACCAGCCGTGCAGCTCGGTGCCATCCGCTGCCCTTAGATAAACATCCTCAGGCTGGCAGGGACCGCGCTCTGGGGCCCCCCAATCCCCCGTGGGATAGCGCGTGGGGAAAAAAATGAACGACTCTTCCAAAAACATCACGCCTCCCACCACGAGCACCGTGCAAAGAACAAACACCGAAAAGAGCAGTCTCACGAGCGTCCTCCCCAAACTCTTGCTGCGGGGATGTCTAGAGCCCCAGATAAATGGAATACAACAATCGCAGAGTCCAAAGCCCCTCAGGCTCGGCTTGCACCTCGCGAGCCGCCAGGGTCCCGGTCACGGGGGCATCGGCCAGGCGAGTGTAACCAAGATTCAACTCCACCGAGGAGGCCAGCCACGAGAGCATCTCCATGCGCACTCCCGCCCGCACATTCACCTTAACATTCAAGCTCACGCTGTTGTGGTTGAGCGTCTCAGAGCCACTTGTCTCTTCGACCCCTTCAATCTTCTTGAGGCTCTCATCAAAACGATAGATATATCCATGAAAATGAGGCCCCAAATCCAACCCCACATAGGGGACCCAGGCGGGAACAACCCCCCGCCAGAGGTAGGTCGCCCCCAGGCACCCCTCAAGGCCAAACCAACTCGCGTCCTGCTCCGAGCGCACCAACTCCCCGGACTCTTGGTATTGAAGCCAAACCCGCGAGCCAAAGGACTGCCCCCCCGAGATCTGAAGGCGAATCGCGATCCGGTCTACAAACTCCCAGAGCAACGAGCCCCCAAACTGGTAACCCACCCCCATAACGCTGGTGGTGCCCGCCCCGGTTCCGATCCCCACCATGGGCAGCTCCAGCCCCACCCCCGCCCCATAGAGGCCCGAGCGGTGGGTGGTGATGCGTAGATTGGTGCTCTGCTCCATCGACGATTGGGCCGGAGGCTCGGGCACCGTCTCTGCTTGAAGCTCAGTGGCGTTGAGGGCCACCCACACCAGCAGAAGCGAGAAGCTACCCATCTTCGCCCCCGAAGCCAGCCACTATCGGACGCATAAGCGCCCCTCAAACACCCGCTCGGCGCCCCCCTGCATGGTGACCTGCCAGGACTCGTCAACGGTGATGGTCAGGGGGCCCCCGGGGAGAGACACCAGCATGGGCCGCCCCGATTCCCAATAGCCCCGCAGCACCGCGGCCGCTCCCACAGCGCACGCGCCGCTCCCACAGGCCCTGGTGATCCCAACTCCGCGCTCGTAAACGACGGTCTCAAAGCCACCCTCGATCGAGCGTGAAAAAGACACATTCACTCGGTTGCTAAAGGCCGGATGCGACTCCAACGCCGCCCCCCATCTCAGAGCCTGCTCCATGGGATCGGTCTCCTGGGGCACAAACACCGAGAAGTGAGGGTTACCGAAAAAATGACAGGTCCCCGAAAAAGGAGTGCCCTCCACCTCAAAGGTCAACTCCACACCGGTACCGCTTCCCGAGGGAAGCTCCTCGTGCTTGCGCAGCCCCCTACCCATCCCAACGCTCACGTCCCCCTCCGGAGGGCAGACGCAGCGATAGAGTTGGTCCCCTACCCAGATATCGATCTCCCCGGGAGCCTCGCCCTCATCCACCAGAAAACGCGCCACACACCTCAGCCCGTTGCCACACATTCCGGCGTCGGACCCGTCCGCGTTTTGGACGTGCATGCGTGGTGTTCCATCAACCTCGGCCGAGACTGTCAGAATCCCATCCGCGCCGACGCCACAATGCACATCGCAGAGCTCCCGGACAACCTCGGGCGCGAGAGGCTCGGTGGCCTCGCTCCGACGGTCCAGCACCACAAAATGATTCCCGAGTCCCTGATATTTATAAAATACTGTCACAGCGCTGTATTCTGGCACTCCACCCAGAGGAACTCAAAGGTTTCTCACCAAAAAAACGTCACACTCCGGCGCTTGGCTCCCCCTCAGGGGACAAACCCAATCTCCCTGGCCAGTCGGTGCAGCTCCCGCTCGTTCAGCGCCTGGGGTCCGTCACTTCGGGCCTGGCCCGCGTCATGGTGCGCTTCAATGAGGAGCCCATCGGCCCCCGCCGCGATGGCGGCCCGACTCATGGGCAGGATAAGATCGCGACGGCCGAGGCTATGGGAAGGGTCCACCACCACCCGCAAGCCATGAACGTGTCGCAGGAGCGCTACTGCGCTCAAGTCGAGGAGGTTGCGGGTGCTCGAATCAAAGGAACGAATGCCTCGCTCGCAGAAAACAACTCCCCCCGCCCCCGCGGCGAGCGCATGCTCACCGGCGAGCAGCCACTCCTCTATCGTTGCTGCCATCCCCCGCTTCAGCAGCAAGGTCTTGCCCGTTCGTCCGGCGGCGTGCAGAAGCGAGAAGTTCTGCATATTGCGCGCTCCGATCTGAATCAGATCGGCGACACTCGCGACCTCGTCCATGTCCCGCTCACTCATCACCTCGGTGACCACCGCCAGTTCGTGGCGCCTCGCCGCGGCCTCAAGCCAACGCAGGGCCTCCACCCCGTGACCACGGTAGGCGTAGGGAGAGGAGCGTGGTTTAAAGGCGCCCCCCCGCAACACCGTCGCGCCACAGCCCTTAGCCAGAGCCGCCACCGTCTCAATCTGCTCCTCACTCTCAACGCTGCAAGGGCCAGCCATCAGCAGCGGTGACTGGTTCACCCCCATCAGCACGTTGCCAACCCAAAGCGCTCGATTTTTTTGTGTCTCCAAGCGAGGATAGGGGCTGCACTCCCGGTGCACATCGGCGACACCGGGGATATCCAAGAGCACCGCGTCGTTGACGTTTTTTGAATGGGGCTCAAGCACCAGCACCCCGGTTCCCTTCTCGCCGGAGGACGCACCGGTGAGTCGGCGCGCCCACACACCACATCCCTGGAGCCGAGCACAAACCAGCGCCATGTCCGCGTCGCCATGCAGCTCAATCACCACCCGAGACATGATCACATGCACCTGTTGACGGCCAGGGAGACCACCGCCTTGAGAGCGTCTGTTGCCGCGGACGCCGGGAGTTTCTCCAGGGCGGCCTCGGCGGCCTGCGCAAACTCCTGCGCTTTAAGTCGCGTCTTTTCCAGGCATTGGGTCTCAAGCAGCTGCTCTCGCAAAGCCCGAACTCCTTCGGGCGTCAGGGTCTCCGGGGCCCTCGCCACTTCCTTCAGGCTCTCCTCCAGCGCGGGTCGCTCTTCGCACGCCATAATCAGAGGCCAGGTCAGCTTGCCATCCCGCAGATCTGCAAAGGCGTTCTTGCCGATGACCTCGGGATCTCCTCCCAGGTCGAGGACGTCGTCGGCCATCTGAAATGCCATCCCCAGATTAAATCCAAAGGAGGCCAGGGCATCAACGTGGTCCTTGCCAAGTCCCCCGGCGGTGCCACCGGCCCGTAGCCCCCACTCAAAGATAGAGGCGGTCTTCCCGCTGATGATGGCCATGTACTGGTCCCGGTCCGGAACAAAGGTTCCCCGACGGTCGAGCTGCACCGCCTCCGCCTGCACCATCACAGCGATAACATCCATGAGGTGGCCAAGGAGCGCATGCCGACCCGTGCTCTGAACCCGCTTCAACGCCTCAATCAGGAGACAGTCCCCACCGAGGATGCTGGCAGAGTTGCCATAGAGAACCCGAGAAGCCTTCGCCCCCCGGCGCTCAGTCCCCTCATCGAGGACATCATCATGCAGCAGGGTCGCCGCGTGCACCAGCTCGCAGGCCACCGCCAGGCTGCGGATATCAGCGCACATGGCCGCGTCCCCGATGCGGGCCGCCAGCACCACGCAAAGGGGGCGGATGCGTTTTCCGGGCTGATGCAAGAGATGAGAGGCCGCTTTTTCCGCCAGATCTCCCTCGCTTGAGCGGGTTCCGCGGATGTCCTGCTCAAGGACCGCAAGATCATCCGCTAACCAGAGCTTGATTTCCTGCAGCCTTTCGGCCAAAGAAACTTCACCGTTTCGGTGGGAGACCTCCACAAGAGGTTCCAACACCGTTGTCGGCGATTCAGCCAAGTTGCCTAAAGAATACATAACACTACCTCTCATGGGTTAGTCGTCACTAAAGCCTCGCGTACAGAGACATTGGAGTTATGATGAGTTTCGAACACAGGGTCACCGTCCGATTCAACGAAGTCGACCGCGCCGGTATCGCGTTCTTCGCTCGGGTCTTTGAATATTGCCACGCCACCTTCGAGGAGATGCTCATGGCCACCCCCGGGAGCCTGACCTCCGTCTTTGACGACGGCGGCTGGGGCATGCCCCTTGTCCACTCCGAGGCCGACTTCAAATCCCCCATGCGCATGGGAGACCGCCTCCTGGTCAAGATGACCATCGAGCGGGTGGGCAAGAGCTCGATCACGTTTCACTACACCCTCACCGGCCCCGATGAGCGCCTCTGCGCCACCGTCCGGCTCGTGCATGCCCTGGTCGATCTTGAGAGCTTCACGCCCTGTGGGATCCCCGAGGAGCTCCGCACCAACCTCGACGGTCTCGGACTGCTTCCGGCCTGAGCGCGCTCGCTCCCGCAATTGTCCATAAGCCACTTTGCCGAGTGAGGTCCTCGGCAACGCGTCGAGTTCATAAAAAGAGTCGGGCACCTTCAAGGCGGGCAGCGTTGCTCTGCATGCCTCTTTTAAATCTCCCAGAACTCCGGGCGCCTCCCCCACAACAACCGCCACTGGGCGCTGCCCCCAACGGGGGTGCGGGACGTCCACCACAGCGGCCTCCACGACCCCATCAAGGGCTCGTAGAAGCGCTTCGATCTCCACAGGATCGACGTTCTCCCCCCCGGAGATCAGGATTCGGTCGTTTCTCCGCTCCACATGGATGTGGCCCCTGTCATCAACGGTGCCCACATCCGCGGTGCGCAGGTTCCCCGTGGCCACCACCGGTCCCATCACCCTTAAACAGGATTCCGCAGCGTCCACCCTCACAAAGGGAAGGGGCGCGCCACTCCCCGCCTCGGGACGCAGGTCCCCCGGCAGTCGTGTCGTAATTTGCGACGCCGACTCGGTCATACCCCAGGTCAGCGACACCGGAGCCTTCAGCTCGCGAGCGCGCTCAAGGAGGCCTTCGTCACAGGGCGCACCGCCGGTGAGGATCACCCGCAGGGATTCCGGGAAGCAACGCTCCCCACGCTGGTCGAGGAGGTCCTTGAGCATCGCGGGGACCACGGAGATTTGCGTCACCCGACCCGCCTCGATTAAAGCGTCCGCCACCGCGGGTTGAAAGGGGTGGCTGAGATAGAGGGTGGTGCTCTGCCACGCACAACGACCAAGCATCGACAGCCCCCCCGTGTGATGCAGGGGCAGGCTGTTCAACCAGACATCGTCCAAGTGATGCCCCAGGCGCAGGCAAGAGCCCATGGCGCTGAAAAGCAACTGCCCGGTTGTCAGCTCGATCACCCTCGGAGCGCCGGTAGTCCCGGATGTGTGCAGCATCATCCGCACATCCTCCAGAGCCCACCAGGCTTCTGGCGGACAGGAAGCGCCGGTGGCCTCCTCATAACATGACCACCGCTTCCCCTCGGCTACCGCGCGCATGACCCGGGCCCCCGCGACGTCGACCCACACAAAATCAGGGGAGACCCCACGCAGGCATCGTTGAATCTCATCATCGGAGGCATCAGCGGCGAGGGGCATCACAACCGCGCCCACCCAGCCGATGGCATGGAAGGCCGCGACCCACTCGGGAGAGGGAGCTCCCAACAACGCCACCACGGCGCCTTCGCCGATCCCCTGCTCGCCAAGAAACGCGGCGCGCTGAACCACCTGCTCGCGAAGTTGCGCAAAGGTCCATCGTTGATGAAGCGCCTCTCCCCAAAGGAGCGCGGGGTGGTCCGGACGCGCCAGGGCGGCGCTCTGCACGGGATTGGGAATTGTTGTCATGTCCACTCCCTCCCGCGCAGCCCAATCCCTGGCGCGGTGGGCACCGAAAAAAGCCCGGCCTTGATCTCAGGCCCGTCCCCCAGATCTTCCTTCAACAACACCCCGGTGTTCAGCCCCACAGCGCGTCGACTCTCCGGAGACAAGGCCGCCGCAACATGCAGCGTACCAAGGCGCCCAACCACACTCTCCAACGATGAAGTGAAGCAGGTGTCCACGCCATACCACTGCGCCAGACACGCCCGCTTGAGCATCTGAAGAGGACCACCACACATCATCGATTTGAGCACCACCACATCCATCGCCTCCTCCTCCAGAGCGCGGCGCAGCACCTCCATCTCGACCACGGATTCATCCAACGCAATGGGAGTCCGACTCTCCGCCCGCAGCGCAGGCATCCTGGCGACCTCTTCCTTGACGAGGGGCTCCTCAACATATTCAATGGGCAAATCGGCGCATTCATCCAACAAGCGCCGCGCATCCTCCCACCCCAGCGAGCGGTTGGCATCAAGGCGAAGTGAGCTGCCTGTGGGCAACGCCTTCGCGATAGCTCGAACACGCTGCAAGTCCTGCTGCAGGGTAGCGCCACTCACCTTGACCTTGAACACCGAGAAGCCCTCCGCTGCACAGGCACGCGCATCGTGGACGCTTTGCACAAGGCATCCGCTTTGAACAGCGTCACAGGCGGAGGCGTTAAGCAGCACAGCGAGCGGGGTCTTCATACGCTGGGCCATCAGGTCAACCAGCGCCTGCTCGATGGCGTTACAAACAGAGGGGCTGGCGCTGAACGCGTCCATCACCCCTTCGATCTCCTGCAGGGTCGAGAATTCCTGACTCTCCAGAGGGCGTTCCCGGCAAAATCGCTCCAACTCAGAAGCCGCATCCGACCATGTCTCGCTGCTAAACCCCGGCACCGGCGCCGCATCACCCCGTCCCCAGTGACCCTCACCATCACCGAGCGAGAGCACGATCCCCTCTCGAGAGATCAAGGACCCCTGAGCGGTGACCAGCGGACGCGCCAGCTCCAGTCCATAGGGTCGTGTGTGACAACCGGCGATTCTCACAACGAGACCCCCACCGCGAGCAAAAGCCCAAAGAGAAGCTCCAGGCGCGCTGCTCCCCCCAGATGGGGGTTAAGGGCCGCGCCATCAAGGTTGAAAATTGCCCGCACTTCTTTAATCGCCAGAGGAAGGGTCAACCATGGGAGCAGCCAGCCCGGCGAGAGGGCCATGCCCCCCACAGGGATCAAGAGCGCGCCATAGGCCCCCAGCACGAGAAAAAGGTACTCCAACCGAGCTCCGCCAGCCCCCAGACGCACCGCCAGGGTACGCTTGTTGGCCAGAACATCGGTCTTTCGGTCCCTCAGATTATTCACCACCAATATCGTCGTGGCCAAAAGACCGATGGGAATCGACGCCCACATAGAGGCGGTGGAGACGGTCAGGGATTGCACATAATAGGTTCCACAAACGGCGACCGGACCAAAGAAGACAAAAACAAAGACATCCCCAAGACCGAGATAGCCAAGGGGCCGAGGGCCACCGGTGTAGAGAACTCCCGAGAGAATGCTCGCCACCCCTATCCACACCACGGGCATCCCCGCGAGGGCCACAAGGTAGCCCCCCACTGCGGTCGCCAGCCCGAAAGCCAACGCAGCCCCAAGAGCGACCTGGGCGGGAGACACCCATCCTTTTTGGGTCACCCGAGCGGGGCCTAGGCGCGCCTCGGTATCGGCGCCTTTCTTAAAATCAAAGTAGTCGTTAGCGAGGTTGGTCCCCACCTGCAGCAGGGTCGCGCCAATCAACGCCGCCGCCACCGGCGCCCAATTAAAGACCCCCTCAGCGTAAGCAACGCCGGCTCCCACACCCACAGGGGCAAAGGCCGCGCTCAGGGTGCGGGGTCGAATGGCCTGAAACCAAATCGAGAGCGTAGAGGGTCGACGCTCTTCACCTGCAGAGGTCATCATCGAAGGATTCACAGAGGTCATCGGGGCTCTCCATGGGGCGAAGAAAACTGTTGCGCAAGGGAGTCCTCAACAGCGGCCCAGACTTGCCGTCGTTTTGCGACCGTCGAAGCCCGGACCGTGGTAGCGATGATCACCTGGGGCCCTCCTTGGGCCAGCGCAGCATCCACAGCGGCGCCCAGCTCTCCTGCGCTGCGGGCGCGGGTACACGGCAGCCCCAGGCCTGCTACCAGTTGCTCAAGCTCGGCATCCTGCGGGGTCACAAAGGCCTGCTCCAGCGTCGCCTCGTCCTGAGAGATGGGGAGGTGCTCAAAAATACCGCCCCCGTTATTGTCTACCACCACTACCATCAGAGGAGCAGCAAAGGCCCGCTGCCGCTGCAGGTAGGCCAGCAGGTAGAGACCGCTGAGGTCATGCAATGTGGCGAGATCTCCCAGCAGTACGGTCATGGGCTTATCGGGCTGCGCGAGGGCCTCCCCGATCGCCGTGGAGATCGTACCGTCGATGCCATTGGCTCCCCGACTTGAGAACACCCGCAGCTCCGTCTCCGCGGGAAACGAGAAGCTATCAAGGTCCCGCACTGGCATGCTGCTGGCGACATGAAGAGCCCCCTTGGAGGGGAGCCACTGAGGCAGAAGATGTGCGATAGCCCCCTCCCACAGCGGCGTATCCCGCTCAGCACATGCCTCACTCACAACTTCCCGGGCGGCGCGCTCGCAGAGTTCCCATCGCTCTCGCCAGGCACGGGCCCTGGGAGTGGGGCGGTGCGAGCGCTGCTGCAGCGCTGCGCTCAGGGCCTCACAAAACGAGGTTGGCTCCACCGAAGAGCGCTGGTCGACGTTGCCCAGGGGATCGTGCCGAAGCGCGCCGGCGCTCACCCAGGTCGTGGGCGCTTCCCCATGCAGGGCGAGCCACTGACCAATAGTCTTCGAAGTTGGAAACTGGCCAAAGCGCAACACATAGTCCGGCTCCAGAGCCTCCACCGCCGCCTGAGAACGAAGGATGCTGTCCCCCATGGCGATCACAGAAGACTTTGGCCCCTGAAAACGCACGCCGGAGGTCGGCTCGGCAAGAACGGGCCACCCCAGAATCTCCCCCAACGTAATCACCGCGGCAGGGAGCGCGTCCTCACCGGGTCCCCAGGCGCCACAGCGCGGTCCCAAAACAATACACCCTCGCTCGGCCCCCTGCAGCTCATTGACGAAGCGGGCGCCCAGGTCTGCGGGCGCTCGCCGCCGGAAGACGGGGGAGGAGGAGCGACTCGGACCATCTCGTTCCTGAAAGACCACCGCCTGAGCCTCTGCGCTCCAGAGGGGTTTGCGAAAAGGAAGATTGAGATGAATGGGTCCGGGGGTCTCGTGCAGACAGGAGTTCAGCAGCTGCGTCACGGCGTCGAGGTCGCCGGCGGTGGCGTCAGCATCCGGCGCCCCCAAATCGAGAAACCCGCGCGCATAGTGTCCAAAAAGATGAGTCTGGTGAATGGTTTGCGGAGCACCACAGCCCTGAAGCTCGGGGGGACGATCCGCGCTTAGAACAACCAGGGGCACCTCCGCCTGGAAAGCCTCCACCAACGCTGGGAAATAATTCGCCCCGGCAGAACCGGAGGTACACACCAGCGCCGCAGGAGTTCCTCGCGCCCGCGATAAACCCAGCGCAACAAACCCAGCTGCGCGTTCATCCAGAATCCGGTGAACCCGAAGCGTCTCAGGCCCAAAGCTCCCCTCCTGGGTCTGCAGCATGTGCTCCAGAGCCACCAGCACTGGCGTGTTGCGCGCTCCGGGGGAGACCACAAAATCCACAACGCCGGCCCCCACCAAGGTGGCAATCAAAGCGTGCCCCCGGGTGAGATTGGCGACGGCGATTCCATGCAGGTCCGCACCAACCCTGGCCGGGGTGTATTCGGTGGTGAGCTTCATTAAGGTCGCGCTCCTCGCTGGTCGAGGGGGTCCTCCGAAGAAAGCCTCTCCACTGGAACCGGGCGCACCACGAGACTCCTGCTCATGGCCTGAAGCTTAAGGTTGGTCTCTTCCCACTCCAGGCCAGGATCAGAGTCAGCGACCAGGCCGGCCCCCGCAAACGCCCAGGCCCTGTCCGGTCGCAGGAGCGCCGAGCGAATCGCTACCGCAAACTGCCCGTCTCCACCGGGGGTGACCCAGCCCACCACGCCCGCATACCAACCGCGCTCGAGGTTCTCGTTCTCTTGCAACCAGCGCTGGGCTTCGTGCGCCGGAGTCCCCCCAACCGCCGGGGTGGGGTGCAAGCGCGACACCAGCTCCATGATCCCCCGGGTTCGGTCCAAGCGGCCCTGAATTGGAGTCTCCAGATGCTGAACATTCTGCAGCCGCAGCAGGTGCGGCTCCTCAGCAATGACGAGATCTTCCACCACCGGCTCAAAGCTGCGCCGAATCGCGTCGGTAACCAGGCGATGCTCGTGCTGCTCTTTGGCGCTGGCCACCAGGGCCTCGCCGAGGGCAGCGTCTTCTTCTTCGGACACACCGCGGCGGGTGGTGCCCGCCAGCGAGACGGCCTGCACGTTCTCTCCCTTCAGGCCCACCAAGAGCTCGGGGGTGGCCCCCACAAATGACGAGCCGTCCTCCCGCTGAATCAGAAACACTTTGCAGGTGGGGTATTGCTCCCGCAACCGATGGGCGGTCTGCAGGGCGTCAAAGGAGGAACCTGCGGGGGCCGTCCACTCCTGCGAGCGAGCCAGCACCACCTTGTCGAGTTTCCCGGCGCGAATGGCCCGACGCGCCTTCTCTGCCCGGGCACACCACGATTGACGATGATCGGCTCTCTCCTCGGGCGTCCAGCGTCGCAGCAGGGGCGCAACAAACGCCTGCGGCTCTGACTCGCTCAGCTCCCCAACCGAGAGCCGCGAGACTTCTTCTTCCAATCGAGCGAGCTCCACCACCAGCTCCCGACGCAACTCCGAGAGGGCCTGTCCCGGCTCCACCACCAGGGTCAGGGAGACCCCGGCGTCCGAAGCGCTTCGAAAAAAGAGCAGTCGGGGGACCCAGAGCGCCCCGTCTTCCCAGCCCTCCCAAACATCATCGGAGGGCACCTGCCGGGGCGTAAATGCGAAACCACCCACCGCCAGGGGGACTGCAGATCCCGCTGGCCCCCCTTCCTCACTCAGGGGCACATCCAGGGTTTGTTCACAAAACTCTGAACAACCCTTATGAGCCTGGGCAAATCGAATAAGATGAGCACAGCGAATCTCAGCGGCCAACCCCACGGCCCAAAAGCTCTGACCCTCGCGACCATCCGCCCAGGCCACCCGCAACTCGCCGGTGGAAAAGGAGAGCCCTGGGTGAGGCCAAATATCTTGATTTTCTAAGGATTTGCTAAAACGCAGAAAAACCCGTGAGCCGGTCAAGTCCGCCTGCGCCTGCGCTCTCTCCAGGGAGCGCTCATGATGAGATTGGTCCAAAAGGTCAGTATTCGCTATTGCCATGAAGCTCGTTCCGTTAGCGCGGCTTCATACACATTGTTCACGTCCTTGTGAATAACCAAACCAACACTTGGGTTATTGGTTGACAAAAGCGGGGTGAAACGCTTTGAGTGCGACTCCCAGGATAAGAGAAGACGGGCCATGACAAACCAATTCGGTTCCGAAAACACCCCCACCGAGACGCTCCCCCCCGGAGCGCGCTTGCGCGCGAGACGCCTTGAGCAGAAGGTGCTGCGGGTGTGCGACAGCGCCGGCGCCTTTATTGAATATTGGGGCTTTAAAGCCATCCACGGCAGGGTCTGGACCCTGCTGGCCCTCCATCGCGGGCCACTGCCCCAAAAGGAGCTCGCCGCCAAACTCGGAGTAAGCCGCTCCCTTCTCAGCTCCACCATCGCCGAGCTGCAGGAGTTTGGCTTGGTCCGCCCGGTTGATGGACGCCGCAACAGCCCCTATCGCGCGGCCCTCGACGTGTGGCCAACCATCACCGAGGTGCTCCGAACCCGGGAGTGGGTGTTGCTTGAATCTGCCCGGGTAGCCCTTGAGGCAGCCATTGAGGAAGCAGACCTCCAAGACCCTCTCCACCCCATCCCCGTCTACGACATCAAAACCATGCAGCTTCTCCTCAAAATGACCGAGTCTGCCCAGGGGTTTCTACGCATCATCGTCACGATGCGTATGCCCAAAGCAGCCGAGGGGCTTGGCTCCTGGGTGGGCCGCGCCCAGGGCCTGCTCACGGGGCTGCGTGGGCCGGTGACCTCCATGCACTCACGCCTGAGCAGAAACGCCCCCCTGGCCTCAGACATCATCGAGTGAAAGGATTAGCTCCCCTCATTCTTAGCGGCGAGAGAGCAACCAAGCATCCCCTCGGCACACCTTTTCTTTTTTAGTTGCATCCGCTGTGCTACAGATGAGGCCATGATTAGTCCTCGACGCATCTTCATCGCCCTGATTGCTCTCACCCTCACCGCCTGCGCGGCCCAAACCCGGCTCTCTTCGCACACGCGCAAGGAGATCATGCGCGACTACGGGGGGCGCCTGGTTGAATTGCGACAATCCCTCTATTTTGGAGATCTTTACGACGAAAACGAGAAATGGCTGCTCTCCCCCTACCCCTTCGAGCACACATCTCACATCGTCGACTTCGAGGGGAACCCCATCAACCCCCGACGCCAGAAGGGCATCATTCCAGCGGGCACGGCCTTCGTCATCGAAAAAATCGAGTTCCCCGACACCATCACCCTGGCCAAACGCATGCTGACGTCTCCCCGTTTCAACCCCTGGGTCTACCTCCGACCCACCCCCAACTCCGAGCTCCAGGAGCTCCACCCCGAAAACAAGCCCTATATTCTCCCCCTGCCGGTCAACATGGAGAGCGGCGAGGAGGTGCAGGCTGCCCTGGCACGACTCCTGGCCGAGAGCGGCGCGATGCTGGAGTGGCTCTCCCAAAGACGCCCCACCATCCGGGTCGCCATACGCCAGAAGGAGATCCTCACCGGCATGAGCCGAGACGAGCTCATCGCCGCCATGGGCGAGCCCTACCGCTGGTTTTCGCAAATGAACAACAGCCAACAAACCCTCGTCGCGTGGTATCCCGCCAAAGAGGCATGGCTCGAAAAGGGCAAAGTTACACGCATTGACGCCCCTCGGCAGATCCAACAGCCCCCCCTCCCCGATGAGGGACTAAAGAACTGATTGCCTCCCCAGCCCGCTTCATGGTTAAATTTTTGAGACCATGCCAAAACAACTCTTCCCGCGATGGGCCCTGGCCCTGACAATTCTCCTCAGCCCCGGCTGTGAGCAATGGATGCAAAACCTTCGGGGCGTGGGTCTTCTCATTCACACCCCCGCGCGTGTGGAGGCCTCGGGCTGGGACAACACCCTCTCGGCTGTTCTGCCCCTGGAATTCTTCGAGCAACCCCGCACCCAATTAATGAGCGGCCTGCAGGAGATTGACGGCTTCTCCCCCAACGCCTCAACCTTTCCCGCCCTCGGCGCCCACATCAAACTCAGCACGGCGGCCCAATCATTCACCCTCTGTGAGGATGATTTGTTTCAGGGCTATTACTCCAACACCGTCTCCTCTGAGGAGAACCCGCAAGCCTGCACCTCCACTGAGCTGGAATACACCCCCAACCAGGCCTACACCCTCCATATAGAGTGGCAAGAGGTCGACTATGCGATTCATTTTGCGACACCCCCCGCCGGGACGACTCGGGAGTTTTCGTGGTCACCTCCTCCCGCGGCCAACACCCCGGCACTTGGAGTGTCCCTCACGCACCACCCCAAAGGGCAGGACCTTACCCTCCACTGGGAGTCATCCCCCCTGCTTGTGGACCACCTGCCCACCCTCAGCGTCAGCCGTCTTCGCTACGTGGGCGACGTCAACGCCCCCGGCGGGGCCCTGGTCAAAGCCCATTGGGAGCTCGACCCACAAACTCCCCTTTATACCTTTCCTGCCCACAAGCCGGACACCTGGACTGAAGCCCTGCTGCGCTTTATCGTCATCGAGCCCACCACCTCTCACACCCTCCCCGGCCAGACGGTCTTCAACGAAACCGGACTTTATATGGTGTCGCTAACCCCACTTCAAATCAGCACCCACACTTCCAACAACCTCACCCTGGGCTCCGCGGTCCTCTCCGGAGAGAGCCTCCTCTATTTATTCTGGGTCAATTAACGAGGGCTCTTGCGCAGAGGGCTCCCGACGCAGCAGATAAAGCAGGTTCAAACCATTCACCGTCCCGTGAGCAAGAACAGAGGGCCAGACGCTGCCCGACCACTCAAAGAGCACCCCAAGCAGCACCCCGGCCACAAAGGCCATCACCGGCCAGCTCCTGAAATCCCGAGTGGGTCCGATGTGAAGCAGGGCGAAGATAGCGGAAGTCACCCAGAGCCCCAGAAGGGGCTGAAGCGCAGCGCGAAAGAAGAGTTCCTCCGCCACACCGCTTGCTACGGCGGCCAGCAGGACCTCCCCAGAAGTCATCGGTCCCAACAAGCCCCGAAACCCCTCCTCCAGTTTCCTCACCGCCGGCACCCACCTCGACAGAAGCCGGCACACCACCACCATGGCCAGCCCCAACCCCAGCCCGACAGACAGAACATAAAGAGAGTCCGGCTCCAAAGACGGAGGCGCGATGCCCTCCCATAGATCAAAATAAGCCACCACACCCAGCCCGGCCGCGCTCACGAGCAGGTAAAAGAGAACGAGTATACGAAGATTGGCTCCACCCATGCTGTCTCTTACCGGAGGCCCGACAAAGACTCAATCGTCAACCTCAGGCTCCTCACAACGAAAGAGTGCTCTTTAACCCACCTTCTGGCCCGCCGGGCTTGCCCCCCGGCGCCCATTCCCCATAAAGAAGCCTCCAGAAGAAAAAGAAGGTCCATTATTCACCCCCTTAAGAAGAAGGCGTCCTATATGAACCAGGGTCTTTTCATTGTGTTGGAAGGCATTGACGGCTCGGGAACCACCACCCAATTGCGCCGACTCGCAGAACACCTGGGAGGCGAAGGCTACACGGTTCACACCACCGCCGAACCCTCCACCTGGCCGGTGGGTCTCTTCATCCGCGACGTTCTCGAAAAGCGCAAATCCATAAGTCCCAAAGGCCTCGCCCTCGCCTTCGCCACGGACCGACTCGATCACCTCACCCAGGAGATCGACCCCAAACTCCAGGCTGGCGCCATCGGACTCGCAGACCGCTATGTCCTCTCATCCCTGGCCTATCAATCCCTCGGCGCTCCCATGGACTGGCTCCTGTCCATTAACAGCCAGGCTCGCGCGCCCGATCTCTCCATTCTTCTGAGAGTGCCTCCGGAGGTTGCCGCGAAGCGACGCGCCAAACGCAACTCCCCCGAGGAGATCTTCGACGCCGACCAGCACCAGCGCGCCATCGCCGCAGCCTACGATAATATTTTCACCGAGGACGTGTTTGGCCCCAAAGCGGTCGTAGACGCCTCCGGAGACATGGAGGAGATCACAAGCGCCCTCCTTGGTCACATTCAAAGCATGCTCCCCCGCGTCCAGCGAGTTGCCTCCACATGACATCCTCCACCCCCACCACCGCCGCTATCATCATCATCGGCGCCGAAGTCCTGTCGGGCAAAGTCCGCGACGAGAACAGCCCTTTCCTGATCCAGAGCCTTCGAGAGCGCGGCATCGACCTCAAAGAGATCCGCACCATCGATGACGATCCTCCCACCATCACCCAGGCGGTGCGAGAGCTCTCCGAGCAATGCACCTATGTTTTCACCACCGGCGGGATCGGCCCCACCCACGATGACGTCACGTTTCAGTCGGTGGCCGATGCGTTTTCCCTTCCCCTCGCGTTGCATCCCCACCTGGCCCAACTCTTCAGGGAGCGCTTTCCCGAGCCCGAACGTCAGGCAGCCGCCCTGCGCATGGCACAAATCCCCGAAGGGGCGAGTGTCCAGATGGCGGGCTTTGTGCCGGTGGTCCAACTCCACAACGTCACCCTCTTCCCCGGCGTCCCCTCCCTGCTAAAAACCTGCTTCGACAGCATCGCCGACGACCTGCAAGGCGCCCCCTTTTTTAATGAGTCGCTCTTCCTTAACGTCTCCGAGTCTCGGATCGCGACCCACCTCGCGGAGGTTCAGCAAAACTTTCCCGAGGTCACCATTGGCTCCTATCCTCAATTCGAGACAAGCGACTACCGGGTCAAGGTCACCCTCGACAGCCGCGACGCCCGCACCCTTGAGCAGGCCACGGAGGCCGTCCGCTCCGGGATGAGTCCGGCGTGGTTGGTTGGTCCCCCCGCTAATTCTTGATCAATGCCCCCAAGAGGCGCTAGCATCAGAGGCGTTACTCCAACGACATGCGAGAGGGGTGGTTTCGGCCAATGGGGGAATCTTTTGGCAATTATGAGCTTATTCGTAAGCTGGCCACCGGTGGGATGGCGGAGGTCTTTCTGGCCCGGCACCAGAGCCTCGGTGGCTTTGAACGGCTCCTCTGCATTAAACGTATTCTACCGCACCTAAGCCAACAAACCGAGTTTATCAGCATGTTTCAGGACGAGGCCCGTATCGCGGCCAACCTGGTCCACCCCAACATCGCTCAAATTTATGACATCGGTGAAATCGACGACAACTATTATATCGCTCTTGAGTTCGTAAACGGCCGAGACATCCGCCAAATCTACAACCAGGAGGTCCGACGAGGCCGGGCAGTCCCCCTTGAACCCGCCGCGCAGATCATCATGGGCGCCGCAGCAGGGCTCGCCCACGCCCACCGTCAAACAACCCTCGATGGTGTCCCCATGGGCATCGTCCATCGCGACATAAGCCCCCAAAATATTCTCGTCACCTACAATGGACACGTGAAGGTCATCGACTTTGGGGTCGCCAAAGCCGCCAACAAAATTCAAGTCACCCGGGCCGGGGTCATCAAGGGGAAATATTCGTATATGTCCCCCGAACACGCCTCCGGAGATCCCATCGATGGGCGCACGGACATCTTCGCCCTGGGGGTCACCCTTTACGAAATCACCACCGGAACCCGCCTCTTCAAACGAGAGAACGAGCTTGAGACCCTCGCCGCGGTGATCGAGTGTGAAGTCACTCCCCCAAGCCAGTTTCTGCCGGGCTTTGATCCCTTTCTTGAGACGATCATCCTCCGCTGCCTCTCCTTTGAATACACAGATCGCTACGAGGACGCGACCGCCCTCGAACGCGACCTCGAACAATTTCTGGTAGCACAATCCCACCCCACCACCCCCACTTCCCTGGGGGATTATATGCAGGACCTCTTCGCCGACCAGCTCCTCGATGAGCAGATGCTCGGGGGCCCTCTCTGGGCAGAAGAACACACGGCCGCCCAAAACACCGGGCAAAAGAAGACCCGAAGACTGACCCCCGAGCCAAGGGCCGAAAGCGTGATCGACAACGACACGACCTTCATCGAGCCACCACCGCAAAAACCGAAAGTCCTCCAGCCCATCTCCCCAAACGACGACCCCACCGTCCTGGTCGACGGACACAGCCCTGTCCCCCTGGCCCCAAAAGCCCAACGCTCGCTCGTTTATTACATCATCCCCGCCCTCGCCCTGGCTCTCCTCAGCGGCCTCTTTATAGCTCATCACTTCACCCAAACTCCCGCTCCCCCGCCGAAAGCCCAGGCCCCGCAATCCGGAAAGGTCACCCTTCGCAGCAAGCCACCGGGCGCTACCATCACCATCAATGACAAGTCGCTCCCCCACACCACGCCGCTGACCGACCATGTCCTTGAGGCTCCCCGGCGCTACGTGATTACGCTCTCCAAACAAGGGCACCTGCCCCAAACCCGGGCGCTTCGGGTCCAGCCTGACACCGCGCAGGTCCTTGAATTCACCCTGGCCCCCCATGCCCCTGAAAAGCCAAAGCCACTCCCCAAAAAAACCGTCGTGGCCCCCCCGAAGAAACCCACTTACGGCAAGCTATCGTTGTCCTCTTCTATTCCTCTTAGAGTGCGCATCGGCGGAAAATCACGGGGCCCAACCCCCCTCACCGCTCTCTCACTCCCGGTGGGCGAACACATCGTCGAGCTCACCAGCCCCCTGCACGGAGGTGTCGTCACCAAGCGGCTCTCCATCACCCAAGGGCAGACCCTCACCCAACATATCGTCCTCCAAAAGGGCACCCTCTCCATCAACGCAAAGCCCTGGGCGCGCATCCGGCTCCAAGCCTCAGCGAAAGCCACAGAAACCCCCACGCAATTGGAGCTCTTTGAAGGACGCTATTCTCTTGTTTTTGTCTGTCCCAACGGTGCTGAGCGCGTCACCGACGCGCTGGTAATCGCCGGACAAACCGAGACCGTCGTCATGGACTGTCGCTGAGAAACATTCTCCCCACAAAAAAAGCCGCGGCCCCTTCCAAAGAAGAGACCGCGGCTAATGTTCTTAAGACTGTGAATCAGACGATCAGGTCGTCTCTTCAAACTCTGCGTCCACGACGTTGTCATCCGCAGGGGGCGCCCCGGCCTCAGGACCGGAAGCTTCAGGCTGAGCACCTTCTGCGCCACCTTCCTGCTTGTACATCTGCTCAGCGAGCTTGTGACTCGCCTGAGTCAAGGCTTCCATCGCGGCCTTGATTTGAGCGGTGTCGTCTGCCTCCAGAGCATCCCGAGTGCCTTTCAATTTAGCCTCGATGTCGCTCTTCTCGCTTGCGTCAATCTTGTCGCCATAATCCTTAAGGCTGCGCTCTACCTGATAGCAAAGAGAGTCGGCTTGATTGCGGACATCAACGCCTTCCTTCTTCTCTTTGTCCTCAGCCTCGTTCGCCTTGGCGTCATCCACCATGGACTGGATGTCTTCCTCACTCATGCCGCCGCCGGCTTCAATGCGGATGCTCTGCTCTTTGTTGCTCGCCTTGTCCTTGGCGGACACGTGAACAATCCCGTTGGCGTCAATGTCAAAGGTAACCTCCACCTGAGGAACACCACGGGGCGCCGGGGGGATCCCATCGAGATGAAACTTCCCTAAGGAACGGTTTTGCCCCGCCATGGAGCGCTCACCCTGAAGAACGTGAACCTCAACGGAGGTCTGACTGTCCGCCGCCGTGGAGAACACCTCACTCTTCTTGGTGGGAATCGTCGTGTTACGAGGAATCAGCGCCGTCATAACCCCGCCGAGGGTCTCAATGCCCAGGGAGAGCGGAGTCACATCAAGCAAAAGAAGATCTTTAACGTCACCGGAGAGGACACCCGCCTGAACCGCCGCGCCTACCGCGACAACCTCATCGGGGTTCACCGAGCGATTGGGCTCTTTGCCGAAGAACTTCGTCACAGCGTCAATCACCAGAGGAACACGGGTGGAGCCACCAACCAGCAGAACATCATCAACGTCGGAGGTGGACTTGCCTGAGTCCGCGATGGCCTTTCGGCAAGGCTCAATCGACTGCTCCACCAAATCGTGAATCAGGCTCTCAAACTTCGCCCGAGTCAGCTTCAAGTTCATGTGCTTGGGACCACTCGCGTCAGCAGTCAAGAAGGGCAGGTTCACGTCGGTCTCGCCCACCGCGCTCAGCTCGATCTTAGCCTTCTCAGCGGCCTCTTTGAGGCGTTGCATCACCATCTTATCGCCAGAGACATCGATTCCCTGATCCCGCTTAAACTCAGCGATTAAATAATCGATGACCGCGTTGTCGAAGTCGTCACCACCCAATTGGGTGTGACCATTGGTCGAGAGCACCTCAACGACGTTCTCACCCACCTCAAGAATCGAGATGTCAAAGGTACCGCCACCGAAGTCATAAACCGCGATAATCTTGTCTTGCTTCTTGTCGAGTCCATAAGCCAGCGCCGCAGCTGTAGGCTCATTCACAAGTCGCTTAACCTCAAGCCCCGCGATACGACCGGCGTCCTTAGTCGCCTGACGCTGAGCATCGTTAAAGTAGGCGGGAACGGTGATCACCGCCTCGCTGACCTCTTCGCCAAGGTAATTCTCAGCGGCGCGCTTCAACTTCTGAAGCACCTTCGCGCTGATCTCGGGGGGAGCATACTGCTTGCCGGCGATATCAAAGAACGCCTGACCACCCTTGCCCTCGAGCACCTTGTAGGGAACCCGACCCAGCTCACCGGAGACCTCCTCAAAACGGCGGCCCACGAAACGCTTGTTCGAAAAAATCGTGTTTTCGGCGTTGGTAACCGCCTGGCGCCGGGCCACTTGCCCAACCATGACCTCAGCGTCTTTACCAAACGCAACGACCGAAGGAGTGGTACGTGCCCCCTCCTCATTGGTGATTACCTTGGGCTCAGAGCCCTCCATCACAGCGACCACACTGTTGGTGGTTCCTAAATCGATTCCAATTACCTTGCCCATGAACGTACTCTCCGTATTTAACAACGTTTTTCAAGCCCTTGTGCCTGAAAACACACTCAAATCAGGACTGAATTTGGGGCTAATATGGTGGACTTCTTCAAGATGTCAAGGGATGAAACGAGCACGAATCCCCCTAAAAATCACCTTCATCCGCCCCAAAAACGATCTCCACACTCTCCGACGGCATATCCGGGTTAACTTATTGTTTTTATTTGTCCTTTTGTCAATATTTTCCCTGCGACGGGGTCATTTGCCCGCCCAAAGGCTCCAGGTCTCGGGAGAAAAAAGATGCGCTCCCACACGCCGACGTGCCCCCCCTTGCCGGCCTCCCCAAAAAACAGCTCCACAGCAGCCTTCCCTCCCCGAAAGCCCCGGCCCCCGGCGTCCTGCGCTCCCCGGGCAGAGACCGAAAGATTATTGCCTTTGGCCTCCACAATGAACTATGCAGCATGCACAGGAAAAACAGGGGCCTGAAGCTGCTCGGCGAGCGGCTTAATGGCAGGTCCCCATGGGAGCAACAAGCGCCTGTTTTCCGGGGAGGCCCCAGGCGCCCCCGATAACGCCGCTCCCTCCATAAGCGTTCAGAGCCAGGAGTTTGACGAAATGCGACTGAAGACCATGCTGACGGCCATCACTTTTA
>JAZAIZ010000400.1:0-5456 GCA_036230545.1 Myxococcota bacterium
CACAACCTGACAATCGTGGGAGCAATAGTCATTGTCACGGACGTTGCCGTCGTCACAGCGCTCATTTTTTTGTTGTGTGGCATCCCCGCAGGCCCCCGTGACGACGCTGCAATCAACGGAGCAATAATCCCGTGACGCGGTGTTGCCGTCATCACAGACTTCCCCTGCCTCCACGTTAAGCACGCCATCCCCACATGAACCAAAGTCGTGAATACACGTCGCAGAGCAATAGTCTCCACTAAGAGCATTGCCATCGTCACAGGTTTCACCGGGGTCGACCACACCATCACCGCAAACGGGCAGAGTACAGTCGAGTCGACAAGCGCCGGGATTGACATCGGAGTTTTGCAGCCCAAGATCACAGGCTTCAACCCCTTCCACGAGGCTGTTCCCGCAGATGGACTCCACGCATTGACCGGTGGTCTGATTGCACGCAAGGGAGCCGCTGCAAGGGGGGTCGCAGGGAGAAGGCCACCTGGCACTGTCGAGCAGGTTACAGGCGGGCGCAGATATGAGCGCCAACGCGATTATCCACCGAAGGGTCATTCCGGTCCCCTTGGAGAGCAAAAAACGAAGCGATTCATCCAGAATTTCTTCGAACTCTTAACCAGACCCAAGTCTGGCTACCTCCCCGATTTTACCATATCCGGGAGTTCAACAAGAGGTCTCTCAGGGAAAAGGCAGCGAGTGCATGAGTGTATGAGAGTGTCGGGACGTGTCCCACAGGTGCACTAAGACAGGGGCCAGGCTGCATGAAGATCAACTCAACAAGCGCTGACAGGCACGAAAATGATGCTCATCCCACACCGCAGGAACGATCAATCATTTTGACCACCCTCCTGCCCGTGGGGATTAAGGCACGCATTCTCATTTCCCTGGGGGGCTCCCATGCCCTCCGGAACGACACACGGATTGGGGTAAGTGCAACAGGTTCCCGTCACTGGGTTCATGGCCCAGACAACATTTTGGGTGCAAACGCCACTGAAATCTTTTGGAGCGGGGCACGTCTCAGCACAACCGGGAAGCTCTGTGCAAACCCATCGACCGGCCGTGCTGTCGGTCACAGGGCAAACCTCTCTGTAGCAAGAGATGTCCATAATTTCACAGTTGGTCGTGCAGCTCATGGCTTCGGGCTGCCAGGTGCCCCCACCCTCAAGGCATTCAGCGCAAGCGAAGTCACTCTTTGACGGGGCTCCTTTGGGCACACACATGCAGGTGTTGCAATTGTCCGAGGCAAGTCGCGACTCACCCGGGGTGCAGCCTCCGCACCCCCTCATGGTGCAATACCACTGGTTGTTGTTGCTGCAACCGCATTGGTTGCAGCCATCGGGGGAGGTCTTCTCCTCGCCGGTCACGCAGCTGCTTGAACAGGCAGTGTCGTTGCAATACCATTCGCCAGTCTCCATGCAGAGGCAATCATTGCACCCATCCTCGGCCAGGCCCAGGGCTCCCGGCTCACAGGAAATAGACTGGGCGGCCCGACAGGTTCCCGGGAGGTCCGCGATCCCGAGGTTATCGCTGACACAATCGAGATGGGGTTCACACTGCTCCCGCATATAAGGGGCGACATAGCCCCCGCAGGCCTCCCCTTCCCGGGCGAAGGGTGTGCATGTTTTAGGCATCCAAAGCCCCGAAGCGCAGCTGCTGCGCTGGGTGGGGCGGCACCAGGAGGAGCCGGAACACTCACTGTCATCGGCACACAACCCCTGACACGCCATGCGCGTACACGAGATGCCGCCACTGTCGGTGCAACTGCAGCAATTGCACCAATTATCACCAGCGCCCGCGAAGACGTCGCCGGGCTGATAGTTTCGACCATCCTGCCGGCAAGTGATGGGCGTGTCCTCGCGCATACACGTCCCGGGCAGGTCGGGAATCTGCGGATTCATGCCGCCACAACTGAGACTCGGGTCACAGCGCCGGCGGGCCCACTCTGGAGTGTATCCTCCACAGGACTCGCCTTCCTGCTGGTAGGGGGTACACTCCCGGCCTCCTTCACTGGTGGGACGGCACCAGTGGGTCGCCAGACAGTCCTCGTCAACGGTGCAGCTGCTGCAGCCACTGAGGTCACAACTCACAGTGGCATTGTCTCCACAGGTGCAGATAGCACAATTGGGCTGCCCGGCCGGCCGGGGCGTCAGGTCACCGGGCAAATAGTCCTCACCATCCACGACGCAGGTGAGCTCCACTACGGGGCAACTCGCCTGAGTGATGCACTCCTGTTCGTGCCAAAGGGGCTTGTCTCCCGGGCACTCACACCGCCTGACACACTGCTTGGTGCACATGGGCGTCGGTTCCTCACAGGTGGGGGTACACGCTGAACCACACTCTCGAAAGACCTGGTCACCAACGCACACTTCTCCTCCCTGATCATCGCAAGTCACCACCTCACCGCTCGAGTCATAAAAGACGGCGTTGCAACCACCACAGTAATTTGCCTCACACACAGCGTTAGGGTGACTCTTGCATTCCGCGAGGTCGCAGGGATCCCTCAGGCAGCTGAAAGGAGGCGCTCCGCCTGGACACCCTCCGGGATCGGTATCGCATTTCCCCTCTTTGGCCACATTCACGCCTTCGGCGTTCGCTACACAGGCGCTGGTGTAGTCGTTGCCATCGCAGCCGCACACCGGTTGCACATACGTGGTGCACACCTCGGGAACAAATGCGCATATCCCCTCCCCCGCAGCACAAGAACCATCCGAAACAAGACAAAACTCGTCATCACTGCAGTCGTCGTTCTTCGAGCAGGTTTGCGCACAGATGGCCTCCGTGCACGCCCACATACCGTCCACACAATCGCAGGTGTTGCAATCCACGTCCTTTGTCTCTCCGGGGTTGCATTGTTCAAGGGCGCTGTCTGCATCACAGGTCAAACCGTCACCGGAATAACCAGTCCTGCAAGCGCACTGAAAGCTGCCGGAGGTGTTGGTGCAGGTAGCATTGGTGCTGCAACTATGCGTGCCCAATGCGCATTCATTAATATCCCTGCAGTTGGTCCCATTGCCGCTGTATCCACTACTGCACACACACTCATAGCTGCCAGAGGTGTTGGTACAGATTGCATTGGCATCGCAGGGGGAGGTCGGCCCCGAGCACTCATTAACATCAACGCAGTCGTCTCCTTCGCTTGTGTAACCCCGATTGCAAACACAGGATGACAAGCATGAGTCTCCATTGTCATCATTACCATCATCGCAGACCTCGTTGGTCTGTCGAACATTGTCACCACAGGACCCGGTCTTTGTCTGACAGTCCGAGGAGCAATAGTCCCCCTCAAGCAGGTTGCCATCATCGCACACCTCATTAACCTGCAGGGTCATATCCCCACAGGAGCCGGTGATGGCCTTGCAGTCCCAAGAGCAATAATCCGCCCCCAAACGATTTCCATCATCGCACACCTCATTGTCCTGCTTGAGATCATCGCCGCAGGAACCGGTGATGGTCTGGCAGTCGGGAGCGCAATAATCGCCAGCCTCTAAGTTCCCATCGTCGCATCGCTCATTTTTTTGTCGAGTGGAGTCACCGCAGCTCCCCGTGTTGCGTTTACAATCAGGAGAGCAATAGTCCCGGGCGTTCGTGTTCCCATCATCGCACGCCTCCCCTGCCTCGACACTGAGGACACCATCCCCGCAGAATCCAAAATAGTGAACGCAGGTCGCCGAGCAATAATCGCCGTCAACGTCGTTGCCGTCATCGCAGGCTTCACCCGGGTCGATTACGCTGTCCCCACACCCTGCGAGGATGCAGTTTTTTCGACAAGCGCCCGGAGTGCTATCGGAGTTTTGCGGTCCACTATCGCAGGCTTCGCCTGCTTCCACCTTGCCGTTGCCACAAAAGGAGTCCACACACTCGCCCGTGAGGTCGTTGCACACCAGGGGCGAGTCGCAAGGTGGATCACAAGGAGCGGGCAAACGCGTGTCTTCCACAAGCGCACAAGCGGGTGCAAGCAGCAGCGCCAGTGCCAATATCCAGCGCAGGGTCATTGGGCCTCCTCTCGAGCGGAACTCCAGGGGATTACTTCCCATTTTCGTCCTGCTCCCATCCAGTTTTAAACCCGGTTCACGCCATTATTTTATCATACTGGCCAGTAGAATGAGTGGGTTATTCCTGCATGCAGGATGACCAGCTGGATGGGGGATGTAGGAGGGTGTGGGACAAGCCGCGGGGGGTTGGGGTCATAAGGGGCTTATCAAGAGAAGCTCGTTAGCGCCCGTATCGGCGATGTAGAGATTGCCCTCAGCGTCAAACTCGATCCCACCAAGGCTTTGGGCCCGGCCTGTCTCGAGCCAGTCCATAATAAGACCATCCTTGTTAAACGCAGAAATGGTCCCGGTCGCAAAATCCGACACATAGATAAAGTCACCGTGAAGGGCCAGCCCCGAGGGTTGGGTGATTCCGTGGTCTGGACCGTAGACCAGGGTTTGAAACAAGGCACCATCCATCGAATGATAATCTGCGCACGTCACCGCCTGCCCTGGGTGCTGAAAACAATCGTAGATCTCACCCCAAGGAAGGTCCTGACCGCGGGTCCCAGACTCTGTCGCCAGAACCGCCACCCGTTGGTTGCCTGTGTCGGCGACATAAAGCAGCCGACTGGCGGGATCGAATTCGAGATGGGAGACCACATTAGGTGTCCGTTTAACCTGCCCCTCCACATAGCGTGAGACGATACCGTCATCGTGGTAGGCTCCCCCTGGGCCATGGTCGTGGCCAAAATCGTAACGGGTAATAGAAGAGTGGTAACCGTCGAAGACCCAGTAGATGTTGTCTCTCTCCCAGGCGATTCCCATCCCCAGAGGGCTGTTGTGCATCATATCAAGGTGACCGGCATGCCCCGCGTTAAAAATGTTGAGATCGGAAGACCACATCGTGGGCCCCATGAAATCCCGAGGCGTCCCGCCTTGGGAGACGGGTCCCTGGGTTAAATCATCGGTCTCGTGAATCGTCGCAAAATTGCCGTTATCTGCGAACGCGAGAGCCGCCGGCTCCGCCATAAAATGTTGCCCACCAGCATAGTAGGCTTCTTTTTTGATACTGCTCTGACTAGGAGTGCCTGCATCGAAAAAGACGCTCATCGAGGTGTCCCCTCGGTTCACCACCCAGAGGTTGCCCGGAATAGTCGGGTGAACGCCAACATCACGAGGCATGTTTAAGCCATCACTCGCCGACCCAATAACCCTTAGGTTGACAGCATCAAGGGTGTGAGCGCCCTTGCCCAATACCGGGATGTCAACCCGGGGAACCTTCTCACAACGAAAGTCATCTGCCGAATCCGGATCGACCCACCGATACCCCTCTTTGCAGGCCACCTCACCTTCGATGAAATGACAATTATTTTCGGCATTGCATTCAAGAGACTCGCCACAGGAAATCGACAGGCTGACCACGGCGACCAAAAAAAGAGACCAAACCAAACGCATCATCGAGCTCCTTCACCCAGGCATACTCCACCCTGG
>JAZAIZ010000401.1:0-4066 GCA_036230545.1 Myxococcota bacterium
ACCTGCACAGCTTTGGTCTTGAGCCCCGAGAACGAGAAGTCGAGGGTGTTTTTGGAGGGCAAGGGACGTGGCAGGTCAAAAGACGTCGGATCTCCATCCTGCGCCAGACGGTCAATGTACATCCCACCGGGGTACCCCACCCCGAGCACCTTGCCGATTTTGTCAAAAGCCTCCCCCGCGGCGTCATCGCGGGTGCGTCCCAGCAGGCGATAGTCGCCGAAGCGCTCAACATGATAGAGGTGGGTGTGTCCACCGCTCACCACCAGTGCGATGTGAGGATAAACCGGAGGGGTCTCTGCGAGCTGGGCTGCCGATAGGTGCCCCTCAAGGTGATTGATTCCAAGCCATGGCAGCCCGCGAGCCACCGCCAGTCCCTTGGCGGTCTGCACCCCCACCAGCAGGCACCCCACCAAACCCGGCCCGGTGGTGACCGCGATGCCGTCCAGGCCCGCGTAGCCGCCGGCCTGCTCCACGGCCTCCTCCACCACCTCCACGATGCGATTGATGTGCTCGCGGGAAGCCAGCTCAGGGACGACTCCACCATAGGGCGCGTGCTCTTTAATCTGCGAATAGACGACGTTGGACACAATCCGCGGACTGCCCCCCTCCTCGCCCTCTACCACGGCGGCGGCGGTCTCATCGCAGCTCGTCTCAATACCAAGTATTCTCATCGGAGGTCCCGTATCCAATGTCCTGAGATTGTGCAACGGTCAGTTTCATGCGATGAAAACAATCCCTCTGGAGAATGATGAAATGGTCAGCATAACGAAGGTTTATACACGTCAGGGAGACGCGGGCAGCACCCGACTCGCGGGCGGGCAGGAGGTCTCCAAATCCAGCCCCCGAATCGAGGCCTATGGAAGCGTCGACGAGCTCAACGCGTGCATGGGACTGGTTGCCGAGGCCCTGCGAGGGCAGGAAGCCCTCCACGAACTGCGCGCCGGCATCCTGCGTATCCAAAACGAGCTCTTTGACCTCGGCTCCCAGCTCGCGGTCCTCCCCCCGGATCGTCGGGAGACCACCCCGGTGGTCAGCGCCTCGATGACCACCCGGCTGGAGACCGAGATCGACACCATGAACGAGCACCTCCCCGCGCTGCGCTCGTTTATCCTCCCCGGTGGCGGGGAGGTCGCGGCGCGGCTTCACCTCGCCCGAACCGTCTGTCGTCGCGCTGAGCGGCGCACCCTCGAGATCGACGACGGGCACCCCCTCGATGAAACAGAGGTCCCCTACCTCAACCGCCTCAGCGACTGGCTCTTTGTGGCCAGCCGCCTGGCCGCTGCGCAGCAAAGTCATCCCGAGACGCTCTGGGAGCCCGGAGCGAGTCGATAAGCCCCGGCCCAGCAATGGAGGCACCTGAACCCATGACCCAGGCCTGACCCATGGACCCCTTGCACCGAAGACTCTCCCTCTGCTTCATTCCCCTGCTCATGGTGGCACTGCTCACGGGGTGCCGAAGCGAGCCAAGCCAGGCAGCCAACCTTCCCCACAGGGGAGCTGGGCCCGCCCGCCTGTCCCCCACCCCACCCACCACTCGTCCGCCGCTCTCCCCACGCTCCATCCGGGGAGACTCCCGCGAGGTCTTCGCGCAATGGCTCAACACATCCTTCCCGCAGAAGCCCGACGAGTCCTTCGGCCGGCTCCTCATTCGAATCGCCCGACAGCAATTGGGCAAACCTTATTTCCACGAGCCCCAAACTGACAACCCCGAGGAACTCTCTATTGTCCTGGACACCTTTCAATGCGTCTCGCTTGTGGAGACCAGCCTCTCCCTGGCCCGATGCATCTGGAAGGCCTCCCCCGACGAAGAGTGCTTTGTTAATGAAGTGCGCAATAGCCGCTATCGTGATGGAGCCCTCGAGGGCTACAGTTCACGGCTCCATTATTTCTATGACTGGCTCAACAACAACATGGAGCGCGGACGACTCATCCCCCTCACCAGAGAGCTGGGCGGAGCTCCCTTTAAGCGCCCAAGCAACGCCCCACTCTTCTCTATCATGACCGAGCGCCCCGAGCGCTACCCTGCCCTCCTAAACCCCACCACCTACTCCCACATCGAATTGGTGGAGAACGCGCTGAACAAAGAGACTGTTTATGTTTTGCGAGAAAACCAATTAAAGGGGCTCAGCCCTCACCTGCGAGATGGGGACCTCGTGGCCGTGGTCACCACCTCCCGCGGAATCTTGATCAGCCACACCGGCTTCATCATCAAGGCCCCCGACGGCCGCTCTCGTTTTCTGCACGCCTCAAGCTACCACAAAAAAGTGGTGATCACCGAAAACGACATCGCCGATTATATCGAGAGAAAGTCCAACCGCCTGGGAATCATCGTGTATCGGCCGGAGCCACCGGAGCTCTAATTATGTTGCTGGGTGGTCCACACAAACTCCACCACCACCGCGTTCCCTTTTTGCGAGAAAACCACCGACTCACAAATGGAGCGCACCAGCTCAATCCCGCGACCGTGGCTGGCGATGTTTTCATCGAGGTTGTTCAAGAGGTTCTCGTAATCAAACCCCTCGCCGCTATCTTCAATAGCGATACTCAGGCGCCCCCCCTCCCCGAGAGGAGTGTGGGTAAAGTGAAAACGCACCTTCCCCTCTTCGAGCCGGGCCAAGCGAGCCTGCCGCTCAGTATAATAAGCCAGAAATCCGTCGCCGGTGTCCTTCAAGCGGGAGCTCAACCCCAAAACCCCATGCTCCAGCGCGTTGTTATAAAGCTCCGCCAGCACCGTGTAGAGGGGCTCCCGATAACCATCCAGCCCCTGAATCTCGGTCACCACGTACATTAGGAGAGGGATCGGATCCACATGCCGCATGGTGAGGGCGTCCAACTCCAGGGACGCGTTCCAGGGGAGCGGCGGTCGAATTCCCGTGTAGCCAAACGCCTCCGGCAAAGCGGTCACCGCGTCCATAGCCACACATCGAATTTCAATGAGGGTCATGTCGTCAGCCTGCTCTGCCCCGGCGCTGAAGCGCTCAATCGCTGCGGGCAACGCTTCAAACATGGTGTCAGGATCATCATGCTCCCTGAACAAGTCCTCAAAGCCACTCTGCCCCAGCATCTCACCCTGGGGATTGCCCATCTCTATGATCCCATCGGAGAAAGCATAAATACGGTCGTTGGGTTGCACGCTGAGGCGACGGGGCTCGCTGTTTAACGACGCGTTCGACACAACCCCCAGGGGCACACTCTGGGAGGGGACCCGCTCGCGAAGCTCGCCGCTCGGATCAAAAATAAGCACATCCGGGATCCCACCGTTCCAGATCTGAATGCTGTCCCCTTCAATGCTCAGCTCCATAAAACACGCCGCGAAGAAAACCTCCGTGGGCAAAATAGCCCGTAGCTTTCGATTGGTCTCTGAGACAATGGCGGCGAGGCTAAAGCCCTTATTCGCCATGCCGTAAAAGACCTCCGCTACGGGGATGGCCCCGATGGCCGCCGGCAAACCATGTCCGGTGAAGTCCCCGAGCATGATATACATGCTCCCAGCGGGAGTCCGGGTGGCCAGCAGTAAATCTCCGTTAAAAATGGACGCCGGAGAGAGCATGTACTTGATGTTGTCAGCGTCCAGGGAGCCCCGAGGTACGATCTTCTCAAACACCCGCTTGGCAACCTCATGCTCATGGCTAAGCCGTGTCTGGTGATACTGCAGCTCATCCCGTTGGTACTTCATCGTGTCATAGAGCTGGCGGATCCTCACCATGGCCTCAATCTTGGCCTTGAGAATCACCCGATTGTAGGGCTTCACCAGAAAATCATCCCCCCCAACGGTGACGCATTTAGCGAGGGCTTTGTCGTCGGTGACCGCGGTGAGAAAAATGACTGGCACAAAGCGATCAACCGTACGCGACTTGATAATTCGAGTCGCCTCGTAACCGTCCATCACCGGCATCATCAGGTCCATCAACACGAGGTCGGGGAGCTTCTCCGCGAAGAGCTTGATAGCCTGCAGGGCGTGATGGGCCTGATAGACATGATAGCCCTCCAGCTTCAGAATCGCGTGCAGATGTATGCGGTTGTTCCGGTCATCGTCAACGTGCAGGATCTTCTGCCGTGGGAGATC
>JAZAIZ010000402.1:0-1903 GCA_036230545.1 Myxococcota bacterium
GCGTCCCATGTGAGAAGAGTTTCGTTGGGCTGGTAGCCGGGGTGACGGGTGACCCGCATCTCGCGGGTGCCCTCAAGGTGCGGCGCTATCTGGGCATATTGCAACACGCCCGTTGGGGGGAAGGCAGGAATGAAAAAGAGCGGCGGGGTGGCGCCCTCGGCCATGGTCAGGGGCGACATGGGCTCGGGGGTAAGGGGGTAGTGTGAAATCTGCTCCTCGTGGCCACGCAGCACCGCGCTGGTTTTAAGCAACTCAGAGCCCTCCTGCTCAGCGCCCTCCATCACCTTGTCCATGGCATGGTGAAGGTAGCGCTCCCAAAGCGGGGCATCGGTGGTGACCTCTACAGCAGGTGCATCCGAAACACTCGGCGCTGGAGCGGCAGTGGTGAGTTCTTTGGACAGGTGAGCGCCGAGGGACTCGGGGGTGGGATATTTGAAAACCCACTCCACCGCGATGTCCATCTCAATCCGAGACACAATGCGATTGCGGCACTCGAGAATGCGGAGGGAGTCCATGCCCAGCTCCTTGAGTGGCTTGTCCACGGGGATTTCGCTTGGGTTCTCGATGCCCATCACCACCGCCATCTCGGTGCAGATAACCTCCGTCACCGCGGCGGCGCGCTCCTCTTCGGGGAGGTCCATCAACTCGGCGCGCAGGCCGCCGTGGGGAACCTCTGACTCTGCGGGGATGGGTCCTGGAGTCCAACCCGCTCCAGCCAAAGCAGCATAGTCGACGCTGCCTTCGAGCCAGTAACTGCGGCGCTGAAAGGCATAGGTGGGGAGCAGCACCGGGTCGCCCTGCAGGTCGGCGAGCACCTTTGACCACGGCACGCGGACTCCCTGAGCGTGGAGCACCCCAAGGGCGTGATAAAGAGCGACCATGCCGCCGCCATCACGCTCGAGGGTTCCCACCACCACGCCTTTGGACTCCATGCTGGCCATGGTGAGGGGCATCGCCAGAATGGGATGAGGGCTGACCTCTATCAGCACACCAAAACCATCGGCCATCAGAGCCGCCAACGCCTTGTCCATGCGCACGGTCTCGCGGAGGTTTCTACACCAGTAATCAGCATCGAGGGCAGCCCCCGGCACCACCTCGCCGGTGACCGCAGAGTAGAAGGGCACGCTGGTTTCGCCCGGGGCGATGTCGGCCAGGGCGTCGAGCAGCTCGGGCACCACCTCGTCCACATGCGCGCAATGGGAAGCGTAGTCGACGTTGACCTTGCGGCAGAAGACGTCCTCGGTGTCCATGGAGGTCACCAGCTCGTCGATGGCGTCCACATCGCCGGAGACCACCGTGGAAGTGGGGGTGTTCACCACCGCAATTTCGAGGGAGTCGGCCCAGGGCTTGAGGCGCTCCTGCACCTCCGCAAAGGGGAGCTCCATCACGGCCATGCCGCCCTTCCCTGCCAGACGACACACCAGGCGGCTTCGGGCCACCACGACTTTGGCGCCCTCCTCCAGCGTTAATGCGCCAGCGACCACCGCGGCGGGGACCTCCCCCTGACTGTGGCCCACCACCGCCGCCGGCCTCATGCCAAGGGAACGCCACAGGGCAGCGAGGGCCACCGCCATGGCGAAGAGCAGGGGCTGCACCACGTCGGCGCGCTCGAGATCTTCGGCGCCCTCCACGACGTCTCCTCGCAGCACCGATGTCACCGACCAGCCAAGCAGTGGCTGCAGGGCAGCGTCGCAGGACTCAATCGCCTCGGCAAAAACCGGGGATTCTTCAAGCAGGGCCCTCCCCATGGCCGGCCACTGACTCCCCTGCCCCGGGAACACAAAAACCACACGGCCGCGGCCTCGGGCGCGGGCGGTGTAGACCGCCTCGTGGGAGCCCCCTTCGGCGACGGCCTTTAAAGCGGCAGTGGCCTCGGGAATGCTGGTCACCTGCAGCGCCGCGC
>JAZAIZ010000403.1:0-13200 GCA_036230545.1 Myxococcota bacterium
AAGGATCTGGTCAAGCAAGCCAAGGGGCGTGGGGAAGAGGCAAAAATCGGAATTCGCAATCATCGACGTGACGCGAACGAAATGCTTAAGGCTGCTGAGAAAGACAAGGAGATCTCCCAGGATGATCTCAAGCGAGCCCTCGACAAGGTGCAGGCCACCGTGGATAAGGGTATCGGCAAGGTGGACGAGATTCTCACTTCAAAAGAGCAAGAGATCTTAGAGATCTAGGACATCGTGGTAACAACGCCCCCATCATCGAATGACAAGAGCGTGGAGTTGACTATTCCGGAGGCGTCTTTGCGCCCTGCTCATGTGGCGGTCATCATGGACGGGAATGGGCGCTGGGCGACTCAGCGCGGGCTTCCGCGCATCGAGGGGCATCGTCGAGGGGCGGACGTTGTACGGGACATCACGACCTATTGCTGTGAAATAGGGGTTCGGTATTTAACGCTCTATTCTTTCTCAGCTCAGAACTGGCAGCGGCCTGATAACGAGGTCAGCGGTTTGATGGCTCTGCTTGAGGAGTATTGCCGGGATGAGCGGGACACGCTTATGGAGAATGGGGTGCGCTTGACGACCATCGGGCGAAGGGATCGGCTGCCGCTCTCCACTCTGCAGGCGGTGGAGGGATTGTGTGAGGAAACTGAGCAGAACACGACCCTGCTTTTGACCCTCGCGTTGGATTATGGTGGACGCGAAGAGCTTGTGTCTGCGGTTCAAACCCTCGCTTCTGAGGTTGAAGCTGGCGAGCGCAGCGCCGCCTCCATCGATGAGGGGGCGATTCAGCGGGGGCTTAACACGGGGAGCATGCCCGATCCGGATTTGGTGATTCGCACCTCGGGGGAGTTGCGGATTTCTAATTTTCTTCTCTGGCAGATCGCCTACGCCGAACTCTTTTTTACCAATATCTACTGGCCGGATTTTTCCCGGGCGGACTTTGCGACGGCCTTGCGGGAATATGCCGGGCGTCAGCGCCGCTATGGCGGGAGTGCCGACGCGCCGGACCTGGATGGTATCTCGTTGCCGGGGGTGAGTTCGGAACCGGATGACGAAGGGAGTTCCTGATGCTCGCAACAAGAATTATTTCTGCGCTTGTTTTTGCGCCGGCCCTCTTTTGGGTTGTGTGGAAGGGGGATGTCTACCTTGAGGGTGCCTGCGCTGGCATCGCGCTGCTCATGCTCTGGGAATACCTGCGCATGACCGCCTCCTCCACGGAGCGCTGGCTGCGGGGAGTGGGCTATGGGCTGGGGCTTGTGTTGGTGGCGGCGCTTTATGATTGGTTCCCCGGGGCAGGAAGCAAGGCTCTCTTGCCTATGGGGGCGATGCTGCTGTGGATTGTGGCCCTGGGCCGACCCGTGCCCATTGAGGACTCCGTCAAGCGGGTGGCTCTGGTGGGTTTTGGGATCGTTTATTGTTGCAGCCTCCTGCCCTTTTTGGGGCTTCTGCGCTCCATGGAGGAGCACGGTTTGGGCTTAAGTGTTTTAGCCCTCTTTTCCACCTGGGGTGCTGATACCTGCGCTTATTTTGCGGGGCGGGCTCTGGGCAAGCACCCGCTCTACCCCATTATCTCGCCCAAGAAGACCATCGAAGGGGCGGTGGGGGGCGTGGCTGGGGCGGTCGCAGTGGCGTTTTTGGTGAGTGAGATCGACGTTTTGGGACTCTCGCTTCCGGCACATCACCTGGTGGGCATGGGAGTCTGTGCTGCACTTTTTGGGATGGTGGGAGACCTGGCTGCGTCCATGTTGAAGCGAAGCACCGGGACCAAGGACAGCTCGGCGCTTATCCCGGGACATGGTGGCTTGCTTGACCGCTTTGACGGGGTAATGTTCAGTGCGCCGGCTCTCTACAGCTACGCGGCTCTTTTTCTGGCCTGAAAAAGAACCTTTCCAGCAACCTTAATTGTGATTAGCTCTGGACTTGCCCCCCGGGGTACATCATCTTCAAAACATGGATTTCATTCATAACTTCTTTTATTTCATCGTCCTTATCGGGGCTTTGGTCTTTTTTCACGAGCTTGGACACTTTTTGGTGGCCAAGGCCTGCAAGGTTAAGGTGCATTGCTTCTCGTTGGGCTTTGGCACGACCCTCTTTTCGTTTCAGCGGGGAGAGACTGAGTATCGCATTGCCCTGCTCCCCTTAGGGGGCTACGTTAAAATGCTGGGGGAGCTTCCCGGGGTGGAGATTCCGGAGGAAGATTTGCCGCGCGCACTCTCTTCCAAGCCGCTGTGGCAGCGATTCGCTGTGGTTCTGGCGGGGCCGGCGTTTAATTTTATCCTCGCGTTTATTATTTATTTTTGCATGTTCCTCGGGAACCAGACCTTTATGGACACCCGCGTTGGCGTAGTCTCCCATGGAGATCCGGCCTGGGAGGCGGGGCTGCGGCCCGGGGATAAAATTGTCGAGGTGAACGGGCAGGCCGTGGAGGCCTGGGGAGATTTGCGGGAGGAGATCGCGGGCCGGCCAGGGGAGAGTATTCCCATGGTCTATGAGCGAAAGGGGCAGCGCCACGCGACCACCGTGCTTCCGGAGACCCACCAGGAGGAGAATCTTTTCAAAGAGCAGGAGTCCCGGGGGCGCATTGGGATTTCCCTGCAGTATGTCAAGCCTGTGATCGCGGTGGTAGATCCCCGTAGCCCGGCGGCTGAGGCGGGCCTGCAGAGCGACGACGTTATCGTGGGGGTCGAAGGGCAGGCGATTGAAGCGTGGCACGAGTTGCGCGCGGTGTTGCGGGCAATTCCCAAGGGCGAAAGCGTCTCTTTGACGGTCACCCGCGACGAGCAGGAGCGCTCTTTTGTTGTGCGTCCCAACGCAGCGTTTCCACCAGAGCTGGATCGTGAGCTCTTCAGCTCTGCGGATACGCCGTGGGGCTACACGGGGATCTGCTCCAAGGGCACGGTAATCGAGGAGGTCGCCGAGGGGACTCCTGCCTATCAGGCGGGGCTGGCACCAGGTGACCGGTTGACGAAGATCGTCATGAACAAGAAGGATGGCACCTTTAGCGAGCGCCTCATCGGGGTGTGGGAGATTGATCTGGCGGCGTTTCATGGAGCCGATGCCCGCAACGACTTTGTGCTGACGATTCAACGTGGGGTGGAGGTGTTCTCCCGTCCTCTGCGGCTTCTGGCCAAAGAGGAGGTGGATGACCTCAAGAATGTCTCCACTCGCTATGTGTTTGGGGCGACCAACGATCGGACGGTGTTGGGTTCTTACACCTTTGAGCGGGTCATTGGGCCTGGAGAGGCTGTCGGGCGCGCCTTGGACCAGGTGGGAGAAGACACGACCCTGATTGGGACCGGGATCGCGAAGCTGGTTCAGGGGACGGTTCCCATGGACAGCATGGGGGGCCCCATTATGCTCTTTGTCTTTGCGGGAAAGAGCGCCGAGCATGGGATTCAGTCGTTTCTGCGAATGCTGGCGATCATCAGCGTGAACCTTGGGTTGTTTAATCTTCTGCCGGTTCCTGTGTTGGACGGTGGTCATCTGATGCTTTTTCTGATTGAAGGCATTCGACGTAAGCCGCCCTCGATTCGGTTTCGTGAGATCACCAACATGGTCGGGATTGCGATCCTGCTTTTGTTGATGGTGCTCGTTTTCAGTAATGACATTATGCGTTTTGTCCTTGGCTAATGTGTTGGTTGTACCATGACTCTTTCAGCGACTCTTTCAGCGTCCATTCAAGAAAAACTTTTGGGCTTGTCCCGGCATCTCGGGGGGCCTCTGCTGGGGATTGAGTCCTCGAGGAAGATTACATCACTCTGTTGTGTGGGGTGGCGTGAGGGCGAGGTGTTGGAGCTGCGAATGGACGCGACGGCGCTGCCCTCGGACGTGTTGGCGGAGACCCTCTCCACTCAGCTTCACGAAGCGAAAATTCCTCCCTCGGCCATCAAGGCTATTGTGGTGGGGATAGGCCCGGGCTCCTTTACGGGAATTCGGGTGGGGCTCGCGACCGCCAAAGGCCTGGGGCTGGGGGCGAAGATTCCGCTTTATGGCATCTCAAGCCTCAGCGCGCTGGCTCTCTCGGCCGGTGAAGGCTATTGCGCGGTGGTGCTGGATGCCCGTCAGGAGGAGTTTTATACCGCGCTTTATCACATTGACGGGGAGGGCCATCCGGAACCGCTCATTGAGGATGGGACACGCAGCCTAAAGGATTTTAAGGAGGCCTTTGGGGACGTGATGGCGAATCGCGGGGCATGCAGCGTTCGTGTGGTGGGGGACGCGGCGAATGCTCTTTTGGGGGAGCACATCGCCTCTTGTGTTCTTGAGGTCAACGCTGGGCTTGAGCCGCGAATGGCCTTCTCGATTGGGGCACTTGAGGAGCGCCTGAGAGCGGGCGATGCAGATCATTTGCAGGGACTCTCGCCACGCTATATGCGCCTCACCGCAGCGGAGCGCAACTTGAAGGGCGCCTGACTTTTATTCGTCTTCGATGAAGAGGCTGGGGAGAATCTCGGTGGCTTCATCAGGCTCTGTACCCGTTACAAAGACCTCTTCGATGCTGCCAATGTCGTTGGTGGGAGCGCCCGTGTCTCGGTCTACCCGTCGAAAGATTACCTCCGGGGGAGGGACAAATTGATTTTTGGGGGTCTCTCTCAGTGCGGGAGCCATAAAGTCAATCCAGATGGGGAGCGCCGCGCTGCTGCCGGTGAGTCTACCCATGGATTGATTGTCATCAAACCCCACCCAGACCACCGATACCAGCTCCGGGGAGAACCCGGCGAACCAGGCGTTGCGTGATTGGTTGGTGGTTCCGGTTTTGCCGGCGAGGGGTCGGTCGAGTTGTCGGGCTCGCACGGCGGTTCCTTCTTGAACCACAGAGGTCATCATGTGGGTGACCACAAAGGCGGTGGAGGGAGCGATGGCGGTGGTCGCTTCGATGCGCTGCTCCTTAAGAATGGTTCCGTCTGGCCCGACGATTTTCCGGATAGCGAGGGGGCTGGCGTAGAGTCCTCCCGAGGCGATGGAGGCGTAGGCGTTGGTTAACTCCAGAGGGGTGACGTCGCCGGTCCCGAGGGCGATGGTGAGGTTGTTGGGTTGCCGGGAGTGAATGCCCATGGCTTTGGCGGTTGCGATGACCTTGTCGGGGGTTACCTTCTCGACCAGTTTGACCGAGCAGGTGTTTTTGGAGCGGGAGAGCGCGTTTCGGTAAGTGATATTGCCGTCGTATCTGCCGTCTTCGTAGTTTTCGGGTTTCCAGGCTTTTCCCGTCCAAGGGTCCCGGATGACCACCGGAGAGTCCGCGCAGAGGGAGGCGGGGGTGATGGTGGTCTCTTGAATTCCGGTGGCGTACACGATGGGTTTAAAGGCCGAGCCGGGTTGACGCAGAGCTTGAGTGGCTCGGAGAAAGCCGGTTTGGGAGAGGCCGTAGCCGCCCACAATTGCGCGGATGAGCCTTGAGTGAGGGTCTATGGCCACCAGGGCACCCTGGAGCCGGGGGGAGGGGATTAGCTCCAGGGAGATAGCCCTGGGGGTGTCTTTGTCTTTGGTTGGGGTGATGTTGCTCACCTGCACATCGATGAGATCTCCGGGGCGCAGGAGTGTGCTGACTGAGCGCGGACTTGGGGTGCTGCTCGCGGGGGAGAAGGGGCGTGCCCAATGCAGAGAGCGTAGGGAGAGGGAGCCGGTGGTGGTGCCCAAATCCACAATGACTTCGTTGGCGACAGGGTTAACTTTGTCGACCAGACCCCGAACTCGGAGACCCGGTTTAAGGGGCCGGAGGGTGGGGCGACAGCGCTTGTATCTCTTTTGGGAGAGGAGCTTCGACGTGAGGCGGTGCAGATCCCAAACCACCTCCTGTGTAGCATAAGCCTTATCGGGGTGGGCTCGCCGGCGTTCAAGTCGCTGATCAAGTTGTTGGTGACAAATGGATTTGGCGAGAGAGAGCTGGTCGACCTCGATGCGTTGTGGAGCGCCCGGAAACCCCTGTCGTTTGGTGAGTTGCTCAAGGCCCTCTTGCACCGCCTTGTGGGCCGCCCACTGCATTCTGGCGTTAACCCCCGCGTAGACGGTGAGGCCTTCTTCGTAGATCGTCTCCTCGCTGAACTCCTCCAGCAGCTCGCGCCGAATGTATTCGACGTAATGGGGGGCCTTGCCGAGGTAGGTTGGGGGAGGGAGGGGTTTGCCAAGGGGCCTCTCCAGGGCTGCGGCCTCCTCTTCGGAGGTCAGCCAGTTTTGCTGCACCATTTGAGAGAGGACGTAGCGTTGTCGTTGCCGTGCAGCGTTGGGGTTGGCGAGAATGGTGTAGCGGCTGGGGTTTTTGGGGACCCCAGCCAGCAGCGCAGCCTCGCCGGCGTCGATTTGTACGACGGACTTGCCAAAGAACGCCTGGGCAGCCTCCTCGACCCCGTAAACGGAGAACCCGTGGTTTCCGATCCCAAAATAGATCTGATTCAGATAGAGGTGGAGGATCTCGTCTTTGGTCAGGAGCTGCTCAAGTTGCCGGGAGAGGAGCGCTTCGCGAATCTTGCGGCTGTAGGAACGCTCGGGACCAAGGATAAGGGTCTTGACTGTTTGCTGGGTTATGGTGCTTGCGCCTTGGCGGTGGGAGCCTGGACGAAGGTTTTTTAGGAAGGCGCGAAGAATTCCAAAATAATCCAATCCCTCGTGCTGATAAAAGTTGGCGTCCTCTGCGGCCATGAAGGCTCGCTTGACGTGCAGAGGGATCTGCTCAATGGGGACAACGGTTCTGCGCTCGAGGGCGAGATGAGCCACCAGGTGACCGTCATCGGAGTAGATTTTTGTGCCGGTTTTGGGGCGGTAATCCTCAATGCTTTCAATTTTGGGGAGCTGTGACTCAAAATAGAGCACAGTGGCGATGACGCCAATGAAAAGGGCGACGACGCCTGTGAGGGCCGCCTTCATCAGAAGTGGTCGTGTGATATTCATCTATGAAGTTCAATAGCAGTGGACGGGGGTTTATTTCTAGGAGACGGCATGATTTCACCTTGAAAGGAGGTAAATCGGAGCCGGGGATGGCAGGAGGATCGTGAGTGGGGGGACCGTGAAAGGGAATTATCCCATAATGCGGGGAGGCAGAAAATCCACAAGCTTGAGCCCCTCGTCGGCGACTTTAAAGTTGATGTTTTGTCGCAGACCGAGGGCTTCACCGGAGTGTTGGAAAGGAAAAGGCTCCGCAAGCTCGACGTGAATGTCTTCAACAAGGTAATCGATGATGACGCCGGGGTTTCGATAGTGTCCTCGCCAGAGCCCGATTATATTGAGGACGCCAACCAGAGGATTAATTCGTCCAATTCGAAGCTGCATCATGCCGGGCATCATGCTGGCGAAGGGGAAGATCTTAAAGCCCGCGCCGTAAAAAGGCGAGCTGCCTATCCCGACGAACATGGCCGGACCTTCGTAGAGCGTGGTGTCGGGCTCGACCTCTATGACCGCGTCTCCACGGCGGGGGTCGACGTAGTAGGCTCTGCCACGGCTTGTGACACGCACGTTGATGCTGGCTTGTCCCAGCAGCGCTTTGGGAAGCGTGCGAGTGAAGAGCGTCACCAGGTAGCCGATCACGCTGTGCAGAATGGGTTTGAGGAAGCGGTTGTTGGTCTTTTCTTTCAGCTGATTGTAGTCATTGAGCATCAAGGAGTCGAAGCCTATCCCGGCGAAGAAACATTTTTCGCCCTCCACCTCCACCAGGGGGAGCTCATGGGTTCGACCAGGGAGATAGTCCACCAGGTTTTTCAGATCTCGAAGGGCGTTTTGGGCGCCCACAACTGAACCAATCCCGTTTCCGGTGCCCAGCCGCAGAAAGGCGAAACGCGGTGTGCCGATGAGCGCCTGCTCTTCACCAAAACGCTCGGCCCGTTCGGCTCTCCAGCGGTTGGATTCATCGATGTAGCGGTGGATCATATTGATGGCCTGGCAGAGGGTGCCATCCCCGCCTCCGGAGACAATGGTGCCATATCCCTTTTGGACGATCTCACGGGCGAATGCTTCGGCCTCTTCGAGAGAGTGGGAATAATAGACGTGGTCACGTCCCACGATGCGCTCCACCCGTTTGACGATGTCGTCGGTGACTTGTCGCGCGTTGCGATTGAGGAGGACCGCGATTTTTTGCTCATCCGGTTTGATGATCCGAAAGCCGGTCGTTTCGGCCAGGCTTTTGGGGGATTGTTGAGCAGAATCGACTGAATGCAGCATGAAAACCTCCGATGGTGGCACGAAAAAATGCAGGGACTGTGCCAACAACGTCATTCAATAGACAATTTAAAACACTGTAATTACAAAAGGTTAGAGACTTTAGGTTTGAGGGGGCGACACGAGCGTGAAGGGCGCTGCGCGATTTGGCCGGCGCTTCAGCTTTCAGGTGCGTAAAGTTTTTCGCACCTGGGGGGGAGGCGAGTGATGCTCAGTTGGGTGAATTCAGTTGTTATAAAAGGGAGTTGCAGAATTTTTTGGCCCCAAATATTTCGCTCCCGCAGGGGAAGGGGGGTAAGATTTAGAGGAGGGGCGCCGAGAGAATGCTCCTCCAGGAGGTTTGGGACGATGGAAAGGGAAGGTCCCGCAAAGCGTCGCCTTGATGTCAGCGGACTCGATGAAGAGTTTGGGGGAATGCGGACTGCCTATGTGGTTTGGCCGTTGCAGGAACTCCCCATTCTGGGGAAAGTGCTCGACATCTCGGAGACCGGCTTGCAGGCAGAGTTTCAGGGGGAGTTGGATGAGCTTCCCGAGGTTGGGTCCGTGGTCAAGGAGCTGACGGTTGGGACGGCTCGTCACACTGTGGTTTGTGCGGGGCTCGTTGTGCGGGGGGTAGAGGCTTCTGAGGGGGTGGTGTCGGCGCGTTTTGAGGCAGCCAACGCCGAGACCCGCGCCTCTCTTTGGACGATTCTGCACGAGCTTGAGACCATCAAGCAGGCTGAGGATTATCATGGCAGAGAGGCACCTGCAGATTTGCCGCGGATCCCCGGGCGCGGGCATTATACCGAACAGGCTCGCCTTGAGCGCCTGGACTTTGTGCGGGGACACTCCGCTGAGAGTTTGGAGAGCCTAACCAGCACCAACTTTGACGCTGAGAAGCTGACGGGAAATATCGAAAATTTTGTGGGGAGCGTTGAGATCCCGGTCGGGCTCGCCGGGCCGCTGTGGTTTAACGGTGAGAACGTTAAGGGGCTCATTTATGCGCCTATGGGCACCACGGAGGGTGCTCTGGTGGCGTCGTGCACCCGGGGGGCGACGGCGATCTCCAAAGCGGGTGGGGTTCGCACCCGGGTTTTGCGACAGCGCATGATGCGGGTTCCGTCCTTTGAGTTAACGGACACGGAAGCGGCGATGAAGTTTCGTGCCTGGATTTTGGACCACCGGGAGGAGCTCATCGCTCAGACTCGACTTGTGTCCAGCCACGCGCGCCTTACGGAGTTGGAGCCGGTTCAGGTTGGAAAACGAATCGATGTGACCTTTGGGTATCAGACCGGTGACGCGGCCGGGCAGAATATGACCACGGTGTGCACCTGGAAGGCGTGTCAGTGGCTCATGGAAGAGATGAGGCATTTTCCCGATATCGTCTTTGAGAACTTTTTTATCGATGGGAGTAAGAGCGGGGACAAGAAGGTCAATTACCAATCGTTTCTGTCGGGTCGGGGAACCCATGTCACTGCCGAGTGTTTCATCGACAACGAGACCTGTCGGAATGTTTTAAAGGCAGACCCGCAGTTGCTTGCCAGTGGCCTGAACGACGCTATGGCAGGCAGCGTTGGGATTGGCATGATGGGGTTTAATATCAACATCGCTAATGTCATCGCCGCGATTTTTACCGCGACGGGCCAGGACATCGCCTGTGTGCATGAGTGCGCCATTGGGCAGTTTCGGGTGAAAGCACAGGAGACGGGGCTCTACGTCTCCATGGAGTTGCCCGCTTTGATTATTGGCACGGTGGGAGGCGGGACATCGTTGCCCAACCAGCGGGATTGCTTGAGCATGTTAGACTGTGCGGGTCCCCACAAGGCGGGGCGTCTCGCGGAGATTATTGCGGGGTTTTGTCTGGCTTTGGATCTAAGCACGGCGGCTGCGATCTCCAGCGGCCAGTTCGCCTCTGCCCATGATCGATTAGGAAGAAATCGCCCCGTGAAGTGGTTTAGGGCCGAGGATCTCACCGGTGACTTTTTCCGCTCGGGATTTCAGAAGATCAAGGGGGATGACTCCCTTACCATTGAGAAGGTGGAAGACACCGACTTTGAGCTGGGAAGCAGTATCATTACGGAGCTGACGGCCCGGAAGGTGAAGAAGTTGGTGGGCTTGCTTCCCAAGCGCGTGCATTATGAGCAGGGGGGAGAGTCGAGCTTTGAGGACGTGCTGGTTAAGGTGAAGCCTCTTGATTCGGAGGTGAACCTGGTGGCCAATGGCGTGGCCCAGCTCTGTGGCGGTCGTTTGGCGGCGGCACATAAACGTTTTCTCGACAAGGTTGGTTTTCGGGGGTGCCATATTCGGGAGCTGGCGGTCTATAGCCAGAGTGACGAGCGCTTTAAGCAGCACTCTCCGGTGATTTACGATTGCTTCCGCGATGACAAGCGTGAAGCGTTTGTGGTGGTGATGGAGAAGTTGACCGACCTTGAATTAATGAACACCGCCTCGGATATCAGCGGGTGGACCCCGGAGCATATTGAGGCTGCGCTTCGGGGCATCTCGGAGGTTCACGCGATTTGGCTTGGGCGGGAGGATGAACTGCGCCAGGAAGAGTGGATCGGCCATGTTATGGACACCGAGAGCATGGTGGAGATGAGCGAGCTGTGGGAAACCCTCGGGGTTCACGCGTGGAATGAGTTTCCGGAGTGGTTCACCAAAGAGCAGCATCAGGAGTTTCAGCGTGTGGTGAAGAGTATCCCCGAGTGGTGGGCAGAGCTTGATGCTATGCCCAAGACCCTGGTGCACAACGACTTCAGTCCCAGAAATGTGGGCTTCAGACGGACCGACGGCGATTTGAGGCTCTGCGCCTATGATTGGGAGTTGGCTACGGTGCATGTGCCCCAGCGCGATCTGGCGGAGCTGCTGTCTTTTGTGCTGAACGACCAGGCCTCTGCGGATGAGGTCCGTCGTTATGTGGAGCTGCACCGGGTGAGTCTTGAGGCGGCCTCGGGGCGGGAGCTTGATCCGACGACGTGGATGAGGGGTTTTGAGTTGGCGCTCAAGGACTTCGCGGTGAACAGGACAGCCTATTATATGATGGGGCACACCTTCCGAAATTATGCATTCCTGGAGCGGGTTGTTCGGACCCTGCGGCATTTGCTTAAGCTTGAGCTCTGAGCCTGGAGTTGAATTCTTGTCAATTCCGTGCGCTAGTGGGAGGGTCGGGGCTTTACCCGGCCTGTATTTTCCGTCTTAATTAGCGGAAACGTGGGGAGTCTGATGGGTGAACCAAGGGGGCAATCCGACACTAAGGGGTCATCGAGGGATATCAGCGGTGGCAGTGAAGAAGCCTTCTGCTCGGGGGCTGTGGTGGATCTTCTCTCCGAGACGGGGAAAGTGGAGAACATGATGAACGTACGAATCGCCGCGCCTCGTTATACTGTGGCGGGGATGAGCATCGTCTATGATACGGGGGAAGACTTCTGGTCGGGCTCGGTGGTGGACGCATCGGAGACCGGGCTCTTTATTGAGACCGCCCACGAGCTGGATCCAGGAACCGTCGTGACGATATTACCTGGCATTGAGGGAGATGAAGATCTCTCCGAGCTGCTGCCTTTTGAGCTCAAGGCCCGGGTGGTGAGAGTCAACGAATATGACATGGACGAGCATTGGGACAGGACCCCCGGGATCGCCTTCATCTGGACCGGAATGAGCGAGGACGAGCGGACCCTCTTTCGGCGTTTTTTGGAGAAATATGGGGTTTTGGTGCGGCGTTAGGCCACGGGAGAGTGGGTTAGGGGGGCCGAAGGCTCGGGTTGCGGGGGCAAGGATTCTTGATTAGAACTTCTAACCTACTGAAAATACGATGTTTAATTGGCTCTCCCCGGGTTCTTCGGGGGGGCGAAGGGCCAAGGGGAGTGGAGCCTGGATTCTGGGCGATCTTCTCATGGAAAATCCCGGGGTTGGGTGGAAAGTGAATTGGTTCCTCGTTGGGATCAGTGCTTGACAAGCCGTTGCTGGTTCCGTAAATACCCCAGACTTTCTGGCGTCCGGCGCTGCCCCATAATCATCGGGTTAAGGGGATGTATCGCTATTTTATTTCATGACGTCGAAGGCGTTTTGAGGAGCGTTAAAAATGTACGCAATCATTCGCACTGGTGGTAAGCAACATCGCGTTAGCGCAGGTGAGCGACTACGAGTAGATAAATTAGACGGTGAAGTAGGCAGTGAGCTGACCATCAATGACGTATTGCTCGTTGGTGGTGAGGGCGAGCCCCGAATCGGCAAGCCGGTTGTAGAGGGTGCTTCGGTCACCGCCAAAATTGTTGTTCAGGACAGAGACAAGAAGATTCTTGTCTTTAAGAAGCTGCGACGAAAAGGGTTTCATAAGACCATTGGTCATCGTCAGGACTTCACTGAAATTGAGATTACCGGAATTACGGGGTAAGTAATGGCTCATAAAAAAGGTCAAGGATCCACTCGGAACGGTCGCGATTCAAATCCAAAGTATCGTGGTCTTAAGCGGCATGATGGCCAGGCGGTAAACGCTGGCAACATTCTGGTACGCCAGGTTGGTACTAAGGTATGGCCGGGCAACAACGTTGGGATGGGTAAAGACTACACCCTCTTCGCGCTGGCGGATGGTGTTGTTAGCTATGTTCGTAGCAAGAACCGAACACACGCGGTGGTGACGTCTGCGTCCTAAGCGACCGAACGATTCCTTTCAGTCTAACCCAGCCATGAGCCGTAGTTGAGGGAAGCCTCTTGTGGGTTTCCTGTCGCGCTTCCGTGTTTGAAGTGAAGTAGTGGTTGAACCATGGGTTATAAATTTGTCGACGAGGTCAAGGTACTTGTTCGCTCCGGAAATGGCGGAGCGGGATGCGTGTCTTTTCGTCGTGAAAAGTATGTCCCCAAAGGGGGGCCCGACGGTGGTGACGGGGGCAAGGGGGGCGATGTCGTCATTGAGGCCGACCGCCAACTTGGAACCCTTCTCGATTATCGATTTAGACCGCGCCACCTGGCGGGCAATGGCAGACCCGGAGAGGGGAAGCAATCGTCCGGACCACACGGTGAGGACTCTTGTCTGAGGGTCCCGGTGGGGACGGTCATTTACAATCTCCAAACCAACGAGTTGAT
>JAZAIZ010000404.1:0-12209 GCA_036230545.1 Myxococcota bacterium
TCTGCGTCTTCGCCGGCGTAGGCTGTGGCCTGGTCGAGGGGAACTTGATCGAAGGTGATCTTGTTTTTGCCGGTTCCGGTGACGTCTTTAAAAGAGATCGTCTCGTGGTTTAAGACCTCCCGGGAGAGCGCATCCAGCGAAAAAGAGGCGCGGCTTGAGTCGATGGCATAGGCCATGAGCATCGTGTCGTGATGAATCCCACGGGCGTGCACCCCGGCGTGGCGCAAAACGTTAAAGTCGTATTTGAGGTTTTGGCCTGTCTTTCCAAAGGCTGGGTCCTCAAGCAGCGGCTTGAGCTTTTTCAGAACATCGTCTCGCTTTAATTGCTCAGGGACACCAAGGTAGCGGTGGTCGACGGGGACGTAGTAGACCCCCTTTTCTGGCACCCCGATGGCGAAGCCCACAATCTCGGCGCTGTGGGCGTCGAGGGAGGTCGTCTCAAGATCGAATGCAAAGGTCTTCGTTTGGGTAATCTCTGCGATGACAGCATCAAGGGCCGCGTCATCAAGGACGGTGGTGTAGGCGCTGCGGTCGATGGCTCCGGCGGGCTCAGGGGAGGGCGGCTCGACAGCTGCCGACGCGTTCGGGGTCTGGGCTTTAGCGGGGGTGGGGGCTTCGCTTCCGGCTCCCACCAGATCTTTGCGCAGGGTGTGAGCCTCTATTTTCTCGAGAAAGGGGGCGAGCTTTTCGGGGTTGGGGCTGGTGTATCTCAGGGCCTCCTCATCGAGGGGCACGGGGGCCTCGTAGGAGAGGACCGTTAGCTGTTTGGAGAGGCGGGCCAGCTCGGTGTTTTCAAGCACTGAGCGCTCAAAGGCCTTGGGCTTCTCTCGGGTGGCCACCCCCTCGATGACCTGCTCAACATCACCAAACTCCACGATGAGCTTGGCCGCGCTCTTGGGGCCCACTTTGGGAACGCCGGGGATGTTGTCGCTGGAGTCCCCGGCAAGGGCGAGGGCGTCGGCGACCAGATGGGCCGGGACGCCAAACTTTTCGATCACCTCATCGGGGCCGTAGGTCTTGTCCTTCATCGGGTCGTACATTTCGACTCCGGGCCTGACCAATTGCATCAAATCTTTGTCGGCGCTGACCACCACGACCTCGTAGCCGCCGTCGGTCGCTTTTTGGGCCAGGGTGGCGATGATGTCGTCAGCTTCAAACCCCGGGGCGGCGAGCACCGGAATATCCATGGAGGCGGTGAACTCGCGAATCAGTCCAAATTGGGGGATGAGATCTTCGGGAGGAGCGTCTCGGTTGGCCTTGTAGAGATCGTAGATTTTGTGCCGAAAGGTCTTCTCGGGGGAGTCAAAGACCATCCCCAGGTAGGCCGGCTTCTTATCGCGGAGAAGCTTGCCGATCATACGGGCGAAGCCGATCACGGCGTTGGTGGGGAGCCCCTCCCGGGTGGAGAGGGGTCGAATGGCGTAATAGGCTCGGAAGATGTACCCACTACCGTCAATTAAGAATACTTTAGGCCTGGTGGACATGGTGTTTTTTAATCTTTCGTTTCACGCAAAATTGGCGCTACACTATCGTCAATGACGAACGCTCAAGTCAATGCTTCGACGACACTTGTGACGATGTCGAAGTCGCAGGTAAGCCCCTTTACTCCTGAAGAAGCGGCTCCCCTTTTAGCGGGATGTACAGACCGAATTGCAAGTGTTTTGTGGGGAAACAAGTCCATTGTTGAGCTGGTTCTGAGCGCGGCGCTCGCCGGAGGCCACGTTTTGTTGGAGGATGTCCCCGGGGGGGGCAAGACCACCCTCGCGCGGGCGGTCGCGGCGGTGCTCGGCGTGAGACTCTCCCGAATTCAGTTCACCTCAGATCTGCTCCCCGGTGATGTGGTTGGGGTGTTGGTGATGACTCCGGATGGCGGCGACTTCCAATTTAGAAAAGGTCCTGTTTTCAGTGAGTTGGTGCTTGCTGACGAGATCAATCGCGCGTCCCCAAAGACCCAGTCGGCGATGTTGGAGGCGATGGAGGAGGGCCGGGTCACCGTGGGGGAGCAGAGCCACCCGCTGCCCTCACCTTTTTTGGTCATTGCCACCCAGAACCCGGTGGAGCACCACGGGGCCTATCCTTTACCGGAGAGTCAACTCGATCGCTTTATGCTCAACCTCAGCATCGGCTACCCCACGGAGGAGGTTCAACGGCGACTTCTTCTCACGCCGGAGCAGCCCCACCAAAACCTCGCGGAGCTGGAACCGGCGTTGACCCGGGCACAGTTTGATCGACTTCAGGCGGGGGTGGCAGGGATTCACATCTCCGATGAGATCGCGACCTACCTCCTGCGCTTGGTGGAGGCGACCCGTGAGCACAAGGACATTCTCCTTGGGTGCTCGCCCCGGGGGGCGATGGTTTTCGCCTCGGTGGTGCGGGCCTATGCGCTCTTGAAAGGGCGCGCCTTTGTGGTGCCCGACGATGTGCAACTACTGGCGGGGCCGGTGTTGGCGCATCGCCTGACCATGGCGGGAGGTGGAGGGGAAGGTGTGCGCCGTGTGGCGATGGCGGTGATTGATGAGATCCTCTCCAGGATCCCGGTTCCGCGATAGGCTCGCATGCGCTTTTTCCATCAACTCTGGCAGGGATTTTGGGCGCGGGCTCCTCGACAATTAAAGGTTCGTTATCAGGGGAAGGTTATTCTTGGGATCGCCATGGCGGTGGGTTTCGCCGCGATCAACACCGGAAACAACCAGCTCTTTCTTTGCTGGGGGATCTTGTTGAGCGCCATCGTTTTGTCGGGTCTCCTGAGCGAGGCGAGCCTGCGCTTTATTGAGCTGAAGGCTTCGGTGCCTGTTTTCCCGAGGGTGGCTGAGGAAGCCTTCATGCAATTTGATTTAAGCAATCAGGCTTCGCGCATCCCCTCGTTTGCGGTGGAGGTCGGCGCGCTTACCCTTGAGCAGGGGAGTGAGAGAGCTATCACGGGGCCCTTCAACCTGAAGGTGCCTCCCATGAGTTCTCGGGAGCTCTTCGCTCGTTTTGTTCCCCAGGCTCGCGGGCTGTGCCAGATTCAATACTCCGTGGCCAGCACCACCTACCCCTTTGGCTTTTTCACCAAGACCCGGCGCTTTGGACGGACGAACCCGACGGCTTTTTGGGTGGGGCCAGCCCGTGTTTCGCTGCGGGAACCCGGTGCGGCTCCCTTTTTGGATGCGGGCGCCCAATCGGCGCATCGCGCCGGCGGTGGGGATGACTTTTTTGCCCTCCGCTCCTATCGGGAGGGGGAAGATCTGCGGCGTGTTCACTGGCCCTCCTCGGCGCGCTCCAAAGTGTGGATGGTGCGTGAGCATGAGGCAGTGGCGGGCCGACGTGTTGTTCTTGTGGTGGGGGGAGGACGTTTTTATACAGAGAATTCGGCGTTGGGGGAGGAGCTGCTCTCTGTGGTGGGGAGCTTCGCCGAAGATCTGCTCGCGCAGGGTTTTTCGGTGGGGGTGCACGCGCCTGGTTTTTATGTGAAGCCCGCGCTTCATGCTCGCCAACGCGACGTCATTCTGCTGGAGCTGGCCAAGCTCTCCTTCGAGTCGTCCCTGCCACCTTGTCGGCTCTCCCCAGGCATCGCCCGGCTTGTGATCTCCCATCGCGCTGCGCCGGTGAGCCCGGGGGTGGGGCAACGAGTGAGCGTGGAGGAGCTGCTTCGACCAAGAGCCCCGGTGGAGGAGGCATGACTCTCCGCAACGCTTACGAGGCTGGTTTTGTGGCGGCGGTGGAGCTCTCTTTATTGAGCGTACTCATGGGGGGAGAACTGGAAGCTGTCTATTGGGCCGCGATGGGCGTCCCGGTGGCGATGCTCCCCTTTCGTCGTCGTCGGCGTGTTCTTTCTCCTGGACTGGGTGCGTTGCGGGCCGGGGGTGCCTTCGCCATGGGACATGTGAGTTTGGGGTCACGGGGAGTGGACGCCGCTCTCTTGGCCGGGGGCGTCTTTTTAATCGGGATGCTGCTGGTGCGCCTGGTCACCGCGAGTAGCTTTCGTGAAGACCTGCAGACGCTCTTGCTTTCCCTGTTGCTGGTTTTTACGGGTTCCATTTTGCACACGGACGTTTCCTACGGCATCGTCCTGACGGGTTATGCACTGGCGGTGGTATGGGCGCTGGTGACGCGTCAGCTGGCGGAGGGGGCTGTGCGGGAGTCCACCCGGGAGGGGGGCGCCACCCTTGAGGTCAGCATGGACCGACAGGACATCGTAACCCCCGCGTTTTTTGGGGTGGTGGTTGCGGTGGCGCTGCTTTTGATCTTTTCCACGTCGCTGCTCTTTCTTATCTTTCCCCGGGTGGGGTTTCAGGGGCTTGGTTTTTTCTCGCGTCAGTCGGGGAGCCTCCCTTCTCATGTCTCTTTGCTGGGGGATTCGAGCAAGAGAGAGGGGAGCAAGGAGGTGGTCGCTCGAGTGCGGGGAGTTTCGGAGGGCGAGTTTATCAAGGGCCTTTATTTGCGGGGCCCTGTTTATACCACCTTGACCTCTTCGGGGTTCAGCCGCTCAACGAGTCATTGGAGCCGCGCCGGAAGAGATATCAGCCCCTATCTGTTGGAGGCCACCGGAGAGCCTTTTCTCTACGAGGTGGAGATCGCGCCAGTGCTTGAGGATCGCCTGCCCTTGCTGGGGACGGTGGAGGGAGCTCAGGTTTTGCATGAGGGGTATGGGGGCCCAGGCGGCGAGATTCAAGTGGGGGGGATAACGCTCGAAGGTGCCATTGTCCCCAGTGAGGGGGTCTACAGTCCTATCACTTATCAGATTCTTGGTACGATTGAGCGCCCGGCCATCACGGCGCCGGACTCGGGTCGGGAGATGAACGCTTTGGAGCGCGAGCGTTTTCGCCCTTACCTCCAGCTGCCCTATGATTTTGAGGAGTCCATTCGGACGTTGGGTGAAAAGGTGATGGCGGGGGCCCCTACGTTGACGGCCCGGGTAGATCGACTGAGGCGGTTTTTGAAGACGAAGTTTGAGTATACCCTCGAGCAGCCCAACGCCGATCAGGACAAGCCGGTGTTTTCGTTTCTGCTCTCCAGGCGGAGCGGCCATTGCGAATATTTTGCTGCGGCCTACGCCTTGCTTTTGCGCAGCGCCGGGATCCCTAGTCGGGTGGTGGGGGGCTATCAGGGAGGCTCCTGGGATCGAGAGAGGGAGGCGGTGCTTTTCAGGGGGAGTAATGCCCACGTGTGGGTGGAGTGGTTTTCTCCGGGAGTTTGCTGGCGAGTGGATGACGCGACCTCGGTGATGGAGGCGGCACCTCGTTATCTGCGCGGTTTCTCGTTAGTTTATGAGCGGCTGGGGCGCTGGTGGGCCGACAACGTGGTGGCCTTTGGTTGGTTTGAGCAGCTTAGGATGATGCAGGCAACGGGGACGGTGATGGGGCGCGCCGGGCGTCAATGGACCCGGTGGTTGCAACAGGGGTGGGTCCTGTGGGGTTTTGTGGCGCTCTTGTTGGGGGCGGTGGGGCTACGCTTGCGGGGGAGTTTTCGGCGTCGGGCCCGAAGCGAGGAGGCGAGGCTTGCGAGGGAGCTGTTGCAAAAAATAGAGGAGCTTTTCGGGGGCCCTCTGCCTTCGGGAATGACACTGGGGCGCACCCTGCCGGGGGTACGAAATCGACTCTCTTCCACGCAATATGACGAGCTCTTGGTGTTGCTCGATGCTTATGAGCGGGTGCGCTTTGGTAAGCGGGCGCTGGAGGAGGGGGAGTGGAAGCGTTTGATGCAGCGGGTGCGGGCGCTGGGTCAGGGGGCTTGAGCACCCTCATAGATTTTGATGCCCCGAATAACTTTGGAGTAATAGGCCACGATGGGCTCGCCGGCTTTGGTGAGCGCGAGCGCCAGGTAGGAGGCATTGGGGCCTTCGGGATCGATCTCGTGGGAGGTCCACGTGCCTCCCTTGCGGCGCAGGAGACGGAGGGACCCGCCAAGCGGGCTCGCGCTCTCTTTGGACTCAAGGGCCACAACAATGTCACCGTTTGCGGCCTGCTTCGCCGCGAAGTTGCCCGTGCTGCGGTAAAGAGTTTTTTGTTTCCACTCACCCTCGTCCCGGGTGGCAAGCTGCAGGGAGCGCCTGAAGTTCAGGGAGTAAAGCACCGAGGGAGTGGAGGAGTCGAAGATAAGCTGGCTGTGCCAGCCTGGGCCGTGGGTGGGGGTGACCACCTCATGGGTGAAGGTCTTTCCCTCAAGGGTGTCGGCGTGCCCCACATAGAGGGTGGTGTCTTTGAAGCCCCAGTCCACAAAGCTTAGCCAGATGCCGTCGTCTCGTAGATGTGGATCGATGCGAACACTGAAGCCGCCTGTCGCATTTTGAATAATCGTCTTTTTCCATTCTCCGTCGGCAGCGCGCCTGCCGTGGGCGAGGTTGCCGCTGGGGAGGTAATAGAAGAGGTGGGCCTGATCGTTGGCATCGAAGCGGAGCTCACTGGCCATGCCGGTTTCAAGGCCCCAGGAGACGTTCTCGGTTTGCCAGTTGCCCCCGGGTTTTCGGAAGGCATAGCGCAGGTATTTGAGGTCCTGGTCGTAGAAGGCGATGGCCGTGGTGCCGTTTTTAGCCACCGCGATGGAGGTGTATTTGCCCACCGCCCCTTCGCTGAGAACGACCTCTGTGCGCCATGTCTTTTTCTCCCGCGTCGCGTACATGAGGTTGCCGTGATAGGCGTCGCAATAACTCAGGTGAGGCTGGTCGTTGTGATCGACCACGAGGGAGGGCCACCAGCCAGTGTCTCCATGGGGGCCGCCGTTGTCGAGGACGTGGATGATGCCCTGGCCTTTGGGGCCTTCAGTGACCTTGATGTCGCTCTCGCAGCCGACGAGGGTGATGAGGGTGAGGAGCGCGGTGATAAGCAGGGGCGAGGATTTTGGAGAAGAGGGCATCAGGCGTGGTCCATCATGTGTAAGAGAAGCTGGTCAAGGAGGACCCCCGGGTTGAGGCGGCTGGATTTGAGTCGGATATCGATGCCGCTGGCGAGCTGAAGCCCTCTGCGAAGCTCTGGGAGTGAATAGGCGCGGGCCTGTTGCTGGAGCTGGTCCACTACAAAGGGGCGAACGCCGATGCGTTGCGCCATGGCGGCGTTGTTGGGCACCGTGTCGCTGAGTTCTTTAACGTAGATAAGGTGTCGGAGTTGCCGGACGATCATGGTGAGCACCATCAGCCCGTGTTCTCCCCCGTCGAGGATGTTGCGCAGGAGGTGAGAGGCTTTGGCGAGGTTGCGGGAGCCGATGGCGTCGGTGAGCTCGAAGACCGTGTGGATGCGCGTGGCGGCCACGGTGGCTTCGATGTGATGTCCTTCGATGCACTCGCCTTTGGCGAAGATGCCCGCCTTTAAAATTGCCATGTCGAGGTTGCCGACCTGGTTGCCAACCAGGTCGCTCAGCAGATGCGCGGCGTCCTGGGCGATTTGAAAGTTGTGTCGTTGGGCTCGCTTTTGAATCCAGGGCACCACTGCGCCTCGTTTGGGGCCACTAAGTTGAAAAAGAGATCCGCTTTTGGAGAGAAACTGTCCCACTTTGGTGCGCAGGTCGAGCTTGGGCCCGGAGAGACAAAACACCGTGCTGGTTGAGGGGGCCTTGAGGTAGCAGAGAAGAGCGGGAGCCTCTTTGGCTTTGAGTTGATGGATGTCGCTCAGGTGCACCAAGCGCGCGGGGGCCATCATGGGGAGGGTCCCTGCTGCGTCGACCACCTGCTGAATGGGGACTTTGGAGGCGCGGAACTCATCGCGATTAAAGTCCGCCGCCTGGGTCAGGACCCGGGCGCGCAGGTCGGCGATGGCTTCACTGAGCAAGAGGGACTCTTCGCTCACCAGGGCCACCACCGGGAGGCGCTCTTTGGAACTGAGGTGTTTTTCCCAATCAGTGCGCGCTGGCATGGCTTGTGTCTCCCGGGGTTTGGATGGAACTCGAAAGAATCAGGTCCTGATAAATTTGATCAGCGGATTCTTCGGCGAGGCGCTCAAGGGCTCTACGCCGGTAGGCCTCTGTCACCAGGATGCTGTCGGGCGTCGAGCCGGTTTTGGCGGCGAGGAAGGTGTCTTGAAGGTTGTAATCCCGCTTCCAGAGGGTGGCCCCTTGATCGTCTGAGAGGACCACCTGGAGTTGAACCTGCACGCGGTAGGAGGGCACGGACACGTCCACGGCGCTCGCCGGTGAGGGGCTGACACGGGCTGTGATCACTTTGCCGCTTAAGGTGGCGGCAGGTGTGGAGGGGGAACTCTGGACCGACACTCCCCCTTGGGCCAGCCGCAGTGCGAGGTGATGGGCCAGGGATTGGGAGATACCAAGGGGCTGCTGTTCACGGAAGGGAACCACCGTGATGGTGGAGCGCCCAAAGGGCGCTGCGGTGGAGAGAAAGCTATAGCCGCAGGCAGTGGTCGCGGTGACGAGCAGCAGGAGCGCTGCGAGACCAAGGGTGCGGCGCCCTAAGGAGATTGGGGTCTTATTCATAGGAGGCAGTGGCTCCTTCGCAGAGGGCGATTTTGTGTTCGATTTCTCTGAACATCGCGTCTTGAATGAGCTTTCGATGGGACTCCTTCAGGTTCAGGAATTCGAACCCGATGCGGTTGGCCTGCTGACTTACCCAACGCACCTCTCCCTCGACATGAAATGAGGGGCGTTTCCACAAGCCAAGGAAACGAGAGGAGCCGATGCCAATCTCCATGCGGGCCGGAGCGTTAAGGGAGATAGCACGGCTGAAGTCCACCGCGATACCCGACATGCTGATGTCGTGGGACATGGCGTGGAAGTGCTCGGAGTCGATGATATAATTGACCTTAACCCGAAAGGGCAGTCGAAGAGCCCGCCGCTGCTCCCCGAGGGCCTCGTATTTTTGCCCAAAGAGTTCAAGCACTCGTGCATAGAGCATGCTCCATCGTTGCACTTCCTCAGGGGGAAGAGGGCCGATGTTTTTTCGGGTGTCGAGCTTGCGTAACTCCGGGAGCGTGGCTTGAATCTCGTGTAAAATGTCGGGGCTGATATCGGTCATCATAATGGTCATGGAGTCGTATTGAATCTGCGGAAGTCGCGCAACCACAATTCACGACCGGCGCGGTCATTTTGTGGAGGGGGGGCGCGACTAGCGAAGGTACATTGAATTCCGATTATTTTCAGGCCCCTGTGGCTCTTTTTTCCCCAGGGAACCCTCCAATGTCGACCGACCACCATATTTCGATTAAATCCCTGATAAAACAATGTGTTATGCCGCATCTCTTTTGAGTCGTTTTCTCGTTTCGAGCGTTAAACCCATGACACTATTGGGGTCTCGTGTCCCTTAGCGGGGAGGCGATGGGCTACCTTGGTGACGGTGATGGTGCTGAGATTTGGTATTCATGAAACAGAGACAGATCCGGACTTCACGGATGTTCCTGTCTGCGCCAAGCTCTTAACGCTCAGGTTCCGGTCTCGAACTCTGACTCTTCGAGGGGAGCCCCTTCAAAATAGTCCAGCCAGCCATTGAGGGTGGGGTTGTCAATTCGATTCAACTCCAGCCACGTCCGATAGCAGTCGATTCGCGTGGACTCTGAAATCAGCTGCTTAAGCTCCTCGATCCCACATAAAAAGCTCAGCCCCAGGGAGTCCTGTTGTGCACAGAACTCCGTCACCGCTGGGCAGGGACTGTAGAGGGCTTTGGCGTGGTCCCAATAGATTCCCCCCAGAATCATGGCGGTGAACACAAGGGCGAGGGCGATGGTTTTTAGCATGGGGGCCTCAGGTTGGAGATGAAACTCAGGAGCTGTGTCGCGTTCGCAGCTGCTCGACCACGTCGTTAAGATCAACCGACTTCTCCCGGAGCAACACCAGCAGGTGATAGACCAAATCACTCACCTCGTTGATGAGCGGATCCCGTTCGGTGTTTTTCGCCGCGATGACCGTCTCCACCGCCTCCTCACCGACCTTCTGACTGATGCGGTCGATTCCCTCCTTAAAGAGTCGGGTCGTGTAGGACCCCTCCGGCATCTCCTGGTGACGCTCCCGGATGGTGGTCTCAAGATGTCCCAAAAATCCTATCCCCGGAGCGTGGTCGGTGCCAAAGCAGCTCGTGGTCCCAAGGTGACAGGTGGGCCCCGCCGGGACCGCTTCAACCAGCAGGGTGTCCTGGTCGCAGTCGAGCTGGATGGAGGTCAGCGTGAGGAAGTTTCCCGAGGTTTCTCCCTTTTGCCAGAGCCTCTCTTTGGTGCGGCTGAAAAAGGTCACCCGTTGGGAGGCCTGGGTCTGCTCGAGGGCTTCCCGATTCATGTAGCCCAGCATCAGGACTTGCCGCGTGTGCGTGTCTTGAACGATGGCCGGGATCAAATTGTCGACCTTTTGCCAGTCGATGGTTTCAGCGAGCGATGTCATGGTCGAACCTCCACTCCGTGGTTGCGCAGGTATGTCTTCAGTTCGGTGATGGGGAGCTCCCCGCGGTGAAAGACCCCCGCCGCCAGGGCAGCGTCGACCCGGGCACGTTTAAAGACCTCTTCAAAGTGACCCGCTCCGCCTGCCCCTCCGGAGGCGATCAGCGGAATGGTGAGCTGCTCTCTGGCAAGGCAAAGTTGCTGGATGTCGTAACCATCTCCGGCCCCGTCCTTGCCCATGCAGTTGAGCACCACCTCACCGGCGCCGCGCTCCTGAACCTCCCGAAGCCACTCCATGGTGGAGCGCTGGCTTGAGCGGATGTGCGCTTCGCTGCCGGTGTATTGGTAAACAACGTAGGTGTGGTCCACCTGCTCTCGGTTGCTGTCCACCCCCACCACCACGGCCTGGCTGCCAAAGGCCTCCGCCAACTCCGAGATGAGTTCCGGTCGCTCCAGGGCCGGCGAGTTGATGGAGATCTTATCGGCGCCGGCGTTGAGGACCTCGCCGGCGTCCTTTACTGAGCGAATGCCGCCGGCGACGCAGAAGGGGATGTCGAGAAATTGGGCCGTGTTGCGAACCCAGTCCCGGGAGACCGAGCGGCCCTCGACGCTGGCGGTGATGTCATAAAACACCAGCTCATCGGCGCCCTCGTTGCGATAGCGCTCGGCAAGCTCGAGGATCTCCCCGAGGACCACGTGGTTGCGAAACTTGACTCCCTTGACGACCACGCCGTCTTTGACATCCAGGCAGGGGACAATACGCTTAGCGAGCATGGAGCGCCTCTTTGAGGGTGAAGCGGCCCTCCGAGAGGGCCTTGCCGATGATGACCGCGCCGCACCCAATGGCCTTCACCTGCGTTAGGTCGTCGACGCTGGCGATGCCCCCGGAGGCCATCAGTTCAACGTTGGGATAGCGGGTCAAGATCTGCTCATAGAGTGGGAGGTTGGGGCCGGTGAACATCCCATCGCGCCCGATGTCTGTGCACAGGAGGGTCTGAAGGTCACACCCCTTGTAGAAGTCCATCACGTCCCAGAGGGTCGCGTTGCCTCCATCAAGCCAGCCCTCCGTTGCGGTCATGGGAGTGCCCTGCTCATTGAGGCGCACGTCCAGCGCCAGGGTGATTCGCTCGCCGCCAAACTCCGACAGAAACCCCCGCACTGCCTCCGGCTCTCGCACTGCGAGACTCCCCACGATGACTCGGTCAACACCGCCTTCAAGGAGGGTTGAGATCTGCTGGCTGGTTCGGATCCCCCCGCCGGTTTGCACCTTCAGGCCCGACTGCGCGGCGATGTCCAAAATGAGATCGCTCTGCCGAACCTCCCGGGCTTTGGCGCCGTCGAGATCGACCACGTGGAGGTAGGTGGCCCCCTCCTCGGCGTAACGCCGGGCGATGGAGGTGGGGTCCTGAGAGTAGACGGTGGAGGAGTCAAAGCGGCCTTGCTCAAGGCGCACGGACTGGCCGTCGATGAGGTCAATGGCGGGGTAAATCTTCATAGTCGGGTAAAGTTCCTTAGGAGTTGGGCGCCCACCGCTCCCGAGCGCTCGGGGTGGAATTGCGTGCCCATAAAATTGTCCCGTTGCACCATCGCCGGCATGGTGATGCCGTGGGTGGTGGTGGCCACAACCCACTCCCCGGGCGGAGCATAGTAGGAGTGAACGAAATAAACCCAGGGGTCTTTTGGGAGGTCCGCAAGCAGAGGGTTGTCCCCTTGCGTGGCGCTTAATTGATTCCATCCCATGTGGGGGATAGTTACCCCCTGCGCGATGTCTCCCGGGATCTTCTCCACCGCGCCGGGGAGAATCCCCAAACACTCGGTGTCCCCCTCAAGGGAGCGGTCAAAGAGCAGCTGCATCCCCAGGCAGATCCCAAGGACGGGCTGGGTGAGGCCGCAAATGAGCTCCACAAGCTGTCCATCGCGGAG
>JAZAIZ010000405.1:0-9043 GCA_036230545.1 Myxococcota bacterium
TCAGCCCGAGTTTGTGGGGACGCCTGGCGAGAATGGTGCGATTGTTTTTAAGAGTGTGAACACAGGGCCCATGGAGACGGTGGTTGAGGTCGCTCCTCGGGCTTTGGATTATGCTATTGACTATAGGGTACGTATCCACAACCGTGGAAATCTCGCGGCCCCCGCGAGTTTGCATATGGAGCTCGGGGTTGACGAGGCCGGCGTTGAGAGTGGTGGCTTTGGGGCTGCTGCCCAGGGGGCTCAGGCCCTATGCGTGTTGTCGGATGATATTGAACGTCAAAGCGCTGGGGATGTGGAGGACGGTCCGTGGACCGCTCCTACCGAAAGTCGTTGGGCGGGTCTGGATAAGCAGTATTTTGTGCTTGCGGCGCTTGGTCATGAGGAGTCCTTTGCGGGGGATTGCGCTATCGCTGGGACTGGCACTGTCCTTACCGTTCGCCAGGAAGTGGGCGCCGGAACGGTTAATCCTGGCGAGGTCTGGGAGCGCGTGTTCACACTTTACGCGGGCCCCAAGCGCGACGAGCAACTCAAGGCGGTCTCCGAGGAGCTTCCTGAGATTATCGATTACGATTTTATTGGGATTCCTCTCGGGTTTTTGGCCCGGCCTATGGTCTATATTCTTAATCTTTTTCAGGGGTTCACCCTCAGCTGGGGGGTGGCGATTATGCTCCTCACGCTGACGGTCAAGGTGATTCTTTTTCCGGTGACCTACAAGAGCATCGTCTCCATGCGGAAAATGCAACTCCTGAAACCTCAGCTGGATAAGATTAAAGAGCAGTGGCCCGATGACCGTGAGCGTCAGCAGACCGAGCAGCTAAAAATATTTAAGGAGAAGGGGGTGAACCCCCTGGGGGGCTGTTTGCCCATGTTGCTCCAGATGCCTGTGTGGGTCGCCCTTTATCGAATGTTGTGGTCATCAGTTGATCTGTATCAGCAACCTTTTCTTTGGCTCGTGGATTTGACGGCCAAGGAGCCCTTTCCGCTTCTTGCGATTGGGTTAGGGGCGCTGACATTTCTTCAGCAGAAGATTACGCCAACGTCCACGGACTCGCAGCAGGCCAAAGTCATGATGTTGATGATGCCGATTATGCTGACCTTCTTTATGTTGGCTTTACCAAGTGGATTGGTGCTTTATATCTTCGTCAACAGTGTCTTGACCATCGCTCAAACGGTAGCTATCAACAAGTGCCAACCGGCGCTTTAACTTAATGGGATTCAATGATGTCAAACGCTCGCGAATTTACGGGTAGTAGTGCTGCAGAAGCAGCGATTAACGCATGTGAAGAGTTTGGGGTAAATCGCTCCGATATCGATTACGATGTGATCTCTCAAACCGGCGAGGGGATTGATCGGGAAGTGGTCATCTCGGTTAAGCTAAAAGAGGGAGTTGAGCCCGGCTCGGCGAATATCGACAGCGGCGATGAAAGACCCGAGCGACGTGAGACACGCTCCAGGGATCGAGGCGGCCGTGACCGCGGTCGAGGTCGTGACCGTGATCGTGGTGGTCGTGATCGTGATCGCGGTGGCCGTGATCGTGACCGTGGTGGTCGTTCGCAGCGTGATGCGGAGCCCTCAACCAACGTTGATGAGGCGTTGGAGTTGGAGGTTGTTCCTGCTGAGCCTGTTGAGTTGCCCGCGGCTTTTGAGGGAGAGCGCTCCGAGCGTGGCTCTAAGGCCGTCGAGGTTTTAAGTGAGATTGTTCAACGCGCTGGATGGGATGTCTCTGTGTTGTTGGTGGATGACACCGAGGACCAGATTGAGTTGACCATGCATGGAGATGATGAGACCTGTGTCATTGGTAAGCGCGGCGATGTTTTGCTGGCGCTGCAGTTTATCATCAATCGCATCGCCGCCAGGGCCTCTGAAGGAGATCAGCTCATCGTTCTTGATGCCGCCGGTTACCGTACCCGCCGACGTGATGCGCTTTCGGGTTTAGCGAAGGAGCTGGCGAAAAAGGCACAGAAGAACAGCAAGATTGTCAAGTTGAGCCCCATGTCCAGCCATGACCGCCGGGTGGTGCATCAAGCGTTGACCGACGTTGATGGAGTGGATACCCGCTCTGAGGGCGATGGTGTGTTTCGACAACTGCTCATTATTCCCATGGGTTATGAAAAGCGCCCAACGAGTTCGTCGCGACAAAATTGATCGCTATCCTGTTTATCCGGGATGACGAAGGCGCTATGGTCAGTTTCTGATGACCTGGCTTTCACGACTCTGGAAATCCGATGTGCCTCGGGAAGCGGTGGAGGACACCGTCGAGAGGGACCAGAATGTCCTGGTGATTAGTGATATTCATCTGGGCGAGGATATCCTGCAGGAGGGGCCGGCCAAGCTCTCCGAATATATCCGAATTTTAAACGGAAAATTGGGGGAGTTTATCCGGGCCCACTGTGAGCCGAGCGCTGATGGTCGCTCCTGGCACCTGGTGATTAACGGGGATATGTTTGACTTTGTTAAGATCTCGCTGCTCCCGGATGAGGATGAAGCAGCCGAGATGCTCAGCCGGCCACTCACTCAGGCCGAGCGACAACGGGGTTTGGCGAACAATCCAGAGAACACAGCTTGGAAGTTGAACCGAATTCTGGAGATTCACCGCCCGGTGTTCAAGGAGCTGGCCGGGTTTCTACTGGCTGGCAATTCGGTGACTTTTATTGAGGGAAATCACGACGCAGAGTTTTATTTTAGCGAGGTTCAGGAGCGGATGACCGCGTTTTTGTCTGATCTGGCTGAAAGCCTGGATGGGGGAGTTGCTGGTGAGTCGGTCGTCTCGCGGGTACGCTTTCGGAGCTGGTTTGACGCGAGTCCCGGTCGCTACCATATTGAGCACGGCAATCAATACGACGAGATGTGCTCGATTGAATATAACCTCTCTCCCCATGATGCGGCGCAGGAGGGCACGTTGGCGATCCCATTAAGTCATCGCGCTATGCCCTATTTTGCGGAGATACTCGGGGACTTCTCCACGCACGCTATCGATAAGTGGACTTTTGGCCAGTGGGTGCGTTTTATCGGTTCCATGGGGCCACGAATGGTCTGGGTGCTGGCGAAGCTCTATTGGGTGGTGTGTCTTGAGCTGGTGTTTCAGGCCGGTGGTAATCGGGAGAAAGAGCTGCAGGCTAATCGGGAGCAGCATAGTCTGCGCCTGGAAGAGCTTATGAAGGAGACGCCCTATGGTTTGGAGACCCTGCGGGGGCTTGACCGGTTGCGGGCTCGTCCTGCGGAGTACTCCCTCTGGAAGATGATCCATCTTTTTTATGTGGACCGTTTTCTGCTTGTGGCGGGGACGTTGGTGGCGTTGTTGGGTAGCGCCTTGCTTCTGGAGGGGCCGGGGCTGTGGTGGGCGATGGGGTCTGTGATTGTGGCGGCGTTGCTACTTCATTATGGCTTGGGGAAAATCAGAACACCAGAGTTGGTCCAGACTCTGCGAGTAGCGGCGGCGCGTATCGCAGACCGGACAGGTGCTCGCTATGTTGTGTTTGGGCATTCTCACCACCCGGAGCTGGTCAATTTGGAGGAGGAGTTCGGGGTAGGGCGCTTCGGTGAGGGCGGCTTTTATCTGAACAGCGGCTCGTGGGTCACCCGTGAGATTCTTCGGGAAGGGGGAGCAGGGATGACTTATGTGGAGATTACCGCCAAGGGAGCGGCGTTGCGGCAGTGGAGGAGGAGCGGAGAGCCTTCGGAGGTGCTGGCGCGCTCTTAGGAGGGCGGTTGGGGAATTTTTTAGGAGCCAGAACTCTTTATTTTGTGGAGTCGGGGCGTTGCCCGATGGCCTGCGAGGGCTTAGAAGGGGACGTGGGGGGATAACGTCAATAGCTTGAGATACGTGTGAGAAGAAGCAGTGAGTGATTCAGATTTAAGGCGGGGCCAGATTCGAGTTTTTGCCAGCATTGCGGTGGTGGGCTTGGTGCTTGATCAAGTCACCAAGTTTTTCGCGGTGGCTAAGCTGACCAACGCCTTCTCTGCGACGGCGGATCGACTCGAGGCGCAGACTTGGGGCGAGAAGCTCGACCGCTTTCTTTGGTTGGAGCACCCGGCGAGGGTGGAAGGTCACGAGGTGATTGCCAATTTTTGGCACTATCGCTACGTTGAGAACCCTGGGGCGGCTTGGGGTTTTTTGGCGGATACGCCCGAGTGGTTCAGGGTTCCGTTCTTTTTGGGAGTGACCGTTCTGGCCATTGGATTGATGATTTATTTCTTTCTTACGTCTCATCCGAGGGCCCGGCTTTTTCGGGTGGCTTTGGCGTTGGTGATGAGTGGCGCCGTCGGGAATTTTATTGACCGGGTTCGGCTCGGTTATGTAATCGATTTCATTGACTGGCATTGGTATCAGCACCATTGGCCAACCTTTAATATTGCGGACAGCTTTATTTCGGTTGGAGTGGCCCTTTTGATGCTCGATGTGTTTATAAACGGCGATCTCTACGAGCAGAGCAAGGTGCCGTCGAAGCAGCAGGAGGGATAGATGCATCCCGTTATCGTTGAGTTTGATTTATTCGGTTTATTGGCGAAGCCCTTCTCATTGCACAGCTATGGGCTCTTAATTGCGGCGGGATTTCTGTCGGCGATGATGCTGTCGAAGCGCCAGGGAGAGCGGGAAGGCGAGGATCCGGATCAAATTGTAGATCTGGCGTTTTACCTGCTGCTCTCAGGGTTGGTGGGGGCACGGATTGTCTTCATTTTAACGAAATGGCAGGACTATGTGCGCAATCCCGCCGAGATCGTGATGTTTTGGCGCGGTGGCTTGGTGTTTTACGGTGGGTTTATCGGGGCCGGCCTTTTTATGGCTTATTATTGTCGTCGGCACCGCATTAATTTTTTTAAATACGCAGATATCTACATTCCCTATCTCGCGATGGCGCATGCCTTTGGCAGGTTGGGCTGTCTTGCGGCGGGATGTTGTTTTGGTAAGGTCACTGAAGCTTCATGGGGAATTATTTTTCCCTTGAACTCTATGGTGCATCAGGCCCACGTGAATATGGGCGTCATCGGGTTGAGTGAAATGCCTCACGCGATTCACCCCACTCAGCTCTATGAAGCCGGCGCTGAGATATGCATGTTCTTAATTCTGGTAGGGATGCGCAAATACAAGCGCTTTCACGGGCAGCTCTTCTTAATTTGGCTTTCGGCTTACCCGGTGATTCGCTCATTCATCGAGATGTTTCGGGGGGATAAAGTTCGGGGGCTCGGAGTCTTTGGGACACCGCTCTCCACCTCGCAGTTTATTTCGGTGGTAGTGGCGCTGGTGGCTGTTTATCTTTATTTTTATCTTCGCAGGCAGCGAACCAAAGCAGCGATGACGCTATCATCTGTGAGTTGAGCTGGCAGACGACCGAGCGCGCTTCTCTTGGTTTAGGAATCTTGAGAGGCAGCCAGGACGGTGACGGTGGCTTCTTTTTGCGGGGTGAGTTGCTCCATGTGGCAGCTGCCCTCAAAGATGACCCCTTTTGCCATGGTCAGATCGGGAGTGGTGATATTTCCCCGAATAATGGCCGGAGCATTTAATTCAACGGTTTCGGTAGCGATGATATCGCCTTCAACTTCACCGTTGACGATGATGCTGCCTACCTTGAGTGTGGCTTCGACTTTAGCTCCCTGGCCGACGACGAGGATGTTCGGGGTTTCGATCTCCCCTTTGAAGGTCCCGTCAATGCGCACGGTGCCTTCGAAGATGAGCTTGCCTTCGAAGGTGCTCTCCGGTCCAAGGATGGTGTGAACATCGTGAATGTTTAGAGTGGAATTGTTCTTTTCGTCGTCGCGTCTCAGCACTGCCATCTTGGTTCTCCTTTGGGCGCGTTATCTACATACCATGGGGGGGCCGTCCAGGGAAATAGGGCGTTTTGAGTCGATACTTGTCGACGCTCCAGGTACCCCATGTTAGTTGGCCTTTTCCTGATTCAGGCATTTTTCACCCTAACGAGCATGGTTTGTTGAAATGAAAACCGAATTTACGCAATCCACAAACGACACGATTGTCGCCCGGGCGAGCGGAACCGGTGTTGGCGCGATTGGTATCGTTCGACTGTCTGGGCCACAAGCTATTGATATTGCAAGGGATTTGTCGCCGGGGGCTGCGAGGCGAAGCTCTCACCATTTCAGCTTGGCGCTGGTGAAAGATGAAGAGGGGGCTTTGGTGGATGAGGCCATGGTTGTGGAGATGCACGGTCCTCGCTCCTATACAGGGGAGGATACGGTCGAATTTCATCTGCATGGGGCTCCGCACATCGCCGAAAAAGTGATCGAGCTCTGTCAGGCCCGTGGTGCTCGTTTGGCGGGACCGGGTGAATACACGCTTCGAGCCTTTTTGAACAATCGTCTGGATTTAGCCCAGGCTGAAGCGGTGGGGGAGTTGATCGCGGCTCGTAACGACGCCCAGCGACGGGTGGCGGTTTCTCAATTGAAAGGGGGGCTCTCGCGGGAAATTGAGGGATTTCAGGGGACCATTGAGGGAATTTTGGCCCGTGTAAGAGCCGCGTTGGATTTTCCGGAATACCCAACGGGTGACGGGATCGAGGAGGGAGATTGGGGTACTCTTCAGGAGATTAAGTCTTCCATTGGCCGAATCGTGGGGAATGCCCGCTGTGATTTACAGAGGGGGCGACGGGTCGCCCTTTGCGGGGCTCCTAACGTTGGCAAATCAAGCTTATTGAATCGATGGGCCGGGGAGGAGCGTGTTCTTGTGGATAGCACCCCGGGGACCACGCGGGATCCCGTCGAGGTTGAGTTGGGTAGGGGCCTGCAGCGGTGGTTCGTCTGGGATACCGCGGGGATGCGGGAAGAGGCGCAAGGTTTGGAGGAGCGGGGCATTCGGATGGCCCGGGAGCGAGCCTATTCCTCCGATGAGGTTCTCTGGCTGGTGTCGGGACTTGAGCCGGTGTGGCCAGAGGTTGACCGACCGGTTTGGGTCGTGGGGAGTAAAGCAGATTTATTGAGCGACGATGAGAAGCTTCGGGTGGAAGCGAGCGCCCGGGAGCGCAACCTGGAGTGGAGAGGCTGGATCTCAAGCGTGAGTGGAGAGGGTGTGGATGAGTTGCGTGCCCGCTTTGAGGAGCATCTCGATCCTGAGCTTGGGAGTGACGAGGTAGTGGTGGTGAAAGAGCGGCATCTAAGCTCCCTTGAGGAGGCGCTTGCTGCTTTCGCCAGGTTGGAGGAGGCGCTGGGGAATGGCATGAGTCTCGACATTCTCTCCATGGAGCTTGAGGATATTGTAAGGCACCTGGGAAGTATCCTTGGCAAAGATATCGACGCGGCGGTTTTAGACAGAATTTTCGCTGACTTTTGCATAGGGAAATAAAGTAATGAGTAAAAAGTCCTTTGATCTCATTGTTGTAGGGGCGGGTCATGCGGGCTGTGAGGCTGCGCTGGTTGGGGCTCGATTAGGAGCGTCGGTTGGGTTGGTGACGCTACGATTGGACAAAATTGCTCAAATGAGCTGCAACCCGGCGGTGGGTGGCGTTGGTAAAGGCCACCTGGTTCGTGAGATCGATGCTCTTGGTGGGGCCATGGCGAAGGTGATTGACGCCACGGGGATTCAGTTTCGACGTTTAAATTTGAGTCGTGGTCCTGCGGTGCGCTCCACTCGTGCTCAAGCAGATTCAGCACTTTATCGGGAAGCCATGACCGAGGTTATCCTGAACACGCCTGAGATCACCCCTGTGGAGGGTGAGGTGGTCGCGCTGGAGTATGACAGCAAAGGGATTCAGGGGATTCGGCTTAAAACTGGGGAAGAACTCAAGACAGCGGCGGTAGTGATTACCACCGGCACTTTTCTTAATGGACTCTGTCATATTGGCTCAGAACAATTTGCCGGGGGTAGGGTGGGAGATGCGCCGGCGAGCTTTCTCTCCGATTCGTTGCGCGCGTTAGGCCTTAGTCTTGGAAGGTTTAAGACCGGTACCACTCCACGCTTGGAAAATGAGAGCATCGCATGGGACCGGTTGGAAGAACAGCAGGGCGACTCCCCGCGACCAGCGTTCTCATTTGATTCGGTGGAGAACACCTGTGAGCAGATCTCCTGCCATTTGACCCAGACTAATCCGGAGACGCATCGCTACATTCAAGAGAATCTTCACCGCTCGCCGCTTTACGGGGGAATTATTGAAGGGACTGGGCCACGTTATTGTCCATCCATAGAAGATAAAGTGGTGCGTTTTACGGACAAGCCCAATCACACCATCTTTCTTGAGCCTGAGGGGCTGAATACGAATAGGGTCTATCCGAACGGCATCTCCACCAGCCTGCCTCGGGATGTTCAGGAGGCGTTTCTTAAGACGATTCCCGGGCTGGAGGAGGTGCGGGTGCTACAGCATGGTTACGCGGTGGAATACGATTATTCGCCGCCAACTCAGTTGAAGCCTACTCTAATGACCAAGGCGCTCCCGGGGCTTTTCCTGGCAGGCCAGATCAACGGAACCAGTGGCTACGAAGAGGCTGCCGCTCAGGGGCTGATGGCCGCGCTAAACGCTGTTCGTTGGACGCGCAATCAAGAGCCCGCCGTCTTGGGGCGGCATGAGGCCTATATTGGTGTTCTCATTGATGATTTGGTGACCAAGGGAGTCGATGAGCCCTATCGGGTGTTCACATCGCGAGCAGAGCACAGGTTGATTCTTCGGGAGTCGAATGCCGAAGAGCGCTTGTTTGCTCGGGCCTCCGAGTGGGGAATCCTTGGAGCGGAGCGTCAGGAGAGGGCGGCTTCCCGTTTGGCGTCGAAGCGAGAGCTGGAGGAGCTGCTTAAGACCACGAAGGTGGGACGCGAGCTCGCGGATGTGCTCAAGCTTGAGGGGGATGTGCATGCTGGAGCGAGCCTGGAGTTGATCTTGAGACGTCCCGAATTCAGTGTGGCGCAAGTGCTGGGAGAGGCTAGCCACTATTCCGCCGCGGTGATGAATCAGGTGGAAGAGTCGATTAAATACGCGGGATATATTCGGCGGGAGGAGGTGGAGATTTAGCGACTCCGGGAGTTGGAGAACCGCAAGCTGCCGGAACAGGTGAATTATCTCGACGCCGAGGGCCTCTCAAGGGAGGTTCGGGAGAAATTGCAGAGGGT
>JAZAIZ010000406.1:0-12568 GCA_036230545.1 Myxococcota bacterium
CCTGACAGAAGTCGATGTCGAAGTCGGGCATGGAAACGCGCTCGGGGTTGAGGAAGCGCTCAAAGATCAAATCGTAGGGGATGGGGTCAATGTCGGTGATTCCCAGGGACCACGCCACGATGCTTCCTGCGCCGCTGCCCCGCCCGGGGCCCACGGGGATATTCTGTTGCTTGGCATAATTGATAAAGTCCCACACGATGAGAAAATAGCCCGGAAACCCCATTCGGTTGATTACGCCCAGCTCGTACTCCAGGCGTTCCTTATAGACCGCTTCGTCGATGGGATATTGGGCCAATTGAATGTGACGTTTAAGCCCGTCGGTGGCGAGTTTTTCGAGGTAGGTTTCGCGATTGAACCCCTCGGGGACCCCGTAATTGGGCAGGTAAGTTTGATCGAGCGTGAGCTCCACGTTGCAGTCGTTGGCGACCCGCATGGTGTTCTCGATAGCCTCAGGGCAGAGCTTGCCCAGGGCGTCCCACATTTGTTGGGGACTGCGGATAAAGAGGTCGTCGGAGTGTGACATGCGCTCGCGAAACTCGTGCAGGGACTTGTTTTGCTGGATGCACATCAAAATTTCGTGGGCGGCGGAGTCCTCAGGCCGTCGGTAATGCGCGTCGGCGGTGGCGATCATGGGGATGTCATAGACCTCGCCGATGTTGAGCAGCTCCTGGTTGGCGATCTCCTGCTCTTTGTAGCCGTTACTTTGAATTTCAAGGAAAAAGTGGCCCGGCTCAAAGATATCCCTGAACTCAACGGCGGCTTTGGCGGCGGCGTCGGGTCCTTCGCGCAATAGGCATTTATTGACGACACCGCCGAGACAGGCGCTGGTTGCGTAGAGGCCCTTGCTGTATTTGCGGAGCAACTCCTTGTCGACGCGAGGGTTGTAATAAAACCCCTCCATAAAGCCCATGGAGATTAAATAGCGGAGATTGCGATAGCCCTCATTGTTCTGGGCGAGAAGCACCATGTGGGAGGAGTAGCGCTCGCTTCGATCTTCGCGGCCTTTATCTCCGGCGACGTAGGCTTCACAGCCGAGGATGGGCTTGACCCCGTGTTTTTTGGCTGATTTGTAAAAGTGCAGCGCTCCATACATGTTGCCATGATCAGTTACCGCGACCTGGTCCATGCCCTGCTCTTTTACGGCGGGGCATAACTCGTCCATACGAATGGCGCCATCGAGCAGAGAGTATTGAGTGTGGAGATGAAGATGTGTGAAGCCTGAGTTTGTCATGTGAACCCCATGTTTAGGCGAATCTCGACATTGTTCAAGTTTAATTTTGCTTCCTCACCAGACATTTTTCTCTCCGGGTACGCAAGCGCTTGAGGTTGTTGCCAACTTGCCATGATGTACTTCGATCTCATAGAAAATCTCCCGGCCTGGGGGGCATTTTGCAGGGGGAGAGGCTGACTTTTGTCTCTTTGTCCAAGGGGTTGAAAGTGGCCAAAAAGGTCGTCATTTTGGCCTTGTGGATTGTTTACAACCCGTAGAATCGGGAGTAAGCCACCTGTCCGGTCCGCTGATCATCGGCGGGGTGTTTTGGTGTGTTGAACATTTTGTGACGGAGGGGTCAAATGGCGAAAATTCGAATTGATGAAGCCCATGGGTTGGGGAGCGCCGACGCCGCGCGGGCAAAGGTGGAGCCGGTTGAGGAGAAGTTAAAAGATAAGTTTGGGGTTACTTTCCACTGGGCAGGCAATAAGGCCGCGATCAAGGGAAAGGGAGTAAGCGGTGAGTTCAGGTTTGACGATGAGCGCTTCGCCGTCGACTTGAAGCTAAACATGTTATTAACACCCATGGCGGGCAAGATAGAGGAGTCGATTCGACGGGCCATAGAACGGGCCATGTCCGACTCTTAGGGCGCGCTGGTGAGGGCAGGAGTGTGGTGTGACTACCACGATAGATCCACGGCTCGATCTCTTCGCTGAGATTGAGAGACTTAAAAAAGAACGCAACGCTGTGATTATGGCTCATTATTATCAGGAGCCAGATATCCAGGACATCGCCGATGTTCTTGGGGATTCCCTTGCGCTGGCTCGGGAAGCTCAAAAAACCACCGCTGATGTGATCGTCTTATGCGGTGTACATTTCATGGCGGAGACGGCAAAAATTCTCAACCCTGAGAAGCGGGTCATTCTGCCGGATCTTGAGGCGGGATGCTCCCTGGCTGAGAGTTGCCCCACGGAGGAGTTCGCTGCCTTTAAGGCCGAGCGTCCTGACCATGTGGTGGTAAATTACGTCAACACCACTGCGGAGATTAAAGCCCTCTCGGATTATGTTTGCACGTCGAGTAACGCTATCGACGTTATCAACGCCATCCCGAATGATCGCGAGGTCATCTTTGGTCCGGACGTCAACCTTGGGCGCTACCTGCGTGAGCAAACCGGGCGGGAGATGGTGCTTTGGCAGGGCTCGTGTGTGGTGCACGAGACCTTCAATGAGCGTCATTTGATTCAGTTGATGGCGGCGCATCCCGGGGCGGAGGTGCTGGCCCATCCAGAATGCGAGGAGCCTATTCTGCGCCATGCTTCGACCATTGGATCGACCAAAGCACTGTTGGACTATTCTGCCACCAGTGAGGGCACAGTGTTTATTGTGGCGACGGAGGCGGGCATTTTGCACACCATGCGCAAGGCTTCTCCCCACAAGACCTTTATCCCCGCGGCCCCTGAGCAGGCGAACGGAGCGGAGGGGGCAACCTGCGGATGTAGCACCTGTCCCTTTATGAAGCTCAACACTCTGGAGAAGGTCTATCTTTGTCTGCGGGAGATGGGGCCCGAGATCGTCATGGACGAAGCGCTTCGTTTGGCCGCCCTCAAGCCCATTGAGCGGATGGTGGCGATTGGTTAACTTCTTATCTTAGAGAACGCGCCCGGCGATCTCATTGAGTCGGATCTGCGCTTCCTCTAGCTCTTGCTGACTTTCAAAGGCTTTGGCCCTCTCGGGCCTGAGCGGTTCTCGCCCTGCGTAGAGAGGCCGGTGCGCCAGTAGCGCCGTGAGAAACTCTCGATCCTGTCTGTCCTGCGAGTAATCATCGTCCTTGTGACTTTGGCTCAGCCAGTTTTCAAGGATGGGGTCGTCCGCGAGTTGCTGGGCGCTGTGGCATAGCCTTGAGACGGCACGATGCCCGTGTCGAAAGATGTCCTGGGGGGACCAGTTGCGGAAGAGTCCGGCGGCGCGGATTGCGACCTCCTCTTCGTTGGGAGCAGCAAGCGGTTCATCCGGGGAGAGGAGGACCTCAATTCCCAGGCATAGGGTTTGAATTACCCGTGTTGCAATCTTCTGGGTGGTTTGCAGGTCGCGGGGGCTCTCTCCATAGCCGATTACCGCGGCGTTGGTCAGGTAGATGAGGTTGCGCTCGATGTCCTGGAGCAGCTCAGGGGAGTCAACGCTGGCGAGAGCCCGGCTGAGGAGGGTCTCGCCGGTGAGGGGTTGGGCATAGATGGCGGGGAGAGTGGAGGGGGGCCCTGCCCATCGTGAGAGGTGAACCCCCGGAGGGTGAATCGGTGGGGGAGCGAAGATGCTGATGGCGTTGTCAATGGAGGGGAAGCCCAGGTCCTGGAGTCTGCCGGCACGAAATTGATAGGCCTGCTCTTGGAGGACGCTCTGGGACTCCCATTTGGCTGCCAGAAAGAGGGGGTATGCCTTGTCTCCACGGGAGGCGTAAAGAGCCTCCACCACCGCGAAGGGGTCGATCTCCCGCTCCTGGTTGGGCTTCTTTTTTTCGAGGTGAAGAAAGCCATCGGTGGTGAGCTTGGTGGGGACGTCTTTGCCGGAGCCAGAGGTGCCCTCGTCGGGATCAATCTCATAGATGTCGAGTGTCTCGGCGATGTAGAGCACCTGCAACTCGGTGTCGAGGGTGTCAAAGGCGAGCTTCAGGGCCTCTTTGCCCAAGGCGGCAAAGGGGGCGAGCCAGGCGTCGAGGTCGAGAAAGTCAGGGCGATCCTGACTCCAGCAGTCGAGATCGATGAAGGTCTGAATCTGTCGCCGGCTGGCGTTAAGCAGAATGGGCGTGGCGTCTTCGAGGCCCAGCTCCTTGACGACGAAATACGCTTCGAGAGGAGCCAGCGCGTTGACGGATTGAGCGAGGTTGTCGGATTCCAGCAGCGCCTTGCCTCGTCGCGTGAGCGAACGGGCCAAGCCTTGTTGAAATCGCGTGAGTGCGAGTTTCCCATTGTCGGACATGATATTACTACTACTGCTTGTTATCTCGGTGGGAATAATTACCCGTTGGCTGAGACGCCGGTATCGGCGGGTTCGGTTTCATTGGCTTCATTGACAACGGGAGCTTCGTTTTCTTCCGTCATCTCGGGGGTGGTGTCGTCAAGGTCACTGATGTCCACAGAGCTCAGGGTCACCAAGGGCTGCTCTTGCGAGGAAGCTGAGGCCTCTGATTCCGTTTCGTCGACGATACCGTGGAAGGCCGTGGCGGCTTCGGCTTCGGCGAGTGCTTGTTGAGCTGCCGCAGCTTCTGCTTCTCGGAGCGCTTTGGGCTTAGGAGGGACAACTTCGCCTTTGGCTGCGGCCAGCTCGCTCACGGCGTCGTAATACTGGCGTCCCAGGGTCAGGAGCTTGTCGGTTGAGAGCTCCAGCTGATTCTTCGTCATAATATCCACCCGGCGATATCGCTCGACACGGTATTTCAGCTCTTTGAGATCTTCGCGTGCCCTTCGGAGGGTGGTGGTGTCGGCCTTGATCCTGGCGTCGAGCTTCTCCCGCAGATTAGAGCCGTGGGCGAGCTCTTCTCGAAGCTGTTTGATGATCTCGGATTCGGAGCGACTCTCGGTTTCGGGAGCCACCTCGATGGTGCTTTTGCGGGGGGGCTCTTTAGCCTCGGAGTTGGCCTTGGGCTCCGTAGGGGCCTTGGGGGAGGTGAAGGCGGGCTTGGTGTGCTGGGCTGTTTCGAGGGTTTTGATCTTTTTTAGATCTTCTTCCCGTTGCTTTTTGAAGTCTTCCTGGGCGCTGTGGTTTTTCTTTTTTTGGCTCGCCAGGTCTTTCTTCTGTTTTTGGATTTTTTCGTTTTTTTCGTCGAGCGAGTTTTGTAGTTTTTTGTTGGTGCTTCTGGTCTCTCTCAGCTCGGATGCTTTATCGGCGAGTCGGCTGTCGAGGTCTCCGAGATTTTCCTTGAGCCCTTTAATCTGGGAGAACGCCCATGCAGCGACGGCGGCAGAGACCAAGGCCAGGATGAGAAAGAGCAAGGCTGCCCCGCCGACGGACTCGGGCGCGGCTTGAGCGCTTAGGCCATGGGAGAGGGCAGATAAGATCGCGTTTTGCATGTCAGTCACCTTATGCACCCAAAGGTGCGGTCCACCGCCAAGAGGTGGAGAAATATTGAATTAAAACAAATGCTTACGAAATTGCCGCCCGCAATTGGCGTTCATTTCGCTTCGTTGATACTTCCTCGGTAGCTGGTCTTCCCTGGGGGGACCATGGGTCTGAGAGGAGGCACAACACCTTCTCTTGTGCCTTGTGTTTGACAGGGTGTCAAGCGTGCTAAGTTTGCAGGGAGATTGACCTATCTTGGGGTTTAGGGGTTGAATATCAGGGCATGGGCGACATCGAGAATCCAGAGAGTGACTTGGAGTTGAGCGCCGGTGAGGGCGAGGACTTTGAGGACACGGACGTTGAGGTGTCGGAGCCGACGGTGATTGACTCCGACGCAGCTGGTCCTCTTCGTGAAGAGGACAAGGCGGGTTCTCCTGATGCTATCGCGCTTGAGGACAGCTCTTCCGATGCTGTCGCGCTTGAGGACAGCTCTTCCGATGTTATTGAGACTGAGGACAGCGGGGAGTCGGGCCTCTCGTTTTTGGGCGGCGATTATGGGGAAGATGAGGTCTCGGGCAATCAGACTCGGATTCTTGATACGACGCCGGTGGAGGGCTTGGTCGAGGACTCTTCCTGGGGAGATGCGGCGGAAGAAAAGTCGGGAGATGACGAAGACTGGGCCGTCTTTTCCCCCCTTGAGCCCGGTGAAGTCTCTGTGTCGGGAGTTTGGCCCGAGCTTGAGCGAACTCACGGAGACGAGGAAGAGGAGGAGGTCGGAGCGCCTCTCTCTGAGCTGGAGACGCCCGAGCCTGAACACCCCCCTGCGCTGATTGTAGAGCTGGAGGAGCCGGCCTCGGAAGAGGCGCGTCTCGTCTGTGTTCAGGGAGGTGAGGTGGGGAGAGAGTTTTCAGTGTCGGGGGGGATCACCTGGGTTGGCCGTAGCGTCAGCAACGAGGTGATCATTGAGCACCCTTCGGTGTCCCGGGTGCATGCGGTGATCCAGTTCAAAAATGGTGGATTTCACGTCACGGATAAGGAGTCCAACAATGGCGTGCTGCTCAACGGAGCCAGGGTTTCGGAGTCTCCTCTGAATATTGGTGATCAGATCGCTTTTGGGGACATCGTGTTTCGTTTTGCGGGAGCGGAGGAGTCCTCTTGGGATGGTGACTTGATAGAGTCGGTGGAGGTGGATCCTGTCTCAGAGTCGATGCCGGCGCCGCCTCTGATGCCGGCGCCGAGGTCGGGAAGACGCCGCTCTTATTCTTGGAGCTTTGCGCTGAGTGGAACGGTGCTTTTGGTTACGGTGGGAGTGGTTGCTTGGATTGTGATGTCGAGGTTTTCGCCCACCGAGTTCTCTGTACAGTCCGATGAGGTGTTTCAGGCCTATTTGAGTGGGGTTGAAGCCTTCAAGAGACATCGTTGGGCAGAGGCAGAGCGGTTGCTCGTCGTGAGTTCTCGTGCGGCGCCGGAGCATCGCCGTACCACGGAGTACCTTGAGGCGATCGTGGTGGAGCGGCGGGCTGAGGAACTCTTGAAGCTTGCCCAAAAGAGTCGTGAAGAGGGGGACCTGCTTCGGGCCTATACCCACGCGAACCAGGTGGGGGACTCCCTTTATTTTTCTGCGGACGCTGAAGAACTGGTTCACACCATCGACGTGGAGCTTGATGCTCGGGTCGCGCGGGCCAAGACGTCGATTAAAGCGGGGCTTTTTGATGAGGCGCTGAAGCTCTTGGCGGACGTTGAGGAGGTTCGGCCCGGTCGTCCGGAGGTGGCGGCGCTTCGCGATATGGCGAAACAAGCGCAGACTCCGACGCCCCGTGAGGCTGCACCCAAAGCGAGGACGCCTGCCCCAAAAAAGATCGCCCCTGTGGTGACGCCCCCTGTTGAAAAGCCCACCGGGGAGTGGGCGCGGGCGCAGGAGATCTTTGAGCGGGGCAACATGAACGAGGCGCTCTCCATTCTGAAGGCTGACAGCGCCAGCTACAACTCAAGAGAGATGGTGGCGGCCCTTGGTCAGTTTAAGGCGACCTACGAGTCGGGTCTCGAGGCCCATCGGGCAAAGCGAGTGACTCTCGGGATCGGATTGCTGGAGAGAGCTCTCGAGCTTGAGGGGATGCTCTCTGAGGGGCGCTCGATCTATGCCACCAACATTCGAAAGCGGCTTGGGGATCTTTATTATGTTCAAGGGCAACAGGCTTTCAGCACCCACGATTGGGAGCTGGCCTTTCAGGGGTTCTCCAATGCGATGCGACATGTACCGGGATATGGGTTGGCTCAGCGAGGCCTGGATGGTCTTGCTGAAAAGGCGGGGGAATTTTATCGCGCGGGAGAAGCGGCGTGGAACTCAGACCCTGCGACGGCCCAGGCCCATTGGAGGAGGGTTCTTAAAATGGTGAAGCCTTCAGATCCCCATTACCTTCAGGCCAGCCGTCGATTGCGGGATGGGCCTTGAAAGCACAACCTCCCAGCCTCGGTCGCAAACCAGGCAAGGGCTTTTTTGGTGTCGGGGTTGGCATATGTTAGCGTGGTGATGGAAAAATACCTGTGTGTTTTGAGAATGGCATCAAGGGGTGCAACGTCAACGAGAATTGTTCTTTAGCCGGGGTGATGGACAAATGAAGATACAGGGAATGAGAACGTTAGTGCTTGGGAGTTTGTTGGTCTGGTTGGTGGTGTTCACCATCGTGATGGGGACCTCGACTTTTGATGAGGGCATTATCAAGAGTACCAGGGTGATTCTGGAAGCAACTCAGGATGAAGCGAGCTCCTCCCTGCTTGAGCCCAAGGAGCAACTATTCAGGTTGGGGGACTCCCTGTCTCGTTCTGAGACGTTTATGTCCGATTTTTCTTATTACCTCTCCACCATCGAGGGAATCAAGCGTATCGCGGGGGACGATGAGGTGGCGATGACCCCGCTCTCGGAGCAGCGCCTCGCGGGGAGAGAGGCCCGGTTGAAGAAGACTCTTCAGGAGTTGACCGCCACTCGCAGCTCGTTATCCGGTGTGGTTCTGGCGGACGCGAGCGGTAGCATTGTTTTGTCGGACTCTGAGGTGTTTCCCGTTGCGGAGAAGGGCGCTCTGGAGAAGTTTTCGGTGCTCGCGGAGGCCCTGAAGGGGGAAGAATCCTACGCGGTGCTTTTTGGCAAGAAGCGCGTTTATCATGGGATGGCGTTTGTGCCGCTCCGGTCACGGACCGGGGACGTGCAAGGTCTGGCCGTGTTGGTGGACACCCAGGCGTTTAGAGTGGGCGAAGCCTCGGTTAAGCCGCTGGTTATGGAGGGCAAGGTGGCCAGGTTTGGCAAGGCCCCTGAGGGGATGACCCTGCCCGCCAAGAAATCGGCGGCGGTTTTTCCCCTGGCTCCGTGTTGTGGTGGCTCCAATGTTCTCGGAATGGGCGAGGTTGGTTTGCCCGCCGTCTTTGTCTCAGAGAACAGCCTGAAGATGAAGGCTGCGGAATTTACGATCCCCGGAAACCCCGGGCAGCGGGGGTTTGTGACTCTCGCGCCTCGCGCGGAGTACGCTGAGTTGGGGGGAATTCAACACACGATAATCCTACTGGCCTTGCTGCTCTGGGCGTGTGGAATCGCCATGTTGTTGACAGTGTCTCGCTCGTTGTTGGAGTCCGGGGACGCCATCGCTGATGCGATCGCGGCAAAGCTGAAGGGCAAGACCGCCGTTGGGGTTGACGGCGCTGAGATGGCCCCCGAGATGGCTCGCTTGAATCAACTGGTTGGAAAACTGATGGACGGGCAGGCTCCTGCGGGTGCCGATTCTAATTCGTCGGCCGCAGCGCCCGCAGATTCTGAGGAAGTTTATGTGGACGAGCCCGGCGCGGTGGCTTTTGCGGGCATGGATTTGGTCAACGAGGTTGAATTGGTCAATCTGGACCATCTGGCGTTTGGCCCGGTCTCCGGGGAAGGGGTGGTGGTTGGCGCTGGCGGGCTTGTTCGTTCAGATGGTGCCCTGGTGGGGGATGACTTCAGGGCTGCGGAGGGTATGGAGCAGCCCGCGGAGGCGGCCGAGCATCAGAGCGAGAGCGAGGCGTTGGATGCGTCCTCACTCGAAGCGTCCGCCGAGAAGCTTGTTCCTGAGATGGAACTCTCGCCGGCCCCCATGGGTGAGGAGATGGACGTCAGGATGATCTACGAGAAGTTTCTCGAGATTCGTCGAAGTCACGGTGAGCCTGAACTCTCGTTTCAAAAGTTTCTGGCGCGACTTGAGCAGATTGAGACAGCAGTAAAGACCAAGCACGGATGCGGAGATGTTCGATTTGAGGTTCGTGTGAAAAACGGCAAGGCTGCGCTGAAAGCCTCGCCGGTGAACTGAGCTGCCCCAGGACGGGGAACCCTAAAAGAGTTTTTGTTGAAGCGGAGCCGGCTTGATGCAGCGCGGATCGTCGTGTTGGGTTTTGTTGACCCAAGTGCTGACTGGGACTGCCTGCATTTGCTCTGCGGGAAAGGCCCTTAGCAGCTCGCCAGCGGTGTCTCCCTGGGCGGTTCCCCAAAGCCACCGGTGGTAGTCTTGGGGCCTGAGGATTAGGGGCATGCGTCTGTGAATCTCCGCGACGAGTTCATTAGCGTCGGTGGTCACAATGCAGCAGGATTCGGTGAGGGTGCCGTCGGGGGAGGTCCACTCTTCCCAGATGCCGGCCATGGCGAAGGGTTTCCATTTCTCGAGTCCGATATAAAAGGGCTGCTTGGAGCTCCCTGATTTCTGCCACTCGTAGAAGCCCGAGGCTGGAATCAGGCAATGCCTCTTCCGGTAGCCCTCCCGAAAGGAGGGCTTGGATTCAAGCGTTTCGGCGCGGGCGTTGATGAGCAGCCCCACCTTCTCAGGGGAGGAGCTCCAGGCCGGGATGAGGCCCCAGCGCATGGTGCTCCATTGGTTGTGAGGCGTGTCGGTGCCACCCTCTGTTGTTCGAGCTTCGGTATGCACTGCGCGCACGACGTCGATCATCTGCGTTGGAGCGATGTTGAAGCGGGGACGCACCTGAGGGAGGCTTTGCAGGTTAAAGAGCGTGAGGAGCTCTTTGGGGGCTGTAGAGAGAGTATATCGACCGCACATGGTGGGGATTCATAGCGTAGATGAGTCCTGGATGCCAAACGCGTCGAGCGTGAGTGCAAAAAAAAAGCGCCGAAACAGCCAGGCTGCTTCGGCGCTTTTTTTGGAACAATACGATGCTCTTAGAGGCGATCTTTGAGTGCTTTAGCAGCTCGGAATCCAACCGTCTTGGAAGCTTTGATCTTGATCACTTCACCGGTTTGAGGATTGCGACCTTTACGGGCTTTGCGGGTACGAACAACGAATGTACCAAAGCCTGGGTAAGAGAAGCGCTTCTCTTTCTTGATAGCGATAGAGACGTTCTCGAAGACGCCGTCAATCATCTCACCGATGGTGCGCTTGGTTAACTCGCCGTCCCACTGCTTGTGAAGTTTTTCAATCAATTCTGCTTTGGTCATTGTTTTCTCCCTTTAAGAAAGGTTCTTGAGCCCCCCAACCCAGATAACCGAAGTTCCTTCCAACCATTGGAATGGAATGAGCAAACCGCCGACTTGTAGGGGCGTGGTTCGAGATGAATAGGTAACTAGCTGTTGATTAAGGGTCAAGCCCTCTAAAGCGCTCTGAGACCTTCTGAGGGGTAACTAAGCGTAAAAACAAGAGGTGACGGTCGGAGCAGACCCCTTGGAAGGCCAGTAAAAACAATGTCTTATGGGATATTTCTCCGCCGATTTGGAATGAAGATGGCGCAAAAAAAAATGTATTATTCATTCTGTTTTTTGCACGGATGAAGCCAAATGAGATTCCTGGAGATCCAAAGTCTGCCCAAAAATGACTTCTTTGAACGTTTTTAGGGGAGAATAGTCTCGCCCTTTTCCCATTTTTTACGAGCTTCTCAGTCGCTGGTGGTGGGAGTTGTTTCGGACGTGGTGAGGTGGACCTGACTAAGCAGCCCGACCTCTACAGCGCTTTGCGGGGCCAGCGTGTCGGCTCCGCGGGGGATCCGCAGGAGCCCGTTGATGCCGGTCATGGAGGTGAAATGGCCAGAGCCCTGTTGAGATTTGGCGGTGACCTCGTAGCCCGTGGCTCCTTGCGACACCTTGGCGCGCAGGAATTGCTCGCGCTCCTTGGAGGGGCGGACAGGGTGGGTCAGTCGGGCCTGGATCGTGGGGAGGTCGGTCGCCGAGTGTCCCCCCAAGCGGAGGATGGCCGGCCGCGCGAAGAGCTCAAAGGTGACGAAGCTGCTGACGGGGTTTCCGGGCAATCCAAGCAGGGGGGTGTTTTGGATGCTGCCAAAGGCAAGGGGTTTGCCGGGCTTGATGGCCACCTTCCAGAAGTCGACCTGGCCCTGACTCTGAAGCACCGATTGGACGTGGTCGAAGTCACCCACGGAGACGCCTCCGCAGGTGAGGATCAAATCGGCGCTTTGGGCTGCGGCGATGAGGCACCTTAATAGCTCAGCTGGGTCATCGGGGGCGATGGGTTGCTGGAGGGGGATGCCCCCGCAGCGTCGTACTTGCGCGGCCAGCATGTGGCTGTTGGAGTTGGAGATCTGCCCCGGTTCCAGGGGTTGGCCAAGTTCCCGGAGTTCATCTCCGGTGGGCAGGATCGCGACTCGGGGTTGGCGGCAGGCTGGAAGCACGAGGGTGCCCTGCGCTGCGAGCATGGCGATCTCACCGGGCTCAAGGGGGAATCCGGCGTCGAGGATTGGTGCGCCCACCTGAACGTCTTCTCCGGCAAAGCGGACGTGTTGCCGGGGTCGGGCGGGTTGCAGAATGAGAACGTTGTCGTTCTCCCGGGTGGTGTTTTCTTGAATGACGACCGCGTCGGCGCCTTCGGGCATCACCGCTCCGGTGAAGATGCGCATGGCCTCTCCCCGCTGCAGGGGGCGTGTGGGGCAGCGCCCTGCGGGGATCACCTCGCTGATCGGGAGAGACACGGGTTGGAGGGAGGTGGCGCCCGCGGTGTCCGCGCTTGAGACGGCGTAACCATCCATGGCGGAGTTGTCAAAGAGGGGGAGTTGGCGCCGAGCGTTGAGGGGGGTGGCGAGGATGCGGCCGAGGCCCTGAGAGAGGGAGATCATCTCAGAGGGCAGTGGCGTGAGGGAGTCGAGGATACGATGCCGGGCTTCTTCAAAGGAGAGCATTTATGAGCCCCACTTTTCTACCAGGGCCCGGGCCTCTTGAGCGAACTGCTCCTGGTGATGGTTTTCAAACGCTTCCCAGGTGCAGAAGGAGGTGGGGTCCTGAATCTGGTAAATGAAGAGGCGGCCGAGGTGGTGATCTACCTCTTTCTGGTAAGTCCCGGC
>JAZAIZ010000407.1:0-11110 GCA_036230545.1 Myxococcota bacterium
CATCTTATTGTCGAGGTGCTGGGTGGCCAGCAACTCACTCTCGGTTGCATTGTAGAGCGCCTCAACATGGGCGATCTGCTCATCGAGTGAGTAGGGCTGTCGAGGTGCCTCTTCTTCGATGCCCTCCGCCTCCGGCGGAGTGGGGCCGTGTTTTTCCAGGATATTCTTGATATTCGGACGATACATTGTACTACCTCCCTATTGAGAATTCGTCTAATAACAAATTAGAGCAATGGCCGTGCCAACGAGCGCTCCATCGAAAAAACAGCGCAGTACTGGCACTATAGATCATCTCAAGGACTTAACCGAACACTTCATGTCGACTTTGTGACATGTGGGGCGTCAAGGTTTCGGCGCTGAACGATGTGGTGGGTCTAACAAGAAGGAACCGATTGGCTAATAAATGTCCCTCGATGCCGGGCAAAGCCCCATTTAACAGGTGATGCATTGCGTTGATTGGACGATACGATTATGGGGCATGGCATTCTCCGTTTTGTCCCGGAGATCGCCTCACAGGAGTAGCCCATGGAAGCCAAAGCCCTCACCGCCACACTCTCAGACCTGCTGGCCATTGAGGGCCCCCGGAGCCACGCGGCTCGCCTGGTGGAGGGGGTGGTCGAAGAGTTTTTTAAGCTTCCCATGGGAGAGCTTGTGGATCGGGATGCTCTTGGTGAGCACCTCCTTGTGGCTCTGCGAAGTGATGGGCCTGGGCTGAATCTTGAGCGTCATTGGGACGCGATGGTTCAGGCGGAGCGTGACCGGGCTCATGCGACGGGTGAGGCGCTGCGGGAGTTTATCCCTCAAGAGGTCATTGCCGGCATCGAAGATCGCCTGAGTCGTCCTCTGGGCCTCCCCGGGGGATTTGGCAAAGAGGTGGTCGACCCGGTGTTTGTTCGAGAGCTCATCGCCGCCTCCCTCACCGAGACCCTCGAGGCCTTCCTTACCCGTCTCCCATTTGGTGGGGCAAAGGGCGGCAACGGCGGTGTTTTGGGCTCTTTGGCCCGTAAGGGCGCGGGGCGAATCAAGAGCGCCACCTCCACCCTCTCATCTATTGGGGCCGGGGTGCAGGAAGGCCTCAAGCGACAGGCGAAAGAGTTTGCTCAGCAATCCGCTGACCGCCTCAAGGAGGGGGTGGTGGAGCGCTTTAAGGGGGAGGAGAGCCGAGAGGCTCTCAAGCGAATGCGCCAACGGGCCCTCGCTGCGGTGGTGGACTTGCCCATGAGCGATGTCCATGCTCTTGCAGATGATCCCGGTTGGGTGACCCTCCGCGAGTGGGGAGAGACTCTGCTGGCCCACAACATTGCCCGCCCGGAGGTGCAGGAGGCCATTTTGAAACAGGTGGCCCTGGGGGTGGATCGCATTCAGGATCAAACCCTCGCAGACTGGTTGCACGAATACAACCTTTACGAGCCCGTGCGAAAAGAGCTCACCCTCGCCGGAGTCACCGTCGTTAACCGCATGGTCGCCACTCCGCGATTTCAGGGCTGGCTTGTCGAGCTGCTCTCTGACGCGCTGCGATAATTTTTCTTTCTCGCCGTTCTGGACTGGTGTAATGGCGAAGCATGAAAAACCTTCGAGCCCTCCTTGAGCAGTCCCTCGATCACAAGCGCCACCCCATTGGAGAGGTGTTGATTCCCATTGTGGGATCCCAAACCGGCGTCTCCAAGCGTGGATACCCCTACCTTAAGGAAGACACCTACGAGCTTTTGCGAGATAGGGTGCCGCACATTCTGGGGATGGGTTTGCGGGTGCTGGACTGCCTTGACCACTTCGATGACATTGTGTCGCAGAGTGAGACTTCTCTAACCACGGATATGCTCGAGCATTACCAGCGTGCGGTGCAGGTGGTGCGCACGGTGACGCGGACCGCGGCCATCACCGCGCCCTCCGATCTGTGGCTCCTGCGTCATGTACTGACTGGGCTGCAGGACTCCGGTTTAAGCGCGGCGTTGCTCTCGGAGGAGGGATGCACCTTGGAGGGGGTCTCTCAACGTCAGCTTCTGCCCGAAGAGATCGAAATAGACTTAAGCTTTCTTCTCTCCCGGGGCCTCTTGCGGGAGCACAAGGGCATCTGGCGGGTGGCCGACAACGCCGCGGCCCGGGCAGTTCTCACCCGAGCCTGGCCGGAGGTCTTCGGAGGAGGGCAACGCCTCGCTTCCCTTTGGTCGAGCGCCTTCAAGCGACCCGATGAGTTTCAGCAGTGGGAGTTGCTCGAGAGAATCGTGGGAGACCTCCCTTGTCGGGAATACATCGCGCAGGAGAGTTGGGTTCCTCTACCTGAGGAGATCGAACTCGGCTACCGCCTGCTCCCCCTGGTGCTTGGGCTGCACGCCACCGAACTTGGCGCGAGGGTGGTGAACGCGCGGGCGCTTTTGGCTCGGGATAGCGTTGGGCTCCCCGACTCGATGCTTCAGGGAATTGCAGGGCTCTTAGTCACGACGGGGCTTGCCAGGCCAGGGGGAGAGGCCGGTGAGTGGCCGCTGACGTCCCTGGGGCAGCGGGTGCTCGAGCGTGGGGTTGGGCCCTTTGGAATTATCGAGGCCTACCACTCCTATATGGTGCATCTTCCCAGCATCTGGGCAGCAGGCAAGCAGCATGTTGCCGTCAGTCGGGCTACTAACATCGCGGCGAGTCAAATCGCCAACGCTCGCTCTTTTGAAACGGTCAACAACGTCATTGACCGCTTCTGTGCAGACACTCGTCACTCCATGGGCGTCTACGTGGAGCACGCGCTGGGCCGTGGGGAGGCGTCGCGCCAGCGTTTTGAGCGACTAAAAGCGTCGGACAGTGAAGGGACCTGCGTTTTTGTGGGTGCCGATCTCGAGGATGCAGCCATCGACGCAGCGATGGAGGAGCAGCAGCGCGGAGTGCTGCCGGCAGAGATGCGCTTTGTTCGGGGGGCGGACATCGGAAAGCCCGAAATCTTGACCCTCGCAATGCGTGAGTGGGGGATCCCAGCCGAGGGGGCCTTTATGGTGGTGGGTAACGGTTTTCACGAGGCCCGCTGCCAGACCGACGAGACCATGACCGAGGTGTTCAAGGGCTATCATGACGCGGGGCTTATCATCGTCTTCACCGAAGAGAGCGCCTTGCTCGATGATGACTTGCTCGCTACCGCATGGAACACCTACCACGCAGGTTTTCGCTACGTGCACAACCGATCGGGGCAGATGCTGCGTCCCGCAGATCCTGCGCCCGAGCCCCTGGTGGGCAAGCCCCTGCGTGCCAGCTGGAGCCATTGTGCGGGGCAGGCGGGTTATGTTCGGGTGGAGCAGTATTGCTCCCGAAGCCGCACCATCTTTCCCTATCGTCCTCGTAGTGGGCGCAACCCCGCCATTAGCGTCAATCACTTTCTGGTCCCCGGTCCTCTCGCGGAGCGGCTCGGTCTTAAGGGCTGAGGGTGATTTAGGTTTGCTGCCCCGGCGACCTTCGCCTATGGTGCCGCCATGTCAATTCATGGATTAGTCCTCGTCGGGGCGCTTCTCGCGGCGTCCGGGCCCACCGAATTTACCATCCTGCACACCAACGACTGGCAATCCAGGTTTTTGGGCTTTGGGCCCAACGCCGAATATTCCCCGGCGTCCGTGTCGGACGACAGCACTCGGGGGGGCATCGCACGCCTTGCCACCCTGCTTGAGCGCTTGCGCAGCGAAGGCGAGGCGCGGGGGCCGGTGCTGGTGCTTGATGGCGGTGACTGGACTATGGGCACGCTCTTTCACACCATCGCCCGGGAGACCGGAGCTGAGCTGCAGTTGATGAAGCGTCTTGGTTATGACGCGATCACCATTGGAAACCACGAGTTCGATTTTGGCCCCGAGGGGTTAGCCTCCATGATCCATTCGGCGAAAGCGCAGGTGGGGGACTTGCCTGCGGTGGTCAGCGCCAACATCCAATTTTCGGAGAACGATCCTGCAGACGACCAACTGCACGCGCTCTTTAAAGACGGCACCATCAAGCCCTGGGTGGTGATTGAGCGGGGGGGACTGCGTTTTGGGGTGCTTGGATTGATGGGGTTGGATGCCGAAGAAGTATCCCGGGGAATGGGGCCGGTGACCTTTGCCGATCCGGTGAAGACCGCGCGTGAGGTGACCCTGCGGCTGCGTGCTGAAGAGAACGTGGACGTGGTCATTGCCGCGTCCCACAGCGGCGTGGTTCGCAATGCAGAAGGCGAATGGGTGGGGGAAGACGTGCTTTTGGCCGCTGCCGTCCCCGGGATTGACGTTGTGGTGGGGGGGCATTCTCACACGCCCCTCAAAGAGCCCATCGTGGCCGGGCGAGGTTTGGTGGTGCAGGCCGGATCCGACTCTCGCTATCTTGGCGAGCTGCGCATGCGTTGGACCGAGGGCGGGCCGGAGTTGGTTTCTTATAGGCTGCACCCCATTGACGACTCCATCCCGGGGGACGCCTTGATCACCGCGGAGATTGAGGGGTTTAAGCAACGGGTGACCGAGGAGGTGCTTGCCCCTCGGCGTTTCGTTTTTGACGAGGTCCTCTTTCAGACAACGCAGACCCTGAGCCGCTCCTTTGATGATTATGTTCTTGGAAACCTTGTCACAGACGCCATTCGCAGCGCGGCGAGCGCGGACGTGGCGTTTACGGGCAACGGAACCATTCGTGATGAGATCCACAAAGGTCAAAGTGGGATCCAGCGGGTGTCAGATCTTTTTCGTGTCGCCCCCTTGGGCATTGGTGAGCTTGATGACGAGCCTGGCTACCCCATCGCGACCATGTACGTGACGGGCAAAGAGCTAAAGAATGTGCTGGAGGTTTTGACCTTCGCTTATGAGATGAAAGGATCCTCCTATTACCCGCGCCTCTCGGGGCTCCGCTTCACCTATAATGAGTTTCGCGTTCCCCTCGACCGAATTATGAGCATCGAGCTGGGGGATCTCCGCAATGGCTATCGCGTCATCGACGTCTCGGGGGAGGATCCCACCCTCTACAGCATCGCCACCACCACTTATGTGGGGAGTTTTTTGGGAGTGATTGACGAGTTGAGCCACGGGCTCCTCACGGTGCTTCCCAAAGATCGAGAGGGCGCGCCCCTTGGCCCGATTCGCAAGGGCATCGTGGATGGAGATCCGTCCACCGAGGGCATTCAGGAGATCAAAGAGTGGCAGGCGTTGTTGGAGTTTATGCGTAACCTGAAAGACACCACGGGGGATGGGATACCGGACATCACCTCTGATTCTGTTACCAACGAGCGTCGCATGCTCTCGGTGCGCAGCCTCTCTCCCATGGATCTGATCCAAAACGCCACTTACCTCATGGGCACAGCGATGGCGCTCTTCACGCTCATAGGGATTGGGGGAGTGTGGCTACTGTGGAAAATAGTGCGGCGCTTGCGGCGCTAGAGAAGGTCCGTCAGAAGGGAGGGAGGGCCTTTTTTCTTGGGATCGGATTCAAGTTTGTTGAGCATTGCGAGGCATTGATGCAGGCGCTTCACCAACGCATGACGTTGCTCGGGATCGTTGGCTTCAACTTCGGTGCGAATGGCCTTTAGCTCTATTTTGAGCTTGGGGTTGCCGACTCCAAAGAGAATAAGCCCCGAGCAGCGCTCTCGAAAATGGCGAACGATGGGTTGCAGCGGCTGAAGGCCGGGTGAGCCCATCTTGTCGAGAGCCCCCTCAAGAAAATCAATAAAGTCGATGAGTGACTCCAGGAGGGTCACACCTTCGGGGGTTTGCTCAAGGTTGTTCAGAATACTCTGTCGTTGGTGAGTCAGAAAGGCGAGCATCAGCCGGGCTTCAGACTTTTCTGTGTCGCTGGTGGCGGTGGTGAGGATCGTGACGATCCTGGAGTCCACCTTCGAGAGGAGTTTCTTCAACAGCGCCTGGGTTCTTATCTGAGTGGGGGAGAGCGTGGGCAAGGGCGTGGTCTGTTGGGTCTGAGGTTGCGCTTCACTGGTTGCCCCTGTGGTTCTTATGGAGGCTCCCTTGCTGGCGCCGGGGTTTTGAATCCCGTGGGTGAGGCCGCGAGTGTCCATGTCATCCAGCTGGTGGGCGACATTTATCAGATCTTTGATGGACTTCTTAGGTGTCAACGCGTGACCTCCAGGGCCTCATACCCCTCACACTGGGCTCAGGTTGTTTTATTCTATACCACGCTCAGGGTGATTGAAACGAATCGGCAGAAAATGGGAGCGTGCTCAGTTTGGGGTCGTTCGGCTTTGTTATTGTATTTTCGTCGGTTAGGGGAGGAAGGGGGCCCTTGTTAAGGGGAAGGGAGGATAAAGGTGTAACAATTTTGGTATGTTGCCGGCTATCCCGGGCCTGGGGCTTCTTCGGAGAGGCTTCGGGCTGGTGCGGGTGTTCACGCCTCGTGGTCTAGTCGGTTGGACCACGCTGTTGGGGAACTCTAAAGCGTGCCGCTTTTTCCTTTCGGTTAAAATGGGCCTGTCGCATTTTGGACAGGGTAAAGGCTGGTGTGCTCTACTTCGTGAGAGAGGACAAATTAGTTTGTTGAAAAGGGGGCTTGCTCTGCCGTGATGGTGGGGAGTCACGAGGGGGTTGGAATGACGCAAGGGATAAAGCAGGGCAAGGGGAGGTGGCTTCCCGGGGTAATGACGTTGATTGTGGTGATGGGGGATTTGACTGTGGGAGCTTCCCCGGTGTCTGCGCACGGTGGACTCGCCCATGTGCAGGTCACCGCTTGGGCGGTTGAGAATCTCCCCCAGGGAGAGCTAAGGCAGTTTTTGGCTCACCCCGAAACGTTTAACTCCATTCTTTTGGGGGCTGCCTATCCCGATGTGGGCTACTATCCCGGTCTTGAAGACCATGACTTGCATCGCGCATACGGTGAGTACAGTCATTGGACCCCCTTTCTTTCGGAGTTTGTGAAGTGGATCAAGACAAACGACCCACCCCCCTGGACCAGTCTGGAGTCGCGTAAGAGAGTGGCCTTTTTGCTTGGCTGTGCGGCCCATGGCTTTCAGGATGAAGTTTTCGACTCGCTCTTTCTGCCCATGGTGGACCACCATGATGGAGAGGGGCAGGACGCGGTGGACCCTGCCACGGACGGGTTGCTGGTGCGTGATGGCTATATGGGAATGTACCCCACCCTGGAGGCGCCCTTGGAGGCCCTCGCGGAGGTATTCAATGGCTCGGGCTTGTTTAGAGCACCCATCACGCCTGAGATGCTGAGCACGTCTCTGGAGAATATGGGCCTCTTCTATCTTGACGAAGGTGCGGGCCCTGCGTTGGCGTCGATCGCGCTGGCGAGCTTCGAGAATGTTCTGCTTTGGACCGCGGATCATTATATGGATCCTGTGATTCCAGGGAGCCTTCATTCGGAGGTGTTCCCCACGGGCTGGATGATCCAGGCCATGTGGGAGGAGTTGAAAGGGGCACCGTCTGAAAAAATGGTGGTCTTCCAATATCCGGAAGAGGGTCGGCGCCTGGGGAGCGGCCAGGCAGGCAACCCGGCGAGTTGGGTGAGTCTTCTCTTTTCAACGGGAGTTGACCTCGATGATATTGAGGTTCGATGGTCCCATAGCAGCGGCGTGGATGTTCCTTTTTTGCGCAACAAGACAGACTGGGCGCGTGTTTTGATGTTGGTGCCCAGTGCGGATTTGATCCCGGGAGATATTTACTCAATCTCGTTGAAGGGGAACGTAACGACGGTTTCGGGAGGTTTGCAGACCCTTGAACGTTCGATCTCCATTCAGGTTGAGTGTGACAAGCCCGACGATGCCCGGTGCAGCGCGGCAGACGAGGTCCCCGTAGCTCGACTCGATGGTGCCGACTCCTTTCGGAAGGAGTGGGGGCAGGTCGAGTCTTCGGACGAGAAGGGATGCGGTGGTTGCAGTGGAGTTGGACAGGGAGGCGTATGGTCTCTGTTGTTGTTGGTTCTGCTCGTCACCCGCAGGCGACAAGGTGCTTGGTTTTGATATAGTTCGGAGTGGTTCCCATGAGGGAAGTCACTGAGGAGGAGTTTTATGACCGCATCGGATCCGAACTCACTGGCATCGCTGCTGTGTGCGCATCGTGGCTATCACAACCCAAGGGATGACAGCGACCCGACTCGTTTTCTTGAGAACACTCTGCCGGCCTATGAGCGAGGCTGGGAGCTTTTGGACTTTGCTGAGTGTGACGTGCAATTATCCCGCGATGGGGAGGTGGTGCTCGTTCATGACACCTGCCTCGCTCGAGTAGCGGAGATCACCCATTGTTTAGAGGGAGAAGAACTCGAAGCCAGCGCCAGCGCCCTTGGGCTCGATTTGGAGGACCTTCAGGTTCTTGTGGAGGCCGAAGGCTGCGCTCTGGCGTCTGCTCTTGTGCGGCCCTCTCTTGCACGGCTCTGGGAGCGCTCGTTGTTGAACGAGTTGAAATACCAGGCCCTCCCCCCCCACGAACAGAAACAGGTGCAGATTTTGTTGGCTCATTGCGCCGTGCGAGAGCTCTCTTTGCTGCAGCTTAATCGAGTGCCCCTGAAGCGGGCAGCGCGGGTCCCTCGACTTGAAGAGCTACTTGAGTTGCTTTTGGAGCCGCGTTTTGAGAGCAAGCAGCTGGTGATTGAACTAAAAACTGGTGACCCCGAGGTGGTGGATCCGGTGTTGGAGTTGATTGAGCGCAGGGAGTGTTGGAGCCGGGTTTTTTTGATGAGCTTTGACGCTGATGTGATGCGGGCGGCGCATCAGCGCTGGCACCAGGGGAGTTATGGTGAACTCCGAACCTTCTGGCTGGTGTGCAGTCACTTCTACGAGGAGTTGGGAGAAAACTCGGAAGGCTACCTCGACTCTCCGGAGCGCGTCGGGGAGCTCATCCATCGCTTGAAGGACATCGGGGTGGGGGGCGTTTATCTGGAGTACAACCCGGACGTGACCACCGCTGAGGTCCTGCTTGCGTTCAAGGACGCCGGCTTGGAGTTGGGAATTTGGTCTGGAAAGGCTGAGTTTGAGAGGGGGGAGGTGGTTGAGATGCTGGGGGAGTGTGGTGCAATGGTAATCAACACGGATGAGCCGGAGTTCCTGCTTAAGGAACTCGGAGTGAAAGGAAAGAAATGGTGAAGCGAAGAGAATTTCACTCTGTGCGGAGAGGCTTGTGGGGGGCGGTTTTGGGGATTCTCGTTCTTGGGAGCGCCTGTGAGGAGACCCCTCCGGTGAAGTGCAACGGGTTTGAGCATTTGTGTGACAGATCGCTTGGGGACGTTGCCTTTGTTCATACTCACAACAGCCACTCTACAGAAGAAGATGGGTTTGATGCCTTTGCCCTTAATCACCTTTTGGGGATCTCCCAACAACTTCGGGATGGTGTGAGATCTTTTAATGTCGACGTCTATCGCTATGAGTCGGAGGTGGTTGTTTGCCATGGCTCCTGTGTACTCGGAACTCGTCCCTTCATCTCGGTGCTTGAGACCTTTGTTGAATTTATGGAGAAGAACCCCCATGAAGTGATTATGCTCGTGTTGCAGCAGGAGACTACGAATGCCGATATTATTGATGCTGTAGAGCAATCGGGGTTGGAACCTTTTCTCCACTCTCAACCTGTTGGAGTTTTGTGGCCGACGCTCCGTGAATTGATCGACTCCGGTCGACGTTTTATTTTCTTTGGCGGGGGCAATAAGGGAGCGCGCTCATGGTTTCACAATGCTGGAAAATATCTGATGGGGACTCCATGGGAGTCGAATTATCCCGAGGATCTTGGATGCGAGATCACGGGAACTGTGCCCGAGTATATGCTGTTGGAGTTGGTGCACACCATGATTCGACCCTTCGCTCAGCTTCGTGTCAGTGAAGAGATCAACTACAACCCCTTTTTCGAGGATCGGGTGGCGAAGTGCACCCGGGAGTGGGGAAGAAAGCCCAACCTGGTGAGTGTGGACTTTTATTCCCACAGCGATGTCTTTTCGGTGGTCGAGAAACTTAACGCCCCTGATTAATCCTTGCGCCTGCGTCGACTGAGAAAAAAGAGGGGCGCCCAAAAGAGCAGGATTGAGCTTGAGCCCTGGGTGCAGGCGCACCCCTCTTTGTCAGGCCTGGAGTAGGAGGGTACTTCGCAGGCGTCCCCCTGCCCATCGCGGTCCTGGTCTTCCTGGTCGGGGTTAGCTACGCGGGGGCAGTTGTCGTCTTCGTTGGGCACGCCATCTCCATCCCGATCGCCATCGCAGACATCGCCAACCCCGTTGCCATCCGCGTCGGCCTGGTTGGCGTTGCGTACAAGGGGACAGTTGTCGAGGTCGTCGGTGACGCCATCGCTATCGCTGTCGGTGTCCACATAATCGGGGGCACCGTCCCCGTCGGTGTCTATGGGTGGAGTTTCAAGCAGGGTGTCACCGGCTTCATGTGCGTCGGGGTGCCCGTCCCCATCGGAGTCAAGATCCATGGCATCGATGGTCCCATCATCGTCGGTGTCGTGGTCCTCTCCGCCAAATTGCACCTCGTGTCCGTCGGCGATGGTGTCGTTGTCATAGTCGGGGTCTTTGGGGTCGAGGCCCAATCCCGCTTCAAGGATGTCGTCGAGGGTGTCGTTGTCGTCGTCAGGATCACAGTCGTCTCCAAGGAGGTCACCATCGAAGTTATCCTGGGTGGGGTTGTTGACCACGCGGCAGTTGTCGGTGTCGTCGTTGACGCCGTCGTCGTCGGAGTCTTCGTCGAGGGCGTCGATGGTACCGTCGTCGTCGGTGTCTGCGGGGTCGTTGGGATCTCCCACTTCAATCAAGTCGGTAGCCCCGTCGTTGTCTGAATCGGAGGAGAGGGGGTTGAGGCCAAGGGTCTCTTCCTCGACGTCGGTGAGGCCGTCGTTATCATCGTCGGGGTCGCAGGCGTCGCCAAGAGCGTCCGAGTAGGTGTTGGTTTGCGGGGGGTTGCTGACAACGCGGAAATTGACGGTGACATCGATGACGCCGGCGTTGTCAGAGTCTTCGTCGAGGGCGTCGATGGTGCCATCGTCGTCGGTGTCTGCGGGGTCGTTGGGATCTCCCAGCTCAATGGGGTCGTTGACCCCGTCACTGTCGGAGTCCGTCGAGCGCGGATTGAGCCCAAGGGCCTCCTCTTGCACATCGGTGAGGCCGTCGTTGTCGTCGTCGGGATCACAGGCGTCGCCAAGAGCATCCGAGTCGGTGTTGAGTTGGCTGGGGTTGGCGACGTCGTCGCAGTTGTCGCAGGCATCGC
>JAZAIZ010000408.1:0-1936 GCA_036230545.1 Myxococcota bacterium
ACCTCCGAAAAGGTGGTCAGCTACATGCGGGCTGAAATTCGAGCCACCGCCGAAGCGAAGGGCCGTCGGGCCGATGTGGCCGAAGCCATGGTGGACGCGGACATTGAGGTGAAGGGACTCAGCGAAAAAGGCAAGCTTCTCACCCTTACGAGCAAGCAGGCGCTGGAGGTTAAGATGGCCGATGCCCTTGCACCTTCCTATGAGGCGGCTCTGCAGCTGCTGAATCTCGGGGAGGCGGAGACCGTCAAGACCGAGACCCACTGGGCCGAGAAAATCTCCAGGATCCTGACCGACCCCTCCATCAGCTCTCTGCTAATGAGCTTCGGATTTATTGGACTCTTGATGGAGCTCTATACACCGGGCTTTGGGGTGGGAGGAATCATCGGGGTAACCTGCCTGAGCCTCTTTTTTCTCGGCCAGTACGCGGCTCACCTTGCGGGGTGGGAGGAGGCGATCATCCTGGGGGTGGGAGTTTTATTGATGGCCCTGGAGATTCTTGTGCTCCCGGGCTTTGGGGTCGCCGGAATCCTTGGCTTGGGTTTTCTACTGGTGGGTTTTGTCATGGGGATGATCGAATTTGGCATTCCCCTTGAGATCGCCTTTGAGCTTGGCTACGCCCAGGAGACCTTCACCCTGGTGGCGACCCGCCTGGCAATCACCGTGGTGGTGGGTTTGGTGGCGGCGGCGTTTATTATGCGTCGCTTGCCGAAAATGAAGGCCGCCAAGTGGATGATCCTTGACAAAGTGACCGCGGATGAAGATGGTTTTGTCAGCACCCCAAAGAATTTTGAGGGGCTTCTGGGAGCTCGTGGTCGGGCTTCTTCAGATTTGCGGCCCAGCGGTATTGCTGATTTTGAAGGGCGTCGCTTTGATGTTCAGACTCAGGGGGGCTTTATCTCTTCCGGGGCTGAAATTGAGGTCATTGATGTGGATGGAACGCGCCTGCTGGTGAAGCAGGTCGATTCCCGCTCGGATTCGGAATAAATAATACGAGGAGAATGCAGTGGTTCCTGCAGTTGCCATTATTGTCGTCAGCCTTGTTGCGGTTGTCTTTTTCTTTTACTTCGTTCCCGTGGGGCTCTGGATTCAGGCTCTCACCTCGGGATCTCCCGTTGGCATCATGACCCTCATCGCCATGCGGCTTCGACGAGTCCCGCCTTCGGTGATCGTGGAGGCTCGGATTACGGGGGTTAAGGCCGGGCTGGTGCTCTCTTACGATGAGCTGGAGGCGCACTTTCTCGCCGGGGGGAACGTTCAGCTGGTGGTGCAGGCGCTCATCTCAGCCAAGAAAGCCGGGATCCCCCTTGATTTTCAACGAGGCGCTGCCATTGATCTGGCAGGCCGGAATGTTCTTGAGGCGGTTCAAATGAGCGTCCTGCCCAAGGTCATTACCACTCCCAAGATCACCGCGATGGCCAAGGATGGCATCCAGGTGAGCGCTTTTGTCAAGGTGACAGTTCGAGCGAACCTTGAGCGCTTGGTGGGTGGTGCCACCGAAGAGACGATTCTGGCACGGGTTGGCGAGGGCGTGGTTACCACCATTGGCTCCTCCGATACGCATAAGCATGTTCTTGAGAACCCCGACAACATCTCCAAGGCGGTCCTCTCCAAGGGGCTTGATGCGGGGACGGCCTTTGAGATCCAATCCATTGATATCGCGGATGTGGATGTGGGGCAGAATATCGGGGCTAAACTGCAGACCGAGCAGGCCGAAGCCGACAAGCAGATTGCCCAGGCGAAGGCGGAGTCCAAGCGGGCGTTGGCGGTGGCAGAGGAGCAGGAGATGAAGGCCCGGGTGTTTGAGATGCGAGCTCTGGTGGTTGCATCGGAAGCTGAGATCCCCAAAGCCATCTCCGAGTCCTTCCGAAGCGGCAATCTCGGGGTGATGGACTATTACAATATGAAAAATATCATGGCTGACACCGCAATGCGGGAG
>JAZAIZ010000409.1:0-1573 GCA_036230545.1 Myxococcota bacterium
GGGGTATGAAACGCTTGTATGCCTTGATTCCCTCCTTGATTGCCGCCACCGCGTTGCTGGTGGCCCTGGTGATTTTTCGACTTGAGCTGGTTGGTGAGCTGGGGCTGAGCCTGAGTCAGGCGTTGGCCACCGGGCTTGGACGAGGGATTGCCTTCGATGTCTTCGCGGTGCTGCTCTCGTTTACCATAGGGGGCATTGTGGCGTTGGTGGCTGGCCGCGGGTTCACCGTGGGGTTTGCTTTGATGGGGGGGATTGTGTGGTTCTCCTCCCTTGCAAGTCTTCTGCACTATCGCTTTTTCAAGATCCCCCTCGACTGGTGGATTGTTAAGAATCACTGGGGTGACTTCGCGGAGGTGCAGGGGTCTGCTCGCGATATGGCAGAGGGCCAGTTTTTGCCGGTTTGCATTGGTTTATACATTCTGGCGGTCTTCAGCGTCGCGGCGTCGGACGTCATTGCGGACATGGCGGGATGGCGGTCTGCTGAACCTGGGGCGCGGCCGTCGCGCAGGTCGCGACTGAAATTCGTTTTGGGGAGCGCACTGGTGCTTGTGGCGATGTGGCGCATGCCCTTTTGGCTGGAGCTGGGGGAGGTTAATCGGGTCATTGGAGATCACCCCATTCGGGCCTGGCTCTACGATGCGACCCATGGGAAGAAGCTTTTTGCCAGTTCGGGGATGGGGTGGACAAAGGGCGTTCAGCTTCACGGTGAGGACGTCAATCGTGAGCCACCCTCGGTGCAGCTAGCGCGTTATCGGGACTATTATCAGGTGTTGGAGGGGAGCGAGTTGGCAGGGCCTTCCGGGGCGAGGGCGACTGCGGCAAGGGACGAGCGCCCTCTGGTACGAACGCTGGAGCCTGACGCGGAGAACTCCCGTGCTTTGCGGGAGCGCCTGGGCCTCCCACAGGATGAGAAGCTTAACGTCATTGTCGTGTTTTTGGAGAGCGTTCGGGGCTATGAACTGTGGCATCCCGAGTGGGGTTTGAAGCTCTTTCCAAGGCTGAGGAGCCTCCTGGACCAGCACGCCTCGACCTTTGACCAGGCCTATTCGTCGAGTTTTCGAGCGGGGCAGACCGTTCGTGGTCAGTTCAGCACCCTGTGCTCGATGCTCCCTAACACCGCTGGGGCGGCCACCTACATCGCTCACACGACTCTGCGCATTAACTGTATTCAGGCTTTCCTGAAGCAGGCGGGCTACCAGACGGCCTGGTTTAACAGCCATTATGCAGACTTTCATCGTAAGCGACCCTTTGAGATTCTGCACGGGATGGACCAGTTCTTTGACGGGGATTATTTTCGTGAGCAGGGAATCACCGAGGGGATTGGCTCATGGGGTCTGGCGGATGCCCCCGTGTTGCAGGAGGCCCTGCGTAAAATGGAAGAGTTGGCCTCAAGCGGGCAGCCTCTCTTTGCCCACGCCTTAACCATCAGCACCCATCACCCCTACACGGTGGTTCCCGAGGGTCGGGTTCCCGAGGAGCTGCTGGCGGCGACGGAAGGAAATCCGAAGTACCAGGGGTACCTCTCCCGGCTGCGTTACACCGATGACGCCGTCTCTGATTTTCTGGAGTCGTT
>JAZAIZ010000410.1:0-10205 GCA_036230545.1 Myxococcota bacterium
CCCACCGCCTGTCCATCCGCCTGCAGCGGGCGGTGACACGAGAGGCAACTCGAGCGCTCCACATAAACCACCTGCTCGCAGCCACCAAGGGCTGCCAGCGACACGAGCGCCATCAGCGAAAAGCTCAACCTCCTCATGAACCAAGCCCCTCCCGAAACACCACCCCCACCGTCGTCGACACCTGCTCTCCCCCTGCATGGTAGGTCACCGCGAGGGTTCCCCGCTGCCCCATCAGGGCGTCCAGAAAGACGTCATCATCGGGCAACGGAACAGGCACATCATAGGCCTCAAGAAACCCCTCAGCGGCCCGCACCAGCTCAATGCCGTAGGAGACGCGACCCACCTCGGCACCGCCCTGCGCATTTAATGAGACGGCTATCTCCCCTGAACGCGGCATCCCGTTCACCCGCACCGAGAGGTGCACCCAGGTCCCCCCCTGAAACCCGTGAATCACATGCAAAGGGGCCCCTTCTTCCAACTCTCTGAAAAGCTGCTCTTCGTAGGTTCCCGCCACCAGGAAGGGCTCCCCTTCGTAGCGCTCTGCCACTTCCTCAGCATCAAACTCGACGGGGTAATCCGAATACCGCACCACGCACCCAGGGCCGCTCCCCAGGAGCGTCCCCGCCGCAACACAAAAAAGTAACATATGGAGATGGTTGGTCACCTTGACACCTGAACTGCCCAGCCCCCCGAAGCAAGGGGCCGATAGCACGCCCTTTTCGCCTGAGCAACGGCAGAAACGCCAAAAGAGAGCCGAGCTTCTCCGCCCCTAAAGCGTTGCAAAACGCCCTTATAATGGGCTATTGCACCCCCGCATGCCGACGACATGAACCGTGTTCCCGGCAGCTCTCACAAACGCCTTCAACTCCCCAGGCTCCAGGCAGGATTCATCTTTCATGACCCCCTTCAAGAAGCTCCTCCAGCAAGTCAGCAACAGGCCCTTTCACCCCATCGCCCTGGCGCTCTACCCGGTTCTCTTTCTCTACTCCCAAAACACCGACCAAACGCCCCTGGGAACAGTGACAGGCCCCCTCCTCCTCGCCCTTCTTGCGGTGCCACTCCTGTGGGTGGGGCCCTACCTCCTGTGCAAGCGGGATCTATTCAAAAGCAGCCTCTGGGCCTCACTGCTGACGGTCCTCTTCTTTGTCTATGGACACATCCACTCCGCCCTGCACCTCTTCGCGCTCAACACAGGCATCCACTTTGGCGGCGCACAGCACGCAGAGCTCCTGCTGAAGGCCAAACTTCACGCCGCCCTCATCGTGCTCCTTGTCGTTGCGCTCATCCTGCTCTGGCGCAAAGTTCGCCACGTGCCGGCCACATCCTTTGAGAAGCTCTCAGGCATCGTCAACACCATGAGCGCCATCCTGCTCCTCATGCCCGTGATGGGCATCGCCATGAGCCTCCTGAGTCCCGACACCCCGGAAGCGGAGGGGCACACCAAAGCGAGCGCGCAGCTCGCTGAATCGGGGCTGGTCAAAACCCTCGGGTACCAGCCCGACATCTACCACATCGTCCTTGATGGGTACGCCCGCGAGGATGTCCTCAACGAGTTCTACAACTACGACAACAGCCCCTTCCTGAACGCCCTGAAGGCTCAGGGATTCACCGTGGTCCCTCAAGCCCGCTCCAACTACACCTGGACCTTTCTCTCCTTCGCCTCCTTCCTCAATATGGACTACGTTAACGACACCTTTAAGCACCTCGGACCGGAGGACCGCACCCGAAGCCAGGCCTACCTCATGGCGCGGGACAATAAGGTCATGCACTTCCTGCGGGACCAGGGCTACCGCTATGTGCACCTGAAGTCTGCCTGGGGCGCTACCATGATGAATATGTTCGCCGACGAGGAGATCCCCTGCACCGACTCCCTCTTCAACGTCGAGTTTTATCGCGTTCTCATGGAGTCAACGTTCCTCAAAATCTGGGAATCCCCCGTAGGCGTCTCCGTAGCCGACTGCCACCTCACCAACCTCAAAACCCTCGAGCAGCTCGGCTCCGCGCCGGGCCCCAAGGTCGTCGTGACCCACTTCGTCCCACCTCATCACCCCTACCTCTTTGATCGTGAGGGCACCATCCTGCGCAACGCCACCGTGTCCAATCAATTCGAATTTCAAAAACGTCTCTGGGGCGTTAAACCGAAATACATCGACCAGCTCGTCTACTTTAACAAACGCATGGAGACCATCGTCGACCAACTGGTGGCCACCTCCCCCAACCCGCCCATCATCATCATTCACTCCGACCACGGCCCGCAGCTGCTCGATGATGACAGCGACCACTTCCTGCACGGGCGCTTCTCCAACCTGATCGCCATGCAGCTACCCGGGGTCCAACCCGGGGAGATCCCCGAAGACCTCACGCTGGTGAATATGTACCGGAAGGTGTTTAATCTCTACTTCGACAGCGGCTTCGAGATGCTGGAGAATCGCTACTATCAATCCGCCTACTATCAGCCCTACGACTTCGAAGAGGTCCTGTTTGACGCGGAGTCACCCCGGGGACGCAGCCTGGAGCCGCAATCCACCACTACGCAATCGACTCAATGATGCGAAACAACGACGCCTGATCAAGCCGCCGGGGGTTGTTCGCGAGGCGCTCCAGGTTCACGCTCTCCACAAGGGAAGCCCGCTTCTCAACACTGTCGATGTTCACTTCTGAGAGCCGCGTAGGCACCCCTAGAGAGGCGATAAATTCCCGAAGATTTCCAGCCGCCCTGCTGGGATCTCCATCACCGAGAAAGTCGCAGATCTCATTCATGAGCCGTGTAGTCCGCTCATAATCCCCCAGACAATCCTCCTCCCCCACTTCGGCGTTATAGGCCAGCAACTCCGGCAGGGTCATCGACACCGCCAGGCCATGATCCACCCCATACTCAATTGTCATAAAATACGAGAGTGCGTGGCACGCGGTGGTGAAGCTGATGTTGATGGCTCTTCCGGCGAGACAGGCTGCCCTTGCCATGGCGATCCGCGCAGCCGGGGTGTTGTGGTGCACCGCGTCCCCAAGATGAGTCCAGGCGAGCTGCATGGCCTCACGAGCACAGGCGATGGACTCCTCGGTTGCCTTCACCGACCACATGGACTCAATGGCCTGAGTGAGGCAATCCAACCCGGTGTTGGCGGTGAGCGTTGGGGACATGCTGGCCATCAGATCTGCGTCGATAATCCGCGCCCATGGCACCAGCCGCTGGTCCGCCAGGGAGTACTTGCGCCCCTGATGATACACCGTCGCAAAATGCGTCGCCTCACTCCCCGTACCGGAGGTGGTGGGAATGGCGATGACCCGGGGTCCGGACGCCGCGATGGGCTGCCGACGCTCCAGAACCGCCAGAGGTTCCTCCTCGCTCTCAACCAGGGCTGAGACGGCCTTCGCCGTGTCCAGCACCGAGCCCCCGCCCACAGCCACGATGGTGTCACAGCCGTGCTCCCGAAACTGCTCACAGGCGTTCACCACATCCCCAAGGAGGGGGTTGACCTGCAAATCGCAAAAGCGCACCACCTCCCGCCCCCCCAGAAGCCCCTCAACGCTGGCCTGAGCGCCGCTGAGCCCGTAAGATGCTCGGCCGGTCATCAAAAAAACCGACTTCGTCCCGATCTCATCGAGGCACGCCCCTAATTCATGGATACTGCTCGAACCTTCAAAGTGCTTCATTGCCCAAAAACCTCATAAACATATCTTTGTTTTCAACGGGAGTCGTCGTGGGACGGCCCAGATTCGCTCTCGACCCCACGGACACTCGAATTTCCAGCAGGGTGGGCCCAGAAACCTCCATGAGCCTCTCCCAGGCTGCCTTCAGTTCCTCACGGGAAGAGACCCGCTCGGCGGCCCCATAGCCACAGGCTTTGGCCACAGCGCAGAGGTCCACGCCAAAGCCAGCGGCGGTAGGCTGCCCCCCCACCGACTCATGGACACCATTATTGATGACCACGTGTCGATAATTGCTCAACCCCGACGCGCCGATGGAAGCCATGCCCCCCAGATGCATCAGCGCGGCGCCATCACCGTCAAGGCAACAGACCGGTCGCTCTGGTTGGGAAATCGCGATCCCCAGGGCAATCTGCGACGCGTGCCCCATGGACCCCACCGTCAAAAAATCCTTGCCCAAAGGCTCTTCCTTACGCACACGGTACTCGTAAAGCTCCCGAGACGCCTTGCCGGTGGTGGCGACCACCGCGGCGGACTCCTCCAACAACTCCGCCACCGCCACGGCGGCCTCTTCGCGACTCAGGGGGTACGATGCAGGGCTCGCCGTCTTGAGCTTATAGTCCTCAAAGGAACCCTTCTTCACCACCATCGCCACCGGCCCATGTCGCTCAAGGGCGAGCACTTTCAAATCATGGAGCTGCTTCTGAGCGTCACCGCGCTCGGTGGCGAGCACCTCCCATGGGATATCCATCGCATCAAAGAGCGCGGTGGTGACCTCTCCCTGCTTTCGGTGCTGAGGCTCATCCTTAACGCCGGGCTCACCTCTCCAACCAATCAAGAGCAGCATGGGGATCCCATAGACGATGGGGTCTGCCAGAGAGATCAGAGGGTTCACGGCGTTCCCCTGCCCTGAGTTCTGCATATACACCAGCGGCACTTGATTCGTCGCGAGGTGGTGACCTGCGGCCACAGAGACGGCGGTCCCCTCGTTTGCCGTAACGAGGTGCTGGTGGGGTTGGAGGGAGTCCACCAGCACTCCACAGAGGGGTTTCATCAGAGAATCGGGAACCCCGGCAAAAAAGCTGACGCCCTCTCGCTGCAGGTCCTCAAGAAACAAGCTGGGGTCCAGCATGATGCCAGCTCCTTTAAGTGCTTAAATAAGAGTAAGAATTTCTTTAATCGGCATGCAATCGGCATCAGCCTCCAAAGAACGCCCATTTTCGAGAATCGACCGGGCCACCTTTGTCATCGCGGGGTAAGCGCTGCGCAGCAGATGATTCGCGTGAATAATGATGTTGGCCCCGGCCTCACTGAGCTGATCCTCGGTGAGTTCGTTGTAGGTGGTTGGCACCAGCACAACGGGCTTGCGATCTTCAAATTGATTGTATTGCTCCAGAAACGACAGGACCTCAGCGGGGTCCTTCTCTTTACTGTGAATCATAATGGCGTCCGCGCCGGCCTTTCCGTAGGCCTCGGCGCGCTTCAGCGCATCCTCCACCCCGGCGCCGAGGATCAACGACTCGATCCTCGCCACAATCATAAACTCGTCGCTAATCTGCGCCTTCTTGCCCGCTTGAATCTTCAAGCAAAAGGACTCAATGCTGTCCTGGGATTGCGGAACATCCGTCCCAAAGAGTGAGTTTTGTTTGAGACCAATCTTATCCTCGATGACCGCCGCTGAGACCCCCAGGCGCTCCAGGGTCTTCACCGTAAAGCTAAAGTGCTCCGGCAACCCGCCAGTGTCACAGTCGAGGATGATGGACTTGGTGGTGACCTCAAGAATGTTTTCGATGGTGATGGCGCGAGAAGTTAAATCGACCAACTCAATGTCGGGCCGGCCCTTCGCCGTTGAATCGGTCAGGCTGGAAACCCATATGGCGTCAAACTCCCGATTGACCCCGTCTTTTTCGACCCTGGTTTTCTCTGCAATCAACCCCGTCAGTCCGTTGTGCGCTTCAATCACCCGCAGGCAGGGCTTCGCCGCCAACAGGCGACGCAGTCGCTTCAAACGAACATCCGGCATCACCCCCAACTCGCGGGTGGATTTATGCAATTGCGTGGAGGAGATCCCTGGGGTGTAGCCAGGCTCAATCAGTTCGCCGCCCCACTCGCGAATGGTATCAATCACCCGCTGCCGGGTGCTCGCCTGAACCCCCTCCTTCCAGTCATCTCCATGAACCACGAAATCGGGTCGAACCTTCCTCAGATTCTCTACATAATCGAGGGTCTCCTGGGGAATCACCTCGGAGACGCCCTTGATCTCTCCAATTACTGCCTTTCTCTGCTCATAGGTCATAAAGGGCAGCCGCTTGTAGCTGGCGATGGCCGCGTCAGTCAGCAACCCAACGCTAACCTCTCCAAATTCCCGGGCAATCTTTAAGATGTTCATGTGCCCCGGGTGAACCAGATCAGCAGACATCGCGACATAAACTTTTGGCATGGTGGTGGCCTCCTCTTTGATTGCGGGGGTTCCTAGCAACATCAAAACAAACCCGCAACCCGAGGAAAGAACGCGCGCACCTGCTCCCATCGCCTTGACCCCCTGATCTCAATCATGCTAGCCGACCAGCTGGAGGACTTGCAAATGACCGAACGACCCAAACTCTACCGTCTCTATGCCCTTGTGCTGGTGTTGTTGTGCTCACCTCCAGCATACGCCTACCTCGACCCCGGAACCTTAAGCATGGTCGGCCAGGGTCTGGTGGCCGGCATCGCGGGGCTGCTGGTTTTTCTGAAGACCAATTGGGTTCGTATTCGCTCTCTCTTTACCAAAACAAAAAAGCAAGCCAGCAAGGGCGAATGATCGGTTGGGGTTATGGCGCATTTTCTTAAGGCATTTCGAGCAATCAGGGCATTCAATCGCCTTGAAGCCGACACAAGAGCGCTGACCTTCTACGCCGAGGGCTCCCACGACTGGCCTCATCTTGGCCCCCTGGTGGATCGCCTCGTTAACCACCACCGCCGAGAGGTCTGCTACTTTACCTCCGACGCAGACGATCCGGTGCTCACCCTTGAGTGGAGCAATCTGCGGGCCTTCTACATCGGCTCGGGGCTCGCCAGAACCTGGCTCTTTCAAACGCTCTCAGCGCGAATGCTTGTCTTAACCCTGCCAGATCTGAACAGCTTTCAGCTGAAGAGATCAATCCACCCCGTCCACTACGCCTACATCTATCACTCCATCAACAGCACCCACATGGTGTATCGGGAGGCAGCATTTGACTCCTACGACACGGTGTTTTGTGTAGGCCCTCACCACGTCGAGGAGATCCGGGCGCGGGAAAAACAAGAGCAGCTTCCCCCTAAGAAACTCATCGAACATGGCTACGCCAGACTCGATGCCTTGCTTGCAGAGGCACGCCAACATCCTCAGAAAGAACTTAGCGCCGATGCCCCCCTGAATATTCTCCTGGCACCCTCCTGGGGTATCGGCTCCTTCATTGAGCGAGACTGCGGTACGACAATCCTCGAGCACCTCCTAAAAACCCCGCATCAGATCACCCTCCGCTTTCATCCCATGACCACGCGGCGCTTTCCCAATCTGAAACAGGAGCTGGAGGCGCAGTTCTCATGGGCCAGTGACTTTGTGGTCGAAACCGACGTCCGCTCCCGAGAGTCCCTTATCAACGCCGACATTTTGATCAGCGACTGGTCCGGGACATCCTTTGAGTTTGCGTTCGCCTTTGAAAAACCCGTCATCTTTATCGACACCCCTCCCAAAGAGAACAACCCCGCCTGGCAGCAATTAGGGCTCCCCCCTTTGGAGATGCAGGCTCGGGAAGAGCTCGGAGAGGTGGTCGCCGAAGACCAACCAGAGCAAGTGGTCCAGGCGATTAACCAGATTCGCCGCGAGCGCCCCGCCTATATTCGCTCCATCCAGCAACTTCGAGATCGCATCGTCTTCAACCCTGAATCAAGCACCGAAGCCGCCACCGAAGCCCTGCTACTGCTCGAAGAAGAATTGGCCCAGGCCTCCTCGGATCTCCCCAAAGGCACCCTGCAGCCCGAGCGCTAACAGACCTCTCCCCAAGGGCAGCATCACAAAGAAAGCCCGGTAACTCAGGCATCCCTTAAAACCAAATATTTGACATTGCTGAGGCGCTCAAGCGGACCTGAAGGGTCCCCTAATCATCAAACCACTGGCCCCCAAGGCCCTCTTCCTCTTCCTCTTCGTCCCCCTCGCAGGCGTCGATCGACTCTCCCCGACTGTAGCCGGTCTCCCGCATGGAGTCCCCCTCAATAAAATAGACCTGCTGCTCACGCTCCCGGTTTCCCTCCACGATACAGGCCCCCAAACCATAGGTGCGACGCGGGCACTCACTGATACTGTAGATGCTGCCCTCCTGCTCACCACACCACTCGTCGGTGATCTTACGATTCCAATAATCTCCACTGAACTGCACACACATAAACATGTCCGGGAGCTGACACGACCCCGCAAAGACCGTCCTCCCCGTGGCCATCCCCGTGATGGATTTACCCGCAGGAGCAGCACTTGGCGCCGGGCCGGAATCCTTCGCCATCCACACTCCCCCAAAGAGGATAAGAGCGACGGCCGCCACCAACATTTTTTTAAGATTCTGCTGCCTGACCTGATCCTCGATTGCGCGCACGTCCACCGGCGGCGCTTGATTCACCACCGTCGCGGGCGCCTGAGCCAGGGGAGGAGAGACCACCGTCGGAGGCGCCTGAACGCCCGCCCCGGTGTTCCCAGTCAGCTGCGCCTGGAGATCGCTTAGGCCCCCCGCGGTGCCCAATCCGGAAGCGGTGGCCATCCCCTGCACCAGGGCGGCCTGCCCCATGGCGACCTCTTCTCGAATAAAGCGCAGCTCCTTCTCCACCACCTCCATGGACTCCGGGCGCTTCTCCGCGTCCTTCTCAAGGCACTTCGCGATAAACTCGTTCAGACGGGTGGGCACAGGAAACTCCACCATATCGTTGGCCATGGGAGCGACCGTGGTCATCTGCTTCACCAGCAGCTCGCCAATGCTCTTAAACGCGAAGGGCGTCTTTCCCACGAGCATCTCAAAAAGAATAATGCCCAGCGAATAAATATCCGTGCGGTTGTCCACCGGAGCGCCGCTGGCCTGCTCCGGAGACATATAGGTAGGTGTCCCCAGCATCACCCCGGCGGCGGTCTTATTCGCCGCGTCTTCCTGATCTTTGTCCATGAGCTTCGCCACCCCAAAATCCAGGAGCTTAACGAAATATTTATTGTCTCCCCGCTCAATCAGGAAAACGTTATCGGGCTTCAGATCACGGTGAATAATTCCTGCCTCGTGAGCCGCCCCGAGAGCGCTCGCCACCTCAATCGCGATGCCCATCTGCTCGGCCAAGGGGAGGTCTTTTGTCTCTTCGAGAAGCTCCAGAAGGCTCTGCCCCTCAAGGGCCTCCATAATATAGTAGGTCTCCTCAACACTGTCGTCGACGAAGTCTGTGATCTCGATAATATTCTGGTGCTTAATCTGGTTGACTGCCCGGGCCTCATCAAAAAATCGCCGAACGGTCTCCGCGTTTCTTGCGAACTCGGGGTGCAGCATCTTCAACGCGACACGGCGCTGCAATTTGGTGTGCTCGGCGAGATAAACCTGCCCCATCCCACCTTCGCCTAAAATCTTCAACACGCGGTACGAGCCGAGTACCTTCCCAACAATCGAGTCAGTGTCCACCTCCACCGACTCCGACAAATGGGTTCCATCAATGCTGCAATAAACCACATCATCTGAGTGTTCAGCTCCACACTGAGGACAAACCCGCATACGCATTCCCTCCCCGGAAATTCAACAGAAAGACCGACACTACGCGCCTCCCTGCCTGTATCTTTATCAAACCAGAAAATGACTCGCCGCTAAACCACTAAACCGATAGAAATGGATTCTTTTTTCGGAACTCCCCACACCGGAAAGGTCGCCCGCAGGCCCTCTCCTCTCCTCCCGAAATCGGAAAAAAAGCCGAAAAGACCGTCGTCGATAATCATTTGTTATCACTGGCTTTTTTACCCTTCGAGCAAAATAAGCACCAAGTGTGACCGAGCGCACATTCAATAGAACAGCATTAAGGCATGATAAAGAATCGAGGCAAAAAGAGCCTGAGAGAGCAACAACGCAGCGGGGTTATTCAGGCAGGCAGCACATTCGAAACAATCGGTCCTGGGGGGTACAAAATAGAGATAAAATAAAATAGGGTCGTCGGCACACCAACACCGACGACCCTACAACACTCGACGCGATGACTGTCGCAACTCTACTACACTGTTGCCTTTGCCTGGATGTCAGCAATGAGAAATTTCCTGTCGAGAGCGGACGTGCATGTTTCAGCACTCACCACTGTATCACTCTCACCCTCCACTTCCGCACCAAACTCCGTCCAGCCCAACGCATCATAGAGACATTGAAGCTCAAACGGTTCCAGAAATACCCCATTACTACTCATGACAATCACCTTATCTGTGTTACTCCCTCTAGTGTTTCAGGAAGCGTGCCAATCTGCGCTGAAAGAGAAGCGACTCCCCAAAAATCCGTCCTTAGTCGACGTCTCTCACCAACTCATTTGAAATAGTT
>JAZAIZ010000411.1:0-3310 GCA_036230545.1 Myxococcota bacterium
CCACAGATTTCGTCGGTGTCCACAGTCACCACCTCATCCACCAGCTCTCGGGCTATCTCAAAGGGCAGGGCTCCAACCTCCCTCACCGCAACCCCATCCGCAAAAATACCCACCTGATCGAGCTTCACCCGCTCACCCGCCTCCAACGCTGCGCTAAGACACGCGGAGTCCTGTGCCTCAACGCCAACGACCTTAATCTCCGGGCGCATGCTCTTGAGGCATGTGGCCATCCCCGAGATCAACCCTCCCCCTCCCACGGGGATAAAGACGGCGTCGATGGCCGCGGAATACTGCCGCACTATTTCAAGAGCAACGGTCCCCTGACCAGCGATCACATCCGGATCATCATAGGGGTGAATAAAGGTGTAGCCCTGCTCCTTCTGTAATTCCCGAGAACGCGCACAAGCCTCGTCGAAGGTGTCGCCCCAAAGAACCACCCGCGCACCCCGATCTCGAACAGAGGTGACTTTAATCTCCGGGGTCGTCTCAGGCATTACGATCACAGCCTCAATCCCCAAACGAGCCGCCGCCAGGGCCACTCCTTGGGCGTGATTGCCCGCAGAAGCCGCGATGATCCCCTTCGCCCTCTCCTCCTCGGAGAGTTGCCTGATTTTGTTGTAGGCCCCGCGCAGCTTGAATGAAAAAACGGGTTGAAGATCTTCACGTTTAATCAAAACCCGGTGCCCTAAACGACGAGACAGGAGCTCCGCCTCCTGCAGGGGGGACTCGACCGCCACATCATAAACCTGAGCATCCAGTATTTTTTTCAGGCTCACCACAAGCAACTCCCCTCAAAGATGGGCCATTTCCCGCCCACACAAGCGGTCAGACCACATAGACCCTCAAATCGACACCCCCAGCTATTTATTTTTATTAGGTTTTTCGGTTTTGCGCTAATTTTTTGTTTCGAGCCTCTGCCTTTCCTCAAAATGCGCGAAACCCCCTCCACCGGACCCCGATAATCTCCTTATTGCACCCCTTTATTCACCCACAGGTAAGCACACGCCATGTTTAAAAAAACACTCCTGAGCGCCGGCGCAGCCCTCCTGATTCAACTCGCAGGGGCTCCTGCAATTGCCAGCCCCAAAGACTGCTCCTATCGGGGCCCCAAATTCATCGACAGTTACCTCCAATGCGTCAAGCAGCAGGAGCCCCGCTACGCTCAAAAGGGCCAGGGCTACACAACCATGGGCAACAACCATGAGTTCGGTCGCGGCGCAGCCCGCCACTACGGCCAAGCAGCCATGTACTATCAATTGGCGTGTCAGCACGCCGACGGGAATGGCTGCATGTACCTGGCGCGACTCTATCAGCGAGGCCTGGGTGTCCCCAAAAACAAAGCGCGGGCCGCGCGCCTCTTAAAGCGCGCGTTCAGCCTGCAATAAACGCCCCTCCCCCGCTACTCCTTTCCCACCAGCCTCCGACCTCCCAATCCGCGCTCATCTTGCCACAAGCAGATAAACCCATTAAAGTCCTCCCATGTCAGTCACCAAGGGATTTTACGACATTACAAACCCCGCTAATTTTTCGGATTTTGCGGCTCAACTGGGTCTGAAGAATCTGGGAATGACCATCTTCCCCCTCAGCAAGGGAGAGGGGTTTGATTTCTTTCACAATCACCGGGAGCAGGAAGAGGTTTATTTTTGCCTCAAGGGCGTCGCTGACCTGGTTATTCGTGAGCGTAAACCCGATGGAACGATGGGAGACACCACCGTCTCCATCTCCCAGGGTGAGATCGTGCGGGTAGAGCCCCGCACCCTCCGAGCGATCGGCAACAAGAGCTCCGACCAGGCGCTGGTGCTGGTAGCCGGGGCCATGCCACACACCTACCCCGCCGGTTTCAGCCATCACGATGTCATCGCGGATGTCCTCTCCGTGGTTGGCAAAGGAGAGACCGGCTTCAGCATGCCCGAGGGCAAACTCAGTGACGCCGATGAGCTGGAAGAGAACGTCTGCTAAGAAGGAGTACGGGTCTTCAGAGCCAAGGCGTGCATTGCACCACCGATAACATCCTGAAAACAATCGTACACCAGGCGGTGCTGATTCACCGGCGAGACGCCCTCAAATGCCGACGAGATAACCTCCACTTGCCAGTGATCTCCGCCACCGGTCAAATCAGTCACTGACACGGACGCGTCCGGCATCTTCTCCACAATGCGCTCTCTAATGAAATCTTCACTTAACACTTATAAACTCCTGCGGTAGTGAACCCATACAACGCTGTGGCCATAACACAGCCTGTTTTTCGCGAATAGGAAAAAAGAGTGAGCCAGCCCCCTAAACTCCGGGTCGGAATCAGCGCCTGTCTCCTCGGCGAAGATGTCCGCTACGACGGCGGCAACCGCTTCAACAGCGCCATCCACCAAAGCTTCAACCACCGGGTGGAGTGGGTGGTGGTCTGCCCCGAGGTCGACGCCGGCCTTGGTATCCCGAGGGAGACCATTCATCTCGTCGGCTCCCCCAAAACCCCCCGGGTGGAGACCACCGAGAGCCGCATCGACCTCACCGAGCAGCTCGTCGAGCATTGTCGAGCCCGGGTTCAGACCCTGCACCAGGCGGGGCTCGCGGGGTTTATCCTTAAGGCCCGCTCCCCAAGCTGTGGCACCCGGGTCTCAGTCACCAGCGACGAGGGAAGCGTCGAAGCCCACGGAGAAGGCGTCTTTGTGAGCGCTCTAAAGAGCCAGCTCCCCGGACTCCCCATCGTCAATGAGGACGAACTCACCACTCAGGCAGACCAAGATCGCTTCCTCCAGGCAATGCTCGCCTATATCGCCGCCAACGCGAATCCCTAAAGCTCCGCGAACAAGCGCACAATCGAAGCTCGCCCGGCTCGAAGCGCCGGCCACAGAGCACCCAGCACCGCCGCGAGAACCGCCGCAAGAAGAGCCAGCCCATCTCCCCAAAGGGGGAGTTCAAAGAACGAATCAGGGCGGAAGGGAAACTCGGGCAACCAACGCAGGGCCAGCCCATCCAACCCCCAGGCGATCCCATGGGCCGCCACCGCCCCCAAAAGGCCCCCCAACAAGCCCAGAAGGGTCGCCTGCCACAAAACCAACCCCACAATGTCACGCTTTCGAGCTCCCACCGCCCTCATCACCGCGAACTCACGCTTACGCTCTGAGAGCTGCGCGAAGAAACTGTGAGTAATATTAAGCCCGGCCAGAGCCAAAATCAGCAGCCCCAAAGAGCCTCCGAAGAGAATAAGCGTCATCAGAATGTCCCGGGTTCGCTCCGCCCGCTTGTCCACTCTGAAGCCCTGCGCTTCGATAGCCTCAATGATTGCGGGGACCAGGGCCGGCTCTGAAGCTTT
>JAZAIZ010000412.1:0-16210 GCA_036230545.1 Myxococcota bacterium
ATTGGAAGGATGGAGTTCGTTTTGAAGAGGTCTCCACCGGGTATCCGCAACATTGGAATCAGGATAGAGGCCTGGCTCATTATCTGCGGGAGATACTGCCGGGGCCGGGGGTGGTCCCTCCTGGGGATGAGGGACCCATCTGGCACCGCTGAGGCGCCTTAGTAGGTGTTAACGACGCAGTCTTCCGGCACCATTTCCCAGCTCACATCCCCGTCAATGTCCCGGTAATCGATGGTCGTTACCAGGGTGCCCCGGTCGAGGGAGATCTCCCAGAAGCCACCGTTGTGGTCCCAGAGTGAGTCGTGGGTGAAGGTGATGGGGGCCTGGTGGTAGCCGTTTTGGTAGAGAGAGTACATGGTGGAGTTGGTAACTTCGGTATACTCCCCGAAGATGCCTCCCGACACAAAGACATCCCCCAGGGCAAATTGAGCCACCGTATAATGAAAGGACATCTCGGTGTCCTCGAGGTCTCCGGTGCAGAAGATGCTGGAGGTCATCACGTTGGGGACCGCGTCCGCGCCGTTGGCGATGGTGGCGGTGGTGCCGTCGGTGCAGCTGATGGTTGCGGTGCCGTTGCCGTTGTCGGTGACGCTGCACGAGGCGCTGGTTCCGGCGACGCCTTGCTGCCCATCATTGAGGTTGACGGAGGTGCCGTCGGGGCAGGTGATGGTCTTGGTTCCGTCGCCGTTGTCGGTGACGGTGCAGGACATCCCCGCCGCGGCGGTGGTGCCGTTGCAGACGTAGCTGGAGTGCCGCACTTCTGCGGTGTCGAGGAGCTGGTTGCCGTTGATATCTAACCCACTCTGAACGAGTACCCCGCCGGCGGGGCAGTGCTCGTTAGCCTCGACGGGGTGGTTGGCGAGGAGGGTGTTGGGGCTGTCCTGTCCGGGGGCGCCGTTGATGCCGTGGCAGATATAGGCGACGTCGTCGACTTCCGCCGCGTCGAGGGCGCCGTTGTTGTTGCGGTCAACGCCCGTCTCAACTCGAACTCCGCCGCCGGGGCAGTCGTCGACCTCAAGTACATCGCTGAGAAGGATTAGACTTGTGCCGCCGGTCGCGCCGGTCGCGCCGTTTTCACCATGGCACACGTAGGAGACTTCAGTGACTTCGTCCTGGTCGAGGGTGCCGTTGAGGTTTGTGTCTGCGCCTTGTTGGATGCGGGTTCCCCCCATGGAGCAGTTGTCGCCCACGGGCTCTTCACTGACGTGCACCAGGCTCGAGACAGCGCTCTGGCCATCTTCGCCGTTGCAAACCACTTCGATGCCGTTCACCTCGAGGGGATCGAGCTTGCCGTTGGCGTTGGTGTCGATGCCATACTCAAGCACCACTCCTCCCGCCGGACAGTCGAGGTCTGTGGCCGCGCCGCGCGTCTGGACGCGGGTGCCTTTGGTTTTGATATTGCCAATCAGGGCGTCTTGGGAGCAGCCGGAGGCGAGCACCATGACAGTGAGTGAGAGGGGGAGAACGAAACGCATCATCTAACTCCTGGGGCTAAGAGTTGCGCCGAAGCCGGGTTGGGGATCACCCGACTACTGCGCTTAATTCGGGACCCTAAAGGTCCCACAAACGCTTTCAGGAACGCGCATAGTGGCTGTGCATCGATGGGTCAATTGAGAAAAGGATGTCCAGGGATCAAACCTGTTTTTCCTAGGGAATTCCCCTGGAGAAGCGTTTGATTGGTCAGTCCAAAGCGAGGCCTGGAGCTGGTGTATATTTTCACCAGCTGCTTACTCCAATTTTCGAGCGAGGTGTCCGAATCACTCAAACGAGGGCTTCTAAGGCTTTGTAATCAAAGCATGTTTTCCTCCCTGCCTGTGAGGGGAAAAATCGTCTTGGGGAGGGCAACACCGACTGGCCTTGGTCGATACTACCAATAGACCCAATCAGAACGACGAGAGGAAAGCACTATGTCTATTAACAACGTCAGAAACACCGTTTCTACTTCAATTACCACCCCCACTGTCTCCGCGGCCCCTGCGAGGTACTATTCCGTCGCTCAATTGGAGTCGCTGCTGGCTAAGATCGAGTCAAAGTACCCCAAACTGGACGCTAAACTCGCTAAAGAGCGAGCTATTCTTGAAGACATCAAAGACAGCGACACCTGGGAAGGGTTGAAATGGTATGAAGTTCTCTGTGCTCCCTTCGCGATGAAATCGAACAAGATGATGATTCGTGGCCAGCGAGACGAAGTGAAGAAGCTGGAGGAGATCGTTGAGCACCGCGACGCTATCGTTGGGTTGTTGAACACTCTTCGTGGCGACACTTTTGAGCGAGCATAATTAACGACTCGGTTCATTTAAACCGCATTGAAAAAACCACCGATTGCTTAGGCACTCGGTGGTTTTTTTTTGGCGTGCTGGGGTGGCCTCAGGGAGAAAGTGGCTTGGTTGGGTTGGTGCTGGGTTCGGGTTATTGAGTAAACTGAAGCCTGAGTGTTCCGTTAACCTGGAGGGGATTATGCGTCGAAGTGTAGTGGGGTTGGTGATCGTTTCATTTATGGTTTCGTGCACAGGGAGACGAGGGGGAGAGGTGACGCAGGAGCCTGGGGAGCTCGCAGAAGATGTGCCTACAGTGGAGAGCGTCGTGGAGGGGAGAGTGCCTCCTCCCAGTCGCGTTGCGCCAGTGCCCTCTTTTCCTGGTCCGGAAGAGACCACGCCCCTGGAGGTGGAAGGCGTCACTCATTCGGGGTGCATGTCTGGTCTGGAAGGGCGTTGCGTTCAATCCCCCATGGTGAGCAGCTGGGTTTGTCCCATGACGTGGAATACCTTCACGGTGGAGGGCGGAGGAACGCATTCGATTTGTCAACCGCCCCATCGCCCGGTGAGCTGCGCTGGGGGAAAGCATGCGTACCCCGGGGTGACCCAATGTGTGACCGCCGGTGACGACTGCGACCCCAGTGGATGGCCCGCCGCGCTTCCTGCCTCCGGTGAGGTGCTCTATGTTCAATCGGGGGGAACAGGGTCTGGAGCGAGCTCTTCAGATCCGCTGGGCAGTATTCAAGTGGCTTTGTCACTGGCGACTGAGGGAGCAGTGATTGCGATTCATGATGGGCAATACAACGAGTCTTTGTTGGTGGCCAAAGACGTCACCCTGCGTGGCAATTGCAGCGAGAAAGTCAGCGTTGTTGCGACAGCGTCGACGGAGGCTGCCGCGATGATGATCTCCAGCCCGGCGACGGTGGAAAACCTTGGTCTGGAGAGCGCGGGCTGGGGAGTGCTGGTGAGCGATCCCGGAGGAACCGTTGAGCTTAAGGGGGTGGTAGTGGATGGTGTTAAACACGCTGGACTCAGCATCACCGGCGCTTCCTCGACGGTACGGGTCGAAGACAGCGCTATTCGAAACACCACCGAAGGGCGTGGTCTCACCGTTGACAAAGCGACCCTGGTGATGAAGCGCGTGACCATTGAAGACGTGCATGTGTCGGGCCTCCACGCTATTGGAGCGACCCTTGTGTTGGAGGATATTCTGGTGAAGAACGTCCGAGCTTCAGCGACGCCCACAGACCTCGGGGACGGCAGCGGCATTCACCTGACTGAGGGGGCGTCTCTGCAGATGGACCGCGCCTGGATTGACAACACCGAGCGGCGAGGGATGGTGATAAGGGGGCAAAGCTATGCGGATTTGAGCTATGCTCATGTGGTGAACACAACCCTGGATGGTGTTTGGGTTGAGGACTCCAGTTTCACAGCATCACAGCTTCGCATTAAGGATGTCACCGGAGACGGACTCTCGGCGTCGGGCTCCACCGTTGATCTCAACGAGTTCTTTGTGAGTGGGCTCGACGCGTTGCTGGCTACGGGCATGGGACCGAACTCTATGGGCGGGGCTTCTTCCCCTACAGGGGAGATTTTGCCGACGGGGGTTTTTGGTGAGAAGGCTTCGACGCTTAGCCTAAGCGATGGAGTGATTTGGGACACTGACTACGCGGGGGTTTATCTCAGCGGAACCAACGCCACCCTTGAAGATATCGTGGTTGAGGATACGGGGCTTTTGGGCGTGGGCGGGTTGGATTTTTCAAGCGCCAGTGTGGAGCGAACGCGGGTTGAATTGACGGACTTCGGGATCGTGTTGGCGCCCGGGGCGTATGCGAGCGCGATGAATCAGGGGGTCTTGAAAGATGTAGAAGTGAAGAAAGCCGCAAAGCGTGGGCTTGATATTGAAAACTCCTCGTTGATTGGGCGCCGGGTGCTGGTTGAAGAGAGTGGCGTTGGGATCCTGGCCCGGGGAGAGCGTAGCCTGGTGCAGCTGGAGCAGGTGGAGGTCAGTGGGGCGCGATTTAAGACCGCCGAAGATGGGATCACAGGGGAGACTGAACTCACTGGAGGGATCGGACTGATGGCCACGCAGGAGAGTCGAGTTTATCTGGCTGACAGTCGATTTGAGAATAATGATTACACCAATATGTATTTTGCGGATGCGGAGACTTTTGGGGATTTGAAGAACGTCTCACTCCGGGACGCCGGTGGGGGACAGCTGACCAACGCCTCTCAGGAGGTCGAAGAATATGGTGGCTTTGGTGTGATGGTGGATAAGGGGGCGTTGGTGGAGATGGACCAAATCACCGCCAAGAATAATGCCTCCTTCGGAATGATTATTCATGGCGTCAACTCCCAGGCGCGGGTCAAGAATATGGAGATCCGAGGAAACAAGGGAAAGAGGTCAGATGGAACCAGCCGGACTCGTCTAGGGGTTCAGGGCGTGGGGGTCTTTGCTGGAGGACTCTTTGATGGGAGATGGGGGCGTATCAAAGACGCGGGCATGTATGGCGTTGTGGTGGATGGCGGGGGTTCGGAGGGAGATTTGCAGGATTTCTCCATTCAGGACACCATGGGCACCGGCGTGCATATCGCCAACAAGGCCAGCGTCTCCATAGCCGACAGCCTCGTCAGTGGCTCTGATTTCTCCGGTGTAGTGGCCGATGGGGACCAGAGCGCGATCTCCATGAACAACGTCACCGTTAAGTTGAGCTACGGCAGAAAAGGTGCCCTCGATGTGACCAGCAGGGTGCGCCTGGGAGAAGAGGGGGGAGACGGGCTGGCTTTGACCAACGGCGCCTCTGGTGAGGTTGAGTCGTCGCTCTTTTATTTGAACGAGCGCTGTGGGGTGTGGGTTGCCGATGGGGCTTCCAGTGTGGGCTCCAGCCTGGCGGTGAACGATCTTGAGACGGTCGCCAATGAGGTCGGGATGAGTGACAACTCCAAAAACTTTGATGTGGCGGATTTCACTGGCCGGATCAAGGCACATCACAACGTGGTGTCCAACAGTATGGTCCCCTTGCGCATCAAGGATGCGGTCCCGGTGGTTCCCGGAGTGATGGAGGGATTGGCGGTTCCGCAGATGGGGCCGGGGCTCTGAAGTTGCGTTCTTTGAAGCGCTCTGTATAGAAGAATGGGTGCGGCGCTTGGGTCGAGTTATCGGAGTGTGTAGAAGCGATGGTCAGATTGCACTGGTTTACGGCGTTTAAGGATCTTAAGGGCTATGGGCGCGAGGACGCGCGGGGAGATCTTGTCGCCGCGTTGACCTTGATGTTTCTAGCGGTGCCCCAGGGAGTGGCCTATGCCATGATCGCGGGGCTGCCGCCGGTGATGGGACTCTATGCTGCGGCGATTCCGGCGATTGTTGGTGCGCTCTTTCGGAGCTCCCGACATGTGATCGTGGGCCCGACCAACGCCATTAGTCTTTTGGTGGGTGGGGCGCTGGCCGTTGGCACTGGCGCAGATCCCTTCGTGCTCGGCGTGACCCTGGCGGCGATGGTGGGGGTTATTCAGTTGGTGATGGGGTTGCTGGGACTGGGGGTGCTTATTGATTTTATCTCGGCGCCGGTCGTTTTGGGTTATATCACCGGCGCCGGTGTCTTGATCGGGGTAGGGCAGTTGCCCAATTTGACCGGGACCCCTGGCGCTCAGGGGCATGTCCTGCATCGCGTCACGGTGTGGCTTGAGGGGTTTGGGGCCCTGAACCCGTGGACTCTGGGGTTGGCGCTTGGGACCCTCGTGCTTGTGGTCGCTCTGCGTCGGTGGAATCGACGCTTTCCGGGGGCGATTGCCGCCCTTGGGGCGGGGACTCTCTTCTCCGTAGCGCTGGAGCTACCAGAGAAGGGGGTTCAGCGTGTTGTTGATTTGAGCGCTGTGCCGGCAGGCCTCCCGCCGTTGACTGTGCCCGATTGGGAGCTGGTCTCTCAACTGCTGCCGCTGGCTATCGCGGTGTCGGTGCTGTCTTTGGTGGAGGGCTGCTCGGTGGGCCGCTCGATCGCCGGCACGTCGGGGCAGCGTCTTCACAACGGCGCTGAATTTATTGGGCAGGGGCTTGCGAATATCGCGGCCTCTTTCTCCGGGGGATATCCCTGCAGTGGGAGCTTATCGCGCTCGACTTTAAATTATCAGGTGGGGGCCCGCACCCGCATGGCCGGCGTGTATGGCGGAGTGTTGATGCTGCTGGTGCTGCTGGTGCTCGGCCCTTTGGTGAACCAGACGCCGGTGGCTTGCCTTGCGGGGCTTCTGCTTGTGATCGCCTGGGACCTGATTGACGTTACGCGCGTGCGCATGGTCCTTGGGGGATCGTGGGGGGACAAGGCGGCGTTTTTGGCGACTCTTTTTGGGACGTGGGCGATGCCTTTGGACAAGGCTATTTACCTCGGGGTGGCAGTGAGTCTTCTTTTTCTTCTGAAGCGATTTCGTTTTTTGTCGACCTCCGAGTGGGGCCGCAACGAAGCAGGCGAATGGACTTCAAGGGAACTCAATGAGCCAGAGGCTGTGGGCTTCAAGCGCTGCGGAACGCTCCGGGTGGTGGGCTTTAAGGGGCGATTCTTTTTTGGCGCCGAAGGAGCACTGCGTCGACGGGTCAATCAACTGCTGCAGGACGAGGACGCTAGAGCTTTTGTCTTTCATATGGATGGAACCCACGGGATGGACGTCAGCATCGCTGAGTGTCTGGCGAATATCGTAGAGAGAGCGAGGTCGAAAGGACGTCTCTTCTTTTTCACTGGGGTCTCCCCGGAGACCTTTCAGATGTGGGAGCGACTCGGCTTGCTTGGGACCTTTGGAGAGGACAACGTGGTGGTGGGCAGGATCCCTTGGGAGAAATGCTCCGATGAAGTGCTCTACCGTCTCTGGGAAACCCTTGGTGGTGGGCCCTGTCCATCCTGTGGGGAGGCTTGCGTCTGCAAAGCGCCTCGCACTAAGCCGCATATCGCGGAGGTGATCTCTCTCAATCAGCGCTCTTAAGGCGACGCTTCCTGCGGCCAGTGGGAGAGCGCGACTTTGTTTCCTTCGGGGTCTTGATAGTATAGCGAGAACGAGGATTCTTCCACAGGAGAGAGCCCCTGAGCCTTGAGGTGAGCCTTCCAGGATTGCCGAGTTTCAGGGGAAATATTCAGGGCGATTAGATGCCAGCCCCCTGCCGAGTTTTCCCGTCGTCGAGCGGCGGTGGTGCTCCGCTCAAGCATCAGCAGGGTATGAGGGCCCAATTGAAGCCAGACGCTGCGGTCCTCGCCTCCCTCTCCCGGCCAGCGTCGCTCCAGGGGGAGACCGAGCAGAGTGGAATAAAAATGCTCTGCTTGTGGGAGGTCATCAACAAGCAGCGCGATGTGATGGACGCCCTCGGTGAGAGGGGCGGGGGGTGTCATGAGATCTCCTTTTAGGCCGGCCGCTGTGGTCGGGGAAGGTAAGGTCCGCTGAGTTTTAAGAGCGCTGGCAGGACGAAGAGGTCACAGAGCAGCGCCGCGAGGATGATGGTGATGCCCGACATCCCAACGCCTCGAATGGTGGTGAAGAGGCTCAGCAGGTTGGCGCCGAGGGCAAAGGTCAGCAGTGAGGAGGTGATCATAACCGCTCTGCCGCAATGCTTTACCGCGCTTCTGATCGCCTCATCGCAGGAGCGTCCTTTGGAGACCTCTTCAAAGTATCGCGCGAGCAGGTGAATGGTGTCATCCACTGCGATACCAAGCCCCACAGTAAAGATGAGGGCACCGGTGGGTTCAAGGGCCCATCCAAAGGCTCCCAGAACGCCATAGCCCATAATCAAGGGGATGCCGTTAGCGATAAGCGCCAGCAGTGTAATCAGGGCGTTCCTGAACTCCAGAGCGATGATGAAGGCGACGATAAAAAACGCGCCGATCAAACCACGCCGCATGTCTTTGGTGATGTTATCCACGCCCCGGTAGCCGAGGCTCGACACTCCCGTAATATTCATCTTCACTGGATGGTGCTGCTCGATGGTATCGAGACGGGTGCGTAGGCGCTCAGAAAATTGCACGAAGCGATCTGACTTCTCATCCTGGGTTCGTATGATCATACGGGCGCGCTTGAAGTCGGAGGTGAAGATCTGCTCAAGCCCTTCATTCCCCTCAAGCATGAGGTAGAGTTGGGCGATGAGATTGGGTTCGGTGGGGAACTCCGTGGTGCCCCGGAAAGATTGGCTGAGCTGGGAAATGAAGGTGGCCGGACTCAGCACAGAGCGGATCTGGGGATGCGCGGAGGTCCAGGTTTCGGTGTCGTGTAGCGCTTTGAGAAAGGCAGGATCTTTGAGGAGGGGCTCGTTGGAGATGATGTCCACCTCGTAGGTGAGGACCCCACCGAGCTTTTTGTCTACGAGGTCGTTCGCGATGGTGGTGGGGTGCTCCTTGTAGAGCGCGGCTGTCAGGCTGTTTTTGACCTCAACCTGGGTGCTGAAGTAGCAAAAAAGCAGGGTGACCCCCAGGGAGATGAGGAGCACTCGATGAGGGCGCTCGATGGCCTGTTGGGCGGGCCACTCAAAGATGCCCGAGACTCGTGAGGGCTTGGGTTCGCTGAGGGGAATGGGGGCGCCGCGGGTGATGGAAAGCAGCAGGGGGACTATCAAGACAACGGTGCAAAAAGAGAAGACGATGCCCAGTGCGGCGTAGAGGCCGAAGTTTTTGAGGACGCTCATATCGGCGAGGTAGAGCGAGGCGAATCCCACGCAGGTGGTGAGTGAAGTCAAAAAGCAGGCTTTGCCGAGCTCGCTGAGGGCTCGCTGGATGGCCAGTTTACGTTCTGCTTTGCCAAAAGCAGCGCCGGATAGGGTAATTCGGCGAGCTTCTTCGTGGTAGCGGTTGAGCAGGTGAATGGCGTCGGCCAGGGCGATGGCCGGGAGAAGGGTCATCAGGGTGTTGTTGATCATATCAATGGGCTCCCCCATGTAGCCCATCACTCCAAAGGTCATTAACACCGGGATGACTGCGGCCACCATGGGGATGAGCACCCCGTGGGTTCGGCGAAAGCCAATGAGGAGGCCCAGGAACATGAGGGAGAACGCGATGGGGAGGGTGAACGATTGGTCCTTGATGATGGCGTCCATAAAGTCACTTCGAACGGATAAGATACCGGCGTCCGAAAAATGCACGCCCTCCCGGCCTTCAAAGGTGGAGAGGATGGAGCGTACCCACTTCATCCTGGCGCTTATGATGGTCACGTCGTGGGTGTCTTCGCTCAACTCCAGCAGGAAAGCGCTGGTGGTGGCGTCGAGGGAGAGGAGTGATGGAACCAGAAAGGGGTCATCGAGCAGGCGCTGACGCCACGCTTGCATAGCGGCGGAGTCCGTTTTTCCTGCTTGCGGCATGGTTTCGAGGACGCTCCGCAGCTCGAGGGTGTCATCGACGGTGCGGATGGGGACAAAATCGGGGAGCCCGGTGATTTGAGCGACCTCGGGATGCGCGAGAAAGGTCTCTTCTACTTCCTGAAGGAGCTCAAGTCGCGATCGCGTCAGGATGGTTCCGTCGTCTACGGTGATGGGGATGATCACTACGCGGTCATCCACGCCCCACTGACGTTGATAGATGTCAAACTCCGCCCGGTATTGTCCATCTTCGGCGAAGAACCCTTCGATATTCCAATCAAAGTGCAGGTGGCTGAGCCCCGCTCCAAGGGCGAGAAAGGCTGTGCCCAAAAGAAGCGCGTTCAGCTTACGATGATACAGGACCCAGTTGGCAAGACGTTCGAACATGGAAGCCTCCACGGTGTTGTGTCCCGGATGCGCCGGAAGCTCTTCCGACACCCACAGGTGTCTGTATCAAACCAAGAATCGTGGGTCGATGGAAGCGTAGCGGGAGCAGGATACGTCAGGGGGGCTTTTCTAGGAGCGGGCGTCGCGTCTTCGGGTGGCCAGCTCGATTTGTTCCTGCAGAAAGTCGCTGAGTTTAAGACTCGCCGCCTCGAGCTGTTGGGGAATAAACGAGGCGCTTGAGAGCCCGGGGAGGGTGTTGGTTTCGATAAACACGAGCCCTGTTTCGTCCAGCATGATGTCGGTGCGGGAGTACCCTCCGCATTTCAGGGCGAGGTGGGCCTCACGGGCGAGGTCTTGAGCGGCCGCGGCGACGCTTTGGGGGATGTCTGCGGGGGTGACCTCCTGAACTCCGTCCCCGAGATATTTTCCGGCGTAATCAAACTCGCGTCCAGTGGCGAGGAGCACCTCCGAGCAGGGCAGGGCGCGGACTCCCTCGTGGGTCTCAAGGACCCCGACGGTGAGCTCGCGTCCAATGATGCGCTCTTCGAAGAGGTAGGGAGACTTCGGGGAGGCCTTTAGCTCCTGAAGGGCTGCCTGGAGGGTGGACTCATCCCGCACGAAGTGGACCCCAAAGCTGGAGCCGTCAGCTACGGGTTTGAGGACGGCCTGCTGGGTGGACTGAAGAAAGCCCCGCATCTGTTCGGCGGCGTCTTCGAGGTGCTCGCCTCGCAGGGTGATGGAGCGTGGTACTCGAAGGCCAACTCGGGCCACAATGTCTTTGGCGACGGCTTTGTCAAAGGCTTTAGCGCTGGCCTGGCTGTCGCTGCCGCTAAAGGCTACCCCGGCGCTCTCGAGGGCCGCCTGAAGGGTGCCGTTCTCTCCTTCGCCACCGTGGACAGCGAGAAAGAGCACTCCTTCGCTTGGGACCAGGGGAAGGGCTTGGTGCAGTGCCCCAAGGTCTTTGTAATCGGGGGGTGTAAATTCTTGCTCAAAGGGGTTTTGGTGCGCGAGGAGGCTGTCGCGGGGGACCTCAAGTACGCGTCCGTCGGGGCTCCAGAACCAGCATTGGCACCGCTCTGTGAGTTGGGCCATGTTTTGCGCTGAAGCTACGGAGACGTTTCGTTCACCGCTCTTGCCGCCAAAGAAGATAATCAAGTTGTGCATAGCGAGCCTTTATTGCAACCGAGAGGGGGTCTTCGCAACCGCCTTGGCGATGGTTTAGTTGAAACAGGACTCCGCTTCGTGGCGCTCTTCCACGTTGACCCGGAGCATGGGCCAGTTGCAGGCGTTGGGGTTGCTGACGCTGGCCACCCCTCGCTGGCTGTTGAGGACCCACCCGCTGGTGTCATCGTATTTGGTCCAGTTGCGATTGCAGGGGCGGTTGTAGTTGGAATAGCCGATGGTGGGAAGGTTGCTTCCGCTCCACGCGGCGCCCACCACAAAGCTGGAGCTCTGCATGCCGGCTTCGGGGATCACGGAGCTGAAGTCAAAGCGCCACCACGCCTGTCGCTGGTCGCGCTCAAGGGCCCGATCTGGATTGGAGAGCCAGACGTCGCTCCATTCAAGGGTGGAGGGGTCCACGATTTGCTCGACAACCCATGGTCGGGTCGTGGTGGGGTTGACTGCATCAAAGACCTCGATGCTGAGGCGGATATTGGTGGGGTAATAATCAAGTTGTGACGCCGGGATCATCAAGAGGACATCTACCGAGCTGACACGCCAGGTGCCGCCTTCGGGGAGGTGGCTGGCGTCATAGTCCAGAATCACCGCGTCGTGGCCTCGGGCCAGCCCCATGCTGTCTTCGAGGCTGGAGACTTGCTCGATGTCAAAGCTGGGCTCCTCGTTGACGCAGACGTAGGTGAGGGAGTCCTGGGCGCATCCAACCAGGAGGAGGCACAGGAGAAGGGCGAGGAGGGACTTGGGCTTCATGAGGTAGCTCCGTTTAGAGGCTTGGTAGAGAGAAATTCCTAGCGTGCCGGTGTCAAGCTGACAAGGGGAGGGCTGGTTTTTTGGAGCCGGACTGGCCAGATGGCGGGATCTTAGGTCGTTTGGCTGAGGAATATGTGATAGGAGCGACCTGTGGTAAAATGGTGGGAGGTTAAGGGGTTGGCGTGATGAGCGATGATTTAAAGGTTAAACCGGGGATTATAATCCCCGTGGCGGAGCTTTTCTTCTCTGCCAGCCGCTCCGGAGGGCCGGGGGGCCAGCACGCCAATAAGACCAGCTCTCGGGTGACCCTGCGCTGGTCGGTGACCGGGACCAGCGCTCTGAGACCTCACCAGAAGTCCCGGGTCCTCAGCCGGCTTGGGGCCCGCGTTACTCAGGATGGAGAGCTGCAGATTCATGTCGAGGACTCCCGGAGCCAGACCCGCAACAAGGAGGTGGCCTGCGAGCGCTTGAAGGACCTCCTGGTGGAGGCGCTCAAGGTGCCCCGGAACCGAAAACCCACCAAGCCCAGCAAAGCGGCCAAACGCCGGCGAACCGACGCGAAGAAAGCCCGGGGGTCTATCAAGAAACTTCGGCAGAAGCCCCCACGGGATTAGGGCTTCATTTTTCTCGTTGGTGCTTCACTTGTTGATGGGGTAGATCAAGGTTCATTCCTACAGCTCGGGAGGTCAGGATGAAGAATCTTACGATTGGATTAGCGCTTTGTGTTGTTGGCCTGGGGGCTGCCTTCGCTCAGCAGAGTAAGCGCATCGCTCAACTGGAGAGTCGCCTTGCGGGGGTCTCTTCTGTGGCTGGTGAGGAGCCACAGTCCGTGTCCGCGCCAGTGGCGTCCGCCTCTCCCGCGCTTCGCTATGTCGCAAAACGAGATGATGATATCAGGCGGCGCTTGCAGGCCCTTGAAGGAAAGGTCGACCGTGCCATGCGGTCCTCAGGTTCTGCAGCGGGGCAGGGGGATTTTGGTGAAGTTGAGGTCAACGGCGTTCCACGCGCTGAGGCGGCCGAACTCCACGGGCGCTCGAAAGAGTCCCTGGCGCAGGCAGCTCTGGAGTCGCCGGAGGTGATGGAGCAACTTCGAGAGGTTATCCGAGAAGAGCAGGAGACCTCCCGGACCGAACGGTGGCAGAAGCGCTACGAGCGTCGTCAGAAGATCGAGAATGAGGAGCTGCGACAGATTGCGCTCACCGCTCGTTTCAGTGATGGGCAGCTTGAGGAGGTAATGGGGGCCATTGATGGGGAGCGCAGCACCATTCGGGTATATTACCAGGCCGCTCACCAGGGAGAGACGTCCTTTAATCAGGCCAGGAGTCAGGCCGCGCAGCAGCGGGATCAGACCGACAGCGCCGTAAGGGAGATACTCGATGAGGAGCAATTCGAGGGATACATGAAATGGCGGGATGAGCGGAACTCCCGGCGGCGGCACTAGATTCTGGGTCTCAAGTGGGGGAGGTGGGGAGAGGAATGTCGTCTTTTCAGGGGGTTGGGGCTTTTTTGGGGCTGCGTTTTTCATGAACTCCGGCTCATTGACTAGTACGGACAAATCGGGGTTTATGGGGACGGTGAGGCTATTGAAATGACTACCGGGAGACCGCGGTGCTGGGCGTAGCAAAACTTGGCTTAATTTGTGTTTTATGTGCGCAGCTGGTTTTCCCCGCGTCGGTGTGGGCTCAGGGCCCAGCCAGGATGGCGGTGGCCCCTCTCGTTTCAGGGGAACTCCCGGTCAAGCGGGTGGCGCAGCTCAATAAAAGCCTGTGGGGAGCCCATCAGGTTTTGGGGCACTACACGCTCGTTCCCCCTCAGGAGGTTACCAGGGTCTTAAGCGCCAACCCCGATTGCGCCGGCGTCGATTGCACCAGAATCTGGGCTAAGGTTTTGAAGGCCGATCTGCTCGCGCTTCCTTCTATCGCGAATGAAGAGGGCGCGTGGGTGCTGCGCTTGTCGGTGATTGAGGGACAGGACCAGCGAGTGCTTGGCCAGAGTCGAGAGGTTCTCAAGGGTGATTGGTCTGAATTGAAGAGCAGTGTCGAGCGACTGGTGATGAAGGCTCAGCCCATTCTTACGATTCCCGCGTCGGCTCTAGGGATCTCGCCCCATAACCCCGGCGGGATTGACTCCCCGCTGCCCAACTCCGAGGCTCCCTTCTACAAGACCTGGTGGTTTTGGACGGCAGTAGGAGCGGTGAGTGTGGTGGGGACCATCGCTTATATGAAGCAGGGCCCCGATGAAGTGATGGCCCCCGGTATTGAACTCCCCTAATAGGGGCTGTCGACGTCCCCCAACTCGACGTATACGCTCTTGAGTTGGGTATAGTGCTCCAGTGCGGCGAGGCTGTTCTCGCGCCCAATCCCCGATTGCTTGACGCCTCCAAAGGGCATCTCGATGGGGGTGATGTTGTAGTTGTTGATCCAGCAGGTTCCTGCCTCAAGTTGAGCCACTACGCGATGTCCTCGTTGAATGTCTTTGGTGAACACCCCCGCGGCGAGGCCAAACTCCGTCGCGTTGGCGCGTCCCACGACCTCTTCTTCGTTTGAGAAGCGCAGCACCGACATCACTGGGCCGAAGATCTCCTCCTTTACGATGCTCATGTCGTCGGCGCAGTCAGCGAAGATGGTGGGCTCCACAAAGCAACCCTGGGCGCGGGCTCCCTCGGTGACCGCCTCTCCGCCTATCACAAGGCGCGCGCCTTCATCTTTGCCCTTCTGGATGTATCCCATGACCTTCTCTAGATGGTCCCGATGAATCAGAGAGCCCACATCGGTTTTCTCGTCCATGGGATCTCCAATGACCATCTTGGCGGTGCGCTCGCTGAGTTTGCCAAGGAAGGCCTCGTAGACGTCATCGTGCACAAAGACCCGGGTGCTGTTGGAGCAGATCTCGCCCTGGGTGTAGAAATTGCCGAGGAGGGCCGCGGAGACGGCGTTGTCGAGGTCAGCGTCCTCAAAGATGATGAGCGGGGATTTGCCGCCAAGCTCCATGGTCACGTGCTTGAGGGTCCCGGCGGCGCTTGCCATGACCTTCTTGCCGGTGCCGACCTCGCCGGTAAGGGAGACCTTGGCCACGGCGGGGTGAGAGACGAGCATGCTGCCGGTTGGGGCGGCGCCCTGCACGACGTTGAACACACCTTCGGGGAGCCCGCACTCGGTGAAGATCTCAGCCAGTTTTGGGGCGGTGAGGGGAGTGACCTCCGAGGGTTTGAAGATCATGGCGTTGCCGCAGGCAAGGGCCGGGGCAGATTTCCACGCCGCGATTTGAATGGGGTAATTCCAGGCGCCGATGCCCACGCAGATCCCAAGGGGCTCCCGCCGCGTATAGGCAAACGCAGAGGTGCCAAGGTCAAAGTGCTGTCCATGCAGAGACGCTGCGATGCCGCCAAAGTATTCGAGGCAATCCGCTGCAGAGAAGATGTCCACTGCCTGTGCCTCGGCGATGGGTTTGCCGGTGTCCTGTACCTCCAGCCGGGCCAGCTCGTGGACGCGCTCCCGCAGGAGATTCGCCGTCTTCACCAGGATCCGCCCCCGCTCTGCGGCCGGGGTGTCCCGCCAGATTTGAAAGCCTTGTTGGGCCGAGGCGATGGCAGCGGCGACCTCACTCTCGCCGGCGACTTCGATTTGTGCCAGCACCTCTCCGGTTGCGGGGTTAATCGAATCAAAGCGCTCAGACGAGGCGTTGCTGACGTAGGTTCCGCCAATATAATTCTGCACAGTGGGTGACTCGGCCATTAGCTCTCTCCTGCCCGTGGGCGTTAACATTCCGGGGTTCAAAATTGTGAATTCCCAAGCGAAAATCAAGGGAAGTTTTTGCCTGAATGGACGATTTTGTGGGCAATTTCTAACTTTTGGGTTAATAGGAGCGTAGTTTTCCCGAAAAACTTCTTTGTGGGGCCTGATTGGTTCTCACGCTCGTAAGAAAGAGTCCCTGCCATGAGCGCTTCAGCCGTCCTCGACCCCCACGCCCAGGAAGCGCTCCGTCGCAGCTGGAGAATGAAGATCTTCACCAGCACCTGGCTCGCCTACTTTGGCCTCTATTTCTGTAGGAAGGCCTTTTATATCGTTAAGGGGACGATGGGGGATGAACTCAATCTGGACGCGTCCGCCCTGGGGGAGATCGGGAGCGCGTACTTGCTTTGCTACAGCATCGGTCAATTTACCTCCGCCGGGCTTGGAGAGAAGGTTGGTGCACGGGTGCTGCTTCTGACGGGGATCCTCTTCTCCATCATCGCCAATGTCGCATTTGGCTTCGCCAACAACTACTGGACCCTCATGGCGTTTATGTGTGTCAACGGTTTTGCCCAGGCCACGGGGTGGCC
>JAZAIZ010000413.1:0-10359 GCA_036230545.1 Myxococcota bacterium
CGGGAAGGTCGATCCCACCGCCCCCTTGCTCAAAGATCTCAAGACCTCCGTCGAGCAGCTGCAGCTCGCGATTTTTGAAGAGATCGCCCCCGAAGACGCCTTCTTTCCGGTGCTGCTTCTCGGCGAACGCCCCTTTGTAACAGGCCCGACGCAGCCCCCTCCAAAGGCTCCCCTGCGCATCACCCTGGCGGCCCTGGAAGCGGTGGGAGATGACGACCTCCTGATGGAGATGGTGAACGAGGCCCTCGACCACCTCGACGCCGCCGAGGGGTACCTCCTCACCCTTGAGGTGGAGCCCGAAAACCGGGAAGCCCTCGACGGTATCCTGCGAGGCCTCCACACCCTCAAGGGCAACGCCGGCTTCTTCGCCCTGGACGCCCTGCAGCTCCTGGCCCACGAGGCCGAGAGCGTCCTGAGCCTCGTCCGGGACGGGTCCCTGGAGTTGACGCCGCAGATACTGCAGGTGAGCCTCCAGGCCCGGGATACGCTCCTTGCCATGGTGGACGACATGCGGGCGTTTTTGAAGGGCGACCTCAGCGACACCACCGAGATCCCCTCCTCGCTCATCGCCGATCTGCAGGCGGCCCAGCGGGGGGAACCCCTGGAGGGGATCACCTCCAGCGCGCTGCCTTCCTTCTCCCCGGAGCGAGCGCAGGACAGCCTGCGGGTGGACGCCGACCGGCTTGACGAGCTGGTTGACCGCATCGGAGAGCTGGTGATCACCGAGTCGATGCTGCTGGAGCACCCCGAGTTAAAACAATCCCGCTCGCCGGAGTTGAAGGCGCTGCTGCGGCAATTCAGCCGCATCACCCGGGAGCTGCAGGTGCTGGGGACGTCCATGCGGATGGTGCCCATCCGGCCGGTGTTTCACCGCATGAAGCGCCTGGTTCGGGAGGTGTCTCGGCAGCTCGATAAGAACGTCACCTTTGAAACCACCGGCGAAGCGACCCAACTCGACAAAGCCATCGTGGACCGCCTCGCCGATCCCTTGATTCATCTCCTCCGCAACGCCATCGACCACGGCCTCGAGGCCTCCCCCCAGGAACGCCTGGCCGCGGGAAAGAGCCCCACCGGTTTGGTCACCCTCGGCGCCAGCCAGGAAGGCAGCACCATCCGCGTCACCGTCACCGACGATGGCCGGGGGCTGAGCCGGGACCAGATTCTGACCACCGCCCGAGAACAGGGGCTCATTCAAGGGGGCGGTCGCCTCTCGGACCCCAAGGTCTTTGAGTTGATTCTGCAACCGGGCTTCTCCACCGCCGACGCCGTGACCGACGTGTCCGGGCGCGGGGTTGGGATGGACGTGGTAAAGCGCACCATCGAGAGCCTGCAGGGCTCGGTAACCATCGACTCCACCCCCGGGGAAGGGACGGCCTTTACGATTCTGCTCCCCCTCACCCTGGCCATCATCGACGGCATGGTGGTGGGTGCGGCAGGAGAGCGCTACATCCTCCCCACGGCGGGCATCCTCAAGACCCTGCAACTGCGCCACGCCACCATCCACCGAGCGCCGGACCAGCTGGACACCCTCGGGATGCCCGAGGGGCCGGTGCCCCTCTTTGACCTGCGGGCTGTCTTTGGGTGCCACCCTCCCACGGATGGGGGGCAGGCCTCGACCATCCCCCCACTGGTCGTGGTGCTTGAGAACCAGGGCACCCCCTTTGGGCTGGTGGTCGACGAGGTGCAGGGCCGGCAGCAGACGGTAATTAAACCCCTGGGAGACTGGCTGGGGCCGGTCCCCGGAATTTCGGGAGCGGCGATTCTATCCGATGGGCGGGTGGGGTTGCTGGTGGATGTGCCAGGACTTCACCACCTGGGCATGTCCCTGGCCCTTAAAAGGGCGCCGACGCCCCTTTTCAAAGCGGGTCCCACCTCGTAGAAGAGCGCCACCATGTCCCACCCTCTCCCCTCCGCCTCTTCCCCCGCCACCGCTGGCCGATACCTCGCCTTTGGGCTGGGGACTGCGCGCTACGCGCTGCCCCTGGAGGTGGTGCACGAGACCATCGCCACCCCGCCGGTGACCCGACTCCCGGGTATGGACCATGGGATCAAGGGGGTCTTTAACCTGCGAGGGCGGGTGGTGCCCCTGATCGACCTGCGGGAGCGCCTGGGGTTGATACCCAGTGCCTCCGACCCCAACGGCTTCATCATTGTGCTTCGCTCACCACTCAACCACGACGCCCTCCCCCTGGGAATTCTTGCGGACGAGATGCCACGGGTCCTCGCAGTGAAGGCAGAAGATGTTGACACTGCCCCACCCATGGGGGTGGCCGGCGAGACGACCCTCTTTGAGGGGATCACCCGGAGCGCTGGCGAGGTGGTGGTGCTCCTGAACCGGGATGAGCTCCTCGCGCCCCACCACCTCGCCCCCCCTTCCGGAGCCCCCAAGCAATGAGCAAACCTCTCTCCATGCACGCCACCCTGCGCGCCGGCTTTGGTGCGATGGGGGCCTTGCTGCTGGTGGCGGTGCTGGGGACCTATTTTCTCGCCAAGGGCACGTGGCAGCAGGAAGGCAAGGCCCGTGAAAGTGTGAGGATGCAGATCTCAACCCTGCACCAGCTCAAGGCAGAGCTGCTCCTCGGGCAGGCGGCCCTGAGCGCATCAATCGCCACCCACCAAGGGGGCGCCGCGGGGGAAGGAGTAGCGTGGGCGCCCATTGAGCAGCACCTGATCACCCTGCAGACCGAGCCGGGGCTCAGGCTGGAGGCGCTTGATGCGGCCCTGGACACCTTGCGGGAAGCCCGCTGGAAGGTTCTGCAGGCCATGGGAAGCCGGGGCGACGCGCCCAGCGCTCTGCGGGAATCCCTCCAACAGCAAGGGGCGCTGATGGAGGGACTGACCCGGCAGCTGCTCGAGCTGGAGCGCGGCCTGCCCTCCACCGCGGCCCGCAAGGCCCTGGTGGGGACGCTGGCGGAGGTGCACCACAGCGGCGAGGCAGCGGTGGGATTGCTGGACGCCGCGCTGCGCACCAACGCGCGCAGCCTCGTGTCCCAATTTGAGAACGCAAATTTTAAGGCAGACGAGGCGCTGGTGGCGCTGCGAAAGCTCTCGGGGCTCTTCTCCAGAGAGCAGAGCCGGGCGTTTCAGCGACTGCTCGCAGCGCGGCGACAGTTTGCCCGCTTTGCGTCCGAGCAGACCGATGACGCGCTCGAGGCCCAAACCTCGGTCGCCGGGGCGCTCTTTGCCGCCGAGGTGGCACCGGCGGCGCAACGGGCGCTGGCCCTGGTGGATGATCTGCTGGCGAGGCAAGAGGAGCGCCGTGCGGTGGAGCGCGCCGGACTGGAGAACCGGGAACGTTCATTGTTGACCCTGACGCTTGCCCTGGGACTGCTGGGGTTTGGCATGTGCCTGGCCCTTGGGGGCCTCTTGACACGCCGGGTGAGCGCCCCCATCCACACCATTATCGCGGGGCTGGCACGCAGCGCCGAGCGGGTGGAGCGCCAGTCAACGGAGATCGCCCGCTCGGGGCAAACCATCGCCGAGGGCGCCAACACCCAGGCGGAGAGCCTGGAGTCGGTGTCCCGGAGCCTGAACCAGATGGCGTCGTTGACTCGGGAGAACGCCAGCCATGTGCAACAAACCAACCAGCGCACCACCGCCGCCCAGACGCAGGCCCGGGAAGCGCTGGAGGCGATGCGGGGAATGGCCACCGCCATCGCGCGAATCATGGAGTCGACTACGGAGACGGCGAAGGTAGTCAAGACCATCGACGAGATTGAATTTCAAACCAACCTGCTCGCCCTGAACGCCGCGGTGGAGGCGGCCCGCGCAGGAGACGCCGGCAAGGGGTTTGGGGTGGTGGCCGACGAGGTGCGCAGCCTTGCACAACGCAGCGCCGAGTCGGCCCGGGACGCGGCCGGGCTCATCGCGGGCTCCCAGATGAGCGCCCAGAGCGGCGTGCACGCCTCAAAGGAGATGGATCGGAGCATTCAGAAAATCGTGGACGGGGTGGAGCAGATCACAGCGCTGATGGAGGGCGTCGCGACCGCAAGTGAAGAGCAGGCTCAGGGCATCGCCCTCATCAACACGTCCGTCACAGAGATGGAGTATGTCACTCAAACCAGCGCCGCTAATGCCTTTGAGACCGCCATCGCCACTGAGCAACTCGGGCATCAGGCGAGGGAGCTCCACACCATGGTCGAGCAGCTTGGACAAAGCGTCGGCGGCTCCCCGACTCTGCAAAGGGCTGAACCACCGGAGCCTTCCCCAAAGGAGCCTCCTGAGGAGGACGACGGGCTGGTGTTTGGGCCAGAATGAACAACAGGGGAAAGCAGGGACCCTAAGTTGCTGAAATAGTACACATTATCCCAGTTCAACTTCCCTTTTAAGGTTGTTTTACGCATCGATTTCATGGAATAGAGGCATCACTTCGCTAATGTCCCTTTTTTGGGAGAGCAAAAGAGGCGAGGCAAAGCGGAAAAGGCACCACGATAGAGCCCCTGACGCTAGAGTATCATCCATAAGAATAAGAATATTGTCGTCTTCCGAAAGCGGGGGGCGGCGGAGGGAGCGACCGGATTGTGCAACCCTCGAAAGATCTGAACAGCTAATGCAAACTCCGACCATCCCACCGCTTTGCCCCGCTAATCCGTCCCCCTCAATGCCTCCCAATTTATCCAACTCCATCCTCAGCGCGACCACGATCCCGGTGATGATGGTCAGCCCTGCATTTGTAATCGAAACGGCGTCTCCTGCTGCGGTGGACCTCTTTGGGCCAGAGTTATCGGGAAAATCCGTCAACGACCTGATCGACGACCACCACCACCACCACCACCACCACACAACCGCCACAATGACGTCACCAAGGGAGGTAGTTATAGGCCGGGAGCGGGAAATCTACGTACTCGCCAAGGGGGGCAGGCGTGTGCTCGTGGAGATCTTTATATTACAAACAGACCTCTCCTATCTCGTGTTGTTTCGCGACAAGACAGCTGAGCAAAAAAAGAAAAATCAACTGCTTCAAAAGCTCGATTCTATCGCACATGCCCTGGACGACCCCATGCTGACGGCGAACTACACACCAAGCACCGGTGCAGTGGTTCACACGTGGATATCCAAATCCGAAGCGTTTGGATATTCACGTGACCAGTGGCTCGACCCGGCCTTTCCGCCCCCCATCACCGCCGAGTGTTTGCCCCTGTTTTTTCCTGCCTTAAAGGAGGTCGCCAAGGGGAGCGACACCGTTCTTGTCGAGGGCATTACCCTTGTTTGCCAAGATGGGTCCCGTCAGATCGTCACGGCTCGATGGAATGTGCTCAATCGCCAGGATGACCTCATCGAGATGTTTGTGTACTTGATGAAACAAACCCCGCGTGAATCACTCAAAAACCACCTCCAGCAACAACAACTCGAGAAAAAGTCCAGCGACGCCCTCCTGCAGTTCGCAAAAGAGGACGCCGCCTACATCGAGAGGCTCACCGAAGCTGCCGGCGCAGCCGCCCTCACCCTCGCCCACGGGGAAAGAGTTATGGAGGGAGAGAGCGCAGAGATGGCCATCGGTCGTCTGACAAAACAGGCCGAGGGTCTGGTGAAGGGCTTTAGAGCACTCGCCGCCGAAGAGGCCATACACTTCGAGCCCGAGCGAAGAGACACACGCATCAGACTTGCACAGGAAATCGAGAACAGTCTCCTCCTCAAAGCAGACGTCGTCTACGAACGGCTCCGACGCGAGGAAGAAACCCAACGAGCCAACGAGGGGCTCCTCAACTTCACCCGCTTCCAAAACCACGAGCTCCGCGGCCTCATGCAACAGCTGCTCGCGCAGGTGGAGCTGTCAACCGACCTCGACGGCTCCGAGCGGGAAGATATGCGAGCGTGCATCACGTCGGTCCTGGACATCATGAACAACTCCCTGCTCATCCAATCCATGTCCACTGGCCAATACGAGGTCTCCCGCGAGCCCACCTCCATCAAAGACCTGCTTCACACCATGCATCAGCGCTTTGCGGCGCTTTGCTTTCAACATCAGGTATCCTTCGGGTGGGAGGCGACGCCCTGTGGGGACCTGTCACTCCTGCTTGACCGCGAGGCGCTCCTGCGCTGCGCGACCAATTATGTTTCCAACGCGATCAAGTTCACCCGCACCTGTGTCCAGGTGAAGGTGACAATTTCGGAGGACGCTCTAAGCCTCACCGTCAGCGACGATGGTGAGGGGCTCGACGCCAGGAGCCTTGAGACTGTGTGGCTCCCCTTCAAGCAGACCCGCGCGGGCCGGGCCCAGGGCAAGGGCGGCACCGGGCTGGGACTGCCCATCACCAAAGGGACCATTGAGGCTCACCCCGGAGGGGCGGTCAGCGCCACCTCCACCCCAGAGGCCGGCTGCACCTTTGGGTTCAGGATTGACGCCGTCCCAGCCCTTCCAGACGAAAGAGACGAAAGAGACGAAAGAGACGAAAGAGGAGAGAGGGGCAAGAGAGAACTCGGCCCCCTGGACAGAGTCCTCGTTGTAGACGACTCCCGCATGATCCGAATATCCGTCTCCCACCTGCTTAAGAAGGTCTCACCCACTGTGGTCCCCTTCGCGGTCTCCTCCGGTGAAGAGGCGCTACAAGAGCTAAGAACCCGCGGGCCCCGGTATTACGACGTCGCCCTGGTGGACTACAACATGGGCGAGGAGTGCATGAACGGCGCGGACACCGTGGTGGAATTGCTAAAGCTCGATCCCGCACTGCGCTGCATCGGCGCCACCGGCAACGGCAACGAGCGCGCGGTGCAACAAGCTTACAACGCAGCCGGAGCCACGGGCGTGGCCACCAAACCCTTCGGTACCGCACAACTCCGGGCCCTCCTCGAGCTTGAGGAGCACCCTGGCGACACCCAGCCACCCTCGACAGACTGGGTTCACGCCTACAGGCGGGCCGTAGAGCAGCTGGAACTCAACACCACAGCCCTCCAGCGCTGCCTTAAGGACCTCGCAGAGGACGTGGCCCGTCTCTCCTCCAATCCCGGCGATTGGAAAACCGCCCACAAGCTCAAGGGCGACTCAACCTGCCTTGCGCTGCAGCCCCTCGTGGACGTAACGTCCCTCCTGGAGCAGGCCGGGCGGGAGGGACAGGACTGCTACGTCTATAGCGAAGCCCTGCGTGACGCGTGGCAGCGAGTAAACGCGGTGGTGGGTTAACAAGAAGGCGCCGCTCACAATGCTGAAGGGCAAGCGGAGGGCGTCCCCTATTTTTTAGGGGCCTTCCCCCCGGCTTTGAGCGCCTGCAGGAGCTGCTCGACCATCTCCACGCTGATCCCGGGGGGCAGCTCGATCTCCGAGACCCTCTCCGACTCCACCTCCGCGAGCTGAAACTGCCCCACGGCATCATTCAGCTGCTCGGTGTGGGTGCTCAGAATCTCCGCGATGCCGGCCATGGTTGTGCTGTGCTCGCTCGCCCTCTGCGCCCCCGCCGTCAAATCCTGCATGGTCCCACCAAGGCCGGCCATGGCCGCGCTCTGCTGATCGCTCGCGGTCACGATCTCATCCATAAACTCCGTGGAGCGCGCCGCCTTCTCCACCACCTGCTCCATGACCCCCGCCGCCGCCTCCGCGAGTACCACCCCCCGGCGAAGCGTTTTGCCCGAACGCTCCATAAGCTCGGCCGAGTCCTTGGATTCTGCCGCGCTGCGAAGCGCCAGGTTGCGCACCTCCTGGGCTACCACCCCAAACCCACGGCCCGCTTTGCCCGCCCGGGCAGCTTCCACCGCCGCGTTTAACCCCAGCAGGTTGGTCTGGAAGGCAATCTCGTCAATCACCCGCAGAATCCGGGCGTTGTCCTCCACCGATTCGCTCATCGCCGCCATCCACTCCATTAGCTCACGTATCTTCTCGCGGCCACTGCCCGCCAGCGCCCGAGTCTCGGCGACCTGCGCCATCGCGGCGCTCGCCCGCTCAGTGTTTTTCGCGGCCCGCTCCGCGTTCAACGCCAACGCCGCGCTAGTGTCGATGGCCGCAGCCCCCAGCTCCCGGGCCGCGAGCCCCGTGGCGTGGCTGGTGTCCACCAGCTCTCCCGCCGCAACACGCGCCTCCCTCACCAGGGTCCGCGCATGGGAGAGAACTCGATTGAGGTTTTTCAACGAAGCATCCAGCGCCGCCTGAATCTTCGAGAAGTCCCCCGGCGCCTCCTCCCCGGCCATAACTCGAAGATCTCCTTGTCCCAGAGCCACCACCACACGCAGGACGTCGTTCACTTGCTCGTTGAGAGAAACCATCAAGGAGTTCACCCCCTCGGCGGTCTGCCTGAACGCTGCGGGAGCCTGCTCGATGTCGATCCGCGCGTCAACGCGTCCCGCTGCGGCCTCGGCCAACACCCGCTGCTGCTCCGCCTCCGCCGCCATCCTCAGGCTCACATCCTCCAGCTCAACCACAAACCCCAGGATACTACCGTCCGCGGGGCGCCTTATGCGGTGACGCATGATCTCTATCAGGCGCTCCCCGTAGGGCTGCACCACTGTGACCACATCCGCAGGATCATCACCGGGACTTCGCCCTTGCCACGAAGCCCGCTCGCCCTCCACGTCACCAAAGAGCAACAGAACACTGCTCCCCACCAGTCCCTCCGCACGAAAGCCCGCATTAACCCCGCGAATGTCTCCTTCGGCCGCCTGCAGCAGCGCCTTGGCCGGCGCCGTCGCGTGCAAAATCGTCATGTTTGGATCCACAATCAACGCGGGGAAGGGCTTTTGGGTGAGCGCGTGCGCCATAAACTCTGCGGTCCCAAACGCCCCGCTTATCTCTTCACCACTCTCCATCGCCTCAGCTCACTCCCACCTGACCGATATCGTCCGCAAGCAACAAGGGAATATTCAGTAGCCTGCGCGGGTGACCGTCCCGGCCTTTGCCCACTCCGCACACCAGTTCGCTTTCATCCTCCCCGGCCCCCCCGGAAGGAGCCACCAACCCGGCGGGCTCCCACTGCTCAACCTCACGCACCGCATCCACCAGCAGGCCCGTGTCCCTCTCCCCCACCCTCGTTACCACCACCACCGAGCGCTCGGTCACCGGCTGCTCCGGCAAGCCCAGACGGCTCCGAAGATCCATCACGGGGATGCTCTCCCCCCGCACATCCATCACCCCGCGACTGCAACGGCGGCGTTGCGGCGTCGCCCTGAAGTGCTCCTCACGATACCCAACCAGCTCCCGCACGTGGGGTACCGGGATGCCGTACTCATCGTCGTTAATTGCAATCACCACACAGGTCTCGCCGGGGCTCTCCCCTCTCTCCAGCGCTGCGCTCATCGTCGGCCCCCTCCCCCAATAAACCCATCCGGGTTACTGCTCAGGTCCTCCCAATGGTGGCACAAAACCTCCCCTCAACGCAAAGTATCACGCCCTCAGCGCCTCCAGCAGCAACCGATGCAGGCCGCCAAAATCGCCATTGGAGAACACCATCACCACATCCCCCGGCGCTGCGCTCTCACCCACCCGTTGGGTGATGCCCTCCACATCGGCGATAGCCCAGGCCTCCCGGCCCCGCTCCCGCAACGCGCTGGCCACCTTCTCCGGTGAGAAGCGCTCCGCTTCGGGCACCTCCAAAAGCCGCGCGTGGCTCCCCACCACCACACACTCCGCCCCACTGAGGGCCTCGATAAACTCCTCCTGAAAAATATTGCGCCGGGACGTCGCCGAGCGAGGCTCAAAGAGGGCCCACAAGCGGGCCTCCGGCCAGCGCATGCGCGCTCCTTCGAGGGTCAGGCGCACCGCCGTAGGGTGATGCCCGAAGTCGTCCACCACCGTCACGCCGCCGGGGTTTCCCAGCACCTCCAGGCGGCGCTTCACCCCCGCGAAGGTCCGGAGCGCCTCCCGCAGCTCCGCGGCGCTCAACCCGAGGGCCAGCAGCGCTCCCAGGGCCGCCAGCACATTCTGAGCGCTGTGGTGGCCCCACATGGGGACGCTCATCTCCCCAAGGTCCGTCCCATCCAGATGCGCCACAAAGCGCAACCCCTCAGGGCCGGGGTCACAACGGCTCATGCACAGCCCAACACCCTCCTGCGCTTCGGTCCCATAGAGGGTCACTTTGCATCGAGCGTGCTGCTGAGCCAGGCGCACCGCCCGATGGGCCCCCCCCCAAATCACCAGGTGGCCATCCTCAGGCACAAGCTTAATCAAGCGCTCAAAGGCAGCCTCGATGGTCTCGATGGAATCGTAAATATCCGCATGGTCAAATTCGAGGCTTGTAATAACCGCGGTGCGCGGGCGGTAATGCACAAATTTGGGCACCTTGTCGAAATAGGCCGTGTCGTACTCATCCCCCCCAATCCCAAAGTGGTCGCCCCCCGTGCTGCGGACGCACTCGGGGTGATTCACCAGCGCCCCACCCACCAAAAACGAGGGGTCCCGCCCCGACGCCTCCAAAAGATGGGCAATCAACGCGGTGG